>NC_019689.1:2167750-2484500 GCF_000317025.1 Pleurocapsa sp. PCC 7327 | reverse complement strand
AATGCGCGATCGCTTCGAGCGAGAAGCTACCATTTCTGCCCAATTAGGCGAAAAAAGCATTCACATCGTTCGTGTCAGAGACTACGGAGTCGATGAGAGAGATATTCCTTTCTATGTCATGGAATACCTTCAAGGAGAAAGTCTCAGTGAAGTTATTAAATATCAACCTCTCCCTCTGCCGCGATTCTTAAAGCTAACTCGCCAAATTTGTTTTGGTTTGGAATGCGCCCATAAGGGAATCATATTTGGGGGCGAACTTTGTCCTATTATTCACCGAGATATCAAACCGAGCAATATTTTAGTCACGCAAGATTCTGCTTTAGGAGAATTAGTTAAAATCCTCGATTTTGGAATTGCCAAGCTGATTCAGTCTGGCGAATCGCAAACCCAGTCGTTTATGGGAACTCTCGCCTACTGTTCCCCAGAGCAAATGGAGGGCAAAGAACTCGACAATCGTTCTGACATTTACAGTCTGGGGATTATGATGTACGAGATGCTGACGGGCGAGATGCCGATCTTCCCAGAAAATTCCTCCTTTGGCGGGTGGTATGAAGCCCATCACTATGCCAAGCCTCAACCATTCAACCCTAGCTTAAAAATCCCTCCGGCATTAGAAGCACTGATCGTGAAGTGCCTTGCCAAATCGCCCCAGGATCGCCCACAAAGCGTCAGCGAACTGATCCAAGCTCTAGACGGGATCGATCCCATTTATCAAAATAATCGTCCAATTGCTCGCGAGTTGCCACCGACTTTAGAGCAGGATAAAACTATCAGCCGCAGTTCTCGCAGCTCTCTGGGTTCAACGAAAGATATTTGCCTGCAAAAATCCTGGCCCGAAGATAAACCCCAGCAAAAAATTGTTTTTCCTAATTTGATTCGCACTTCTGAGGGCATATTTACTAGCTTGTGGGTCATGCTGGATCGCCAAGACATTCACAATCGCATCGCCAGCATCCGCTATAACCAATTTCTCTTTATGCCCAATCCCCATCCAACGATTCTCTGGATAACGGTTCTCTATCACCGCGACTACGGTCCTCGGTGGTTGCCCTGTTATTTGGATCTCAAAACGCCTGCCGGCCAGAAATTAGCTAGGCTTTTAGCAGAGACTGGCTGCTACTGGATTTTGTTCTTTCCCTTAGAAAATCCCCAGCGATGCCAGCATGTGATGAAGTCTACTATCGCACCCAATCAATGCAAAATGTTGCTTGAATGGGCAAATACCAGTCAAATCGTCCAGCCAGGAAAGCCGCAAGTGACCAAAAAGCTACTTAAACAAGAACTAGAAAAGCTCAAACCTAAGATTGTCTCCAAACTCGAAGGACTTCGTACCACTCATACTACTGATGTTTCAGGGCTTTAGCCGATAGGATTTAGTTTTCAGCAAAAAGCGAGCTAACGGGGCATAAACTGCAACCGTGCCGTACCTAAATATAAACCGAGGCTATTTTCTCCTACTGGATAAGCCGTAACACCAAACTGATAGTTGCCGCCTCGGTCGGGATTGCGTAAAGCTTTTAAAGAAACCGTTACCGTCGTTCCGGGTTCTACAGGCTCGTCAAACGCTATAGTCACCGAGTTTTCTTCCGATGGCTCGCTCCCGCCAATACTAGAGAGAGCCAGTTGCGATCCCCCAGCAAAACTGTCGCCGATAAACGCTTTGCTTTGGCTGACATCAAATTTAATCCGTTCTGGACTGGGTTTCTGCGTAATCGTAACGGCGGCTAGCGCTTCTCCCGCATTTTTGGGAACTTCAATAGTAAACTGATAGGTTGTTGATGCGGCTCCTGGCGCGTTTTGGCTGGCAGCAGCCCGAATTAAGCGGGGAGATTTAAAAAAGACAGTCTGTCCGGTACTCAGCTTGTATGCGCTAGCAGGTAAATTCAACGGGGGGATAGAGATTAACATCCCCAACATTAGCGTACTTGCTGCTATCCGCACAGCGCTTTCGAAGGAAATCGTGCCAGTTTTTAGCGATAGCCAAGAATTGCGATCGGTCGTTCTAGACATATTTTACCTTCCTAAAGCTACCAGTGGTGTTTTAGGGCAGACGCACCATTGTTAAAAAGACTGAGAAAGTAGACTTAAGTCGTCAATTGTTATTTGATAAAAAAATTGAAAAAATGAAGTTTTTGAAAAATTTTTAGAAATCCTTAATCCTTAAATAATATTATAAATCGAATTCATCGAATCGGGGCGTTTGCCGATCGCATTGGGAATTGGTTAGTAGTTAATTGTCTCCCCCCTCCCCCAGTCTCCCCATCCTTAAAAAAGGATCCCCCAGTTATCCTGTCTCTCTTAATTGACTTACAGAAGGTCTTTCCAATTTATGCCCCATCTTTTATCCTTAAATATAAGGAATCTTGACCTATGGTATATTGAGATAGGTAAAGATAAGTAAAGAATATTAAAAACATTTTGATAAATCAAACCTTGGTTTCTTCCACGTCTTCTGTCACTTCCGCTCGCGCATTGCCATCAGGCAAAACTTCGCAGGTTCTATCTTTAACTCAAACGAGAGAACGTCAAGCTGGATTTTTTTTCTTAGCAGCAGCTTTTTTAGTTTCCGTTCCCGTCTTTATTCAGACTCCTCTGGTGAGATTATTTCCCTGGGTAAGTTTATTGCTGACAGGTGGATGGGCGATCTTAGGAATCGCGTTGCTTAAGCATCCGAAGACGCAAATCTGGGGAGAT
Organism: Pleurocapsa sp. PCC 7327; assembly: GCF_000317025.1. Lineage (NCBI taxonomy): Bacteria > Bacillati > Cyanobacteriota > Cyanophyceae > Pleurocapsales > Pleurocapsaceae > Pleurocapsa > Pleurocapsa sp. PCC 7327. Next base: position 2,481,806 of record NC_019689.1, on the reverse strand, counting down.
TTGCTGATAGGATTTAGTTGGAGTTGGCTGGCTGGCTCGATTTATTGGGGATGGCTGCGTTGGGAACCCCTTATTCATCTGCCTGTAGAGTCGATTGGCGTACCGTTTGCTTGCTGGTGCTTGTGGCGGGGTTGGGGAAAAATAGGCAACTGGTTTTATCTCGGTTCTTTGTTGGGGACTGCTATCACAGACTTATTTTTCTATTTAACTGGGTTAATTCCCTACTGGCGACAATTGATGCAAGTCAATCCCGCGTTAGCAAGACCGATTTTTCAAAGCGCGATCGCGCAAATCCAAACGCCTTGGGGCATCAGTTGGGCAGTCGTTTTAGTCGATTTACTGATTGTTGTGGGGTGGCGATCGCTACAAAAACCAGAATTACACTGGTGGGCATTTGCTGGGGCAGTATTGAGTACAATCTTAGTGGATAGTCTGTTTTTGCTAGCAGCGTCTATGAGTTAAAAAAGAAATCTATACTCACATCGCTCGCCTACCCGTGGAGAACCCAGGACAAAATCCATACTTGCTACTTCAAACAACTAGAGGTAACCGCTACCTACCATTAGTTGGCAAAACCTATTGGACGATCGGTCGCGGTAAAGATAATGATTTTGTTATTTCCGATAACTGTATTTCTCGCCATCACGCCATTTTACAGTCTATGGGGACGGGAGAATTTTTTCTGATCGACTTAGGCAGTCGCAACGGCACGTTTGTCAACGGACGCAGAGTCAGTATTCCGGTAACGTTACGGGATAGCGATCGCGTCACCTTTGGCAAAACTGACGTAGAGTTTCATTGTCCCTCTGCTAGTCGCCAAGCGCAAAGCTCTCGTCACAACTCAGATCGAGAAACGATGACCTCCGTGTTGCACGAGCGAAGACTGATGTCCGTGATGGTAGTGGATATGCGGGACTTTACCGTCCTTACCAGACAGTTAAACGAAGAGATGCTCTCATCGCTGATCGGCAACTGGTTTCGTCAAGCAGGAGATATCATTCGCGACGCAGGCAGTTGGGTAGACAAATACATCGGCGATGCCATCATGGCAATCTGGTTTCACGGACACGAAGAAGCTAAAAAAGAGGAACTGCTGCAAATTTTTCAGGCAGCTAGCGATCTCTATAAAATGACAGAGGAATTGAGCGCTCAATACCCGCTGCCTTTCCCGTTGAGAATTGGCACGGGAATCAATACAGGCTATGCTATGGTGGGCAATACGGGCAGCGACGAGCATCCAGATTACACGGCGATCGGCGATACCGTCAATGCAGCCTTTCGTTTGGAATCGACGACAAAAGAAATCGGGTTGGATATCGCGATCGGAGAGACGACTTACAGTTACCTATCAGAATTTAAGGAAGCTCAAGCGCTATTTCATCAGTCTGAAGTAACGCTCAAAGGATACGAAAAGCCGACCGTGACCTATGGCATCACCTATAAAGATTTAGAGCTATTTTTAGAAACCAACAGCATTACCTCTGCATAAAATTAAACTCGATATAAACTCGCAACGTACTCTCCATAACCGTTGTATGGTAAAGTTTCCTTAAATTCCCACGATAAACCCGGCCCTTTGCTGATAAATTTTTCAGTCGCTTGCGACCAACGAGGATGGGGTTTAGTAGGATTGACGTTGGCCTCAAAATCGTACTCCTTCGGTACGACCGTATTCCAAAAGGTTGCTGGTTGAGTATCGACAAACTCAATCTTGACAATCGATTTTGCCCCTTTAAATCCATACTTCCAAGGAAGTACCATGCGGATGGGCGCGCCGTGTTGTTTGGGCAACTCGCGTCCGTAAATTCCTACGGCAAAAAAGGCTAATTCATTCGCCATCTCTTCGATGCGCAATCCTTCCGTATAGGGCCAAGGAAGAGATCCTAAATGAAGACCGGGCCCTTTGGTCACGTCTGAGTCGTAAAAGGAGGTAAAGCGCACGAATTTAGCCGCTGAAGTGGGTTCGACGGCTTCAATTAACGACTTCATCGGAAAGCCAATCCAAGGGAGAACCATCGACCAAGCTTCAACGCAACGGAAGCGATAAATTCTCTCTTCGAGAGGAAAAGTTTTTTTGAGATCGTCGAGATCGTAAGTACGAGGATTTTTGACCAATCCCGTAACTTCTACTTGCCAATTTTCAGTTGGTAATTTTTGAGCTTTCAACCAGATATTTTTGGTGCTACCATATTCGTAAAAATTATTGTAACGTCCTGCCAACTCGCGATCGCAAATGGGGCGATCGACCTTGGCAAAAGCAGGATTGGTGTGAAAAGAGCTAATTTTCGGCAAATCGAGGCTGGCTGCCAATGCAGCTTCGGAAGAAGATTTTTGACATCCTGCCAGCGGAATTAAACTTGCGCCAATCCCAGCACCGACTAAAGTTTTTAGAAAGCGACGGCGATTGAAATAGATGGTTTCTGAGGTAATTTCGTTCTCTGAAACTTCCCGGGATTTTGGTATGCGGATAAAAGTCATATAAGCACAAGCAAAAACGATTAGCTCGGCGACGGGCGATCGCAGTTAGTAACTATATCTATAAAATTTAGACTAATCGGCTCTGTTTTTGCTAGCTAAGAGCCTGTTGGTGGGAAAAAACGAGAAAAATGGATGAAACACAATCGGATAGTTTGCCGCCCTTGACTGCCGCAACCATCAAACGGGCGCAAGAGGGACTCGCTGCCGCACGCGATCGCGATGTTCGCCATGCAATGGAGAAAACGCTCGATCGGCTCGATCCGCTTTCCCAAGAATATCCTGAATCTAGAGCCAGCGGTAGACTGCGACGCTTTGTGCTGCGATCGCTGCTCCATGCGCTCTTTCGGATACGGGTCGAACACCTCGAACGACTACCTAACGAATCGGCAATTCTGGCAGCCAATCACCTCAATTCTATCGATCCCCTGCTCCTGCTTGCCGAACTCCCCGCGCAACCCTACTACTACGTTTTCGGTGATGGTCGCGCGCTCTACAATAAGTGGTGGAAGCGCCAAATTCTCTCTTTTGCCGGTGGGATCGTTCCTCTAGATCGTTGGTGGAAAGAGGAGAAGGCGGTCATCGAAGGGGCAAAACGCGATCGCGCCGATCTCGTCGAGTTAGCTAAAAGCATCGAACGAGATGTCCCAACAGGAAGTGACATGCCAACCCTACGACAACTCAATCGCATCGCTCGAACAATTTTGATGCGTGGGGAAGGGATTATCCTCTTTCCTGAAGGACGCTTGGGAACTGCCGAAGGGAAATTATACCTGCCACTAAAACGAGGGACATCAATTTATGCGTTACAGGCTGGAGTTCCAATCGTACCTGTTGTACTGATTGGAACACAAGATCTTTATTTGTGGAAAGAATTAACCATTCGGTTCGGAGAACCATTACGTTTTCCCCAATCGAAGCGACCGAAACGCCAAGAAGTAGATGCTGCTTTGGAGGCGTTGCAAGCTGCATTGGTCGCACTCTTGCCAACAGACTACCAGGAACCAGAAGGACTGAAACTTTGCCGTTACTTTCTCAACCATATGTTATGGTAATTCAAATAATTTATGGCGATCGCGCCCTCAAATTAAAAGGAAAAAGGAAAAATTTATTGCCTCAAAAATGACAATCGCCCTCACCCCAACCCCTCTCCCAGAGCGGGAGAGGGGCTTTCAACCGAAGACTTGTAGCATTTTTGCATGTAAAGAGATATTATCTTGCATAAGTAGGAATCCAGCCTCCTGGAGGAGTCAGATCGAGCAATTCGGGATGGCGGGAAGCTCGTCCAGATAAGAGAAAAATCTGGCCTCGATAAGCCCACACTCGCAAATCCGCCCACAAACGAGCATTTTCTTGCATTTTTGGCAGTCGCAGCCAGGACTTGGGAACCTTTTTCTGGGCGACATAAGGCTTTCCCTTCTCGATCAGTCGGCGCAATCGCGATCGCCCCACCTGCGAACTGGTCAAAACACCGTGACTAGCAAAGCTATAGAGAGGCTTAAAGAAAAATTCCTCCTTGCGAGATGCGATCTCGTCAACATTGCTTTCTCTGAGCAAGTAAGTTTCTGGGACATGGGTACTCAGACAAATTCGCTCCTCCGGTTGAATACCTAATTCTTTATCCCAGTGAGGCAGAGAGAAAAACTCTAATAATCGCTTATCGCTGCGAGTAATGTAGGTAAAGGGATTAGGAGCTACATACACTTTGCCTGCCGCGTAGGCAGCACGCAGGGACGAGAATACATCGGCTTGCCAGAAAAAATCAGTCGAGCGGTTGACAATAAAGGAAACTTCCTTTCCTTTAGCTAGTAGTCGCCGACCATCCCATTGAGTTTCTGTCGGGGAAGCGATTTCTACCTGCCATCCTCGATTCCGCCAGAGGTCTCGCATCAGTCTCAGTTCTGACTGAAACTTACCTCGCTCTAGCGATTCGGCATCGTCGAGAATGAGAAATATCCCTCGAGGAAATTCTCCATAAAATCTTCTGGCTTCTTCTTCGACGAAGCTGGCTACTAACTCGCTTAGGGCAGAAAATTGCAGTGGAGGTTGGATATCGGCGCGTTTTTGTAGGTCGGCTATTTCATAAAAAGTCGCGTTAATTAATCCAGCCAAGAAAAGCCCAGAACCGTTGTCATTGAATTCGAGCGCTTGCCAAGCAAACGGACGTTCGGGCGGCAGATGAAAATCCCAGGCGCTAAAAAAACAGACTTCTGGACGGGGAGAACGGGCGATTTCTGGGGCATCGGTCGTTACTGCTTCTTGCCAGGTAGATCTTTGTGTCACGCGATCGAAGATGCGAATAAAGGTGCCTATTTCTGTCAAAATTGACTGGGGAATTTCTTGATGATGCGCAACCACAGAAAAGCGATGGGGAACTTCTGGCATGCCTGCTTCTCTGAGCTTGGCAAAGAATTTTTCTTCCAGAATAGTCATTGGTCATTTGATAAAGGATTTTGGAATCCCCCCTTTATCCGCCCTTAATAAGGGGGTTAGGGGATCGGTTAGTATTTAATGGTTAGTAGAGGCAAGTTTATCTAAAAACCCTAGAGATTTATCTACAGTTACTGCAAAAAAACTGCCCGTACAGTAGTTAGTGATTAATTGTCTCCCAGTTCTCCCCACACTCCCCACAATCCCTGGTCTCAAAAGTCTCCCACTCCTCCGTTTTCTACCTTCCGTCTTCTGTTCTTACTTGTATACTGCCTACTAAACCAGACTTGCTGCTGCGGCACAGGCAGAGGAATTTCGGCTTGCTCGAACTTTATCTTAATGCGACGGCGAAATTCGCGCGAGACATCCCATTGTTTGAGCGGTTGGGTTTTGATCCAGACTCGCACGATTGCCCCGCGATCGTCAAAGCTATCTACGCCTAGGACTTGGGGAGTTTCTAGGATCTGTCGCCGCCAACTGTCATCTTGGCTCATTTCCTGGGCGACGAGGTTAATGTGTTCTAACGCCCTATCTAAATCTGCTTGATAGGCGACAGGGATCGTAATATCTGCTCTCGACCAATAGCTCGATAGATTGGCAACTATCTCAATCTTACTATTGGGGATGGTAATCAATCGCCCTTCTGCATCTCGAAGCTGGGTAATTCGTAGATTGATATTTTCAACCAAACCGCTTGCGTCCCCAACGCTAATCACATCGCCTACGGCATATTGATCTTCGAGGATAATCAAAAATCCATTGATGGCATCTTTGATTAAGTTTTGCGAAGCCAGGGAGACGGCAACGCCGAGAAGTCCCACGCCAGCGAGTACGGGGGTAATATCAACGCCGATCGCTGCAAGAGCGACTAAAATACCAACCCCAATCCAAAGAATCGTGACGATGCTTCTGGCTACGACAGAGATAGTTTTGATGCGCAATTGCACCCGGCGATCGGCTTCTAGCGGAAGCAAATAGTCGCTAGCCAGAAAGGAATTCAGTTTGGCGATGAAAGCGTAACTGAGGCGAATAAAAATATAAACTAACGCGGCAATGATAACTATTCGCCAAGGAATTTCCAGAAAATTGAGAATCTCAATTTGTAAGATGCGGGTGTAGGGAAAGAGTCCTAAAACTAGCAGTAAGCCTCCGATCCAAATACCTATTTGAATTAGCTGTAGGAGTCGATGTTGAACTTCTTTGAGATTCCATTGTTGCCGTTGCATCAACTGAGTTGAAATCGGCTGATGATTGGAGAGATGAATTTCAGGAGAAATAAGCTTTTTTGACTGCTTGAGTCGCTTTTCCCGGCGACCAATTATCCAAGTCAATAAAAGCATGACTCCCAATAAACCGCCAGCAATGATTCCTTGACGGATAAGAAATTCCGATTGTCGTTCTTGTTTGGCTCGTTTTAATCCGGTTTCTAATTGTTCGACAATCTCGCTGGCTTTCGTTTCGAGATCGATCCCTTCGCGTCCGGTATCCAAATTGGTAACGCTCAAAAGTCGAACTTCGCGATCGCCGACGGAAATATAAATATTCGGTGCGTTATTCTCGATTCTGCTCTCAACTTTCAAGGATTCGGCATTGCGATTGAAATAATCATCGCTGATATCTTCCAATCGCTGTTCGATCTGATCGACTCGTTGGGAGAGATCGGATTTGGGTGAGGCAATTTTAAACAAACAACGTCCGTCGAGGCGAATACAATAGGAAACCACCAAATTATCGGCGTTTTGGATGAACCAATTTGGCGTTTGTCCGAAATTGGGTAGGGAAAGCTGCGATCGCGCTGGCGATATAAACACAGCGATCGCAACCATTGTGCTGACGATGAGTGCAAACCTTTTTAAAATGCGTTTCCTAAGTGCCATGAATCGATTTCTCGCAGTTGGAAAAATAAGGGTTCAAGACAATATCTTCCTCCTACGGAAGTCTCCGTTGCTAAGATTTACCCGATCTCAAGAGAATTTTCCGACAAAATCGGATAGCCATGCTAGCAAATTGAGCTTGTGAAGAATAATCTGTCTTGCTTGGGCGATCGCGTCTTTTGCCTCGTGCCATGCATCTAAATTCGCCGTCACTTCTTTGATGTAAGCCATTCCTCGTTCGTCCAAACTCGGCAATCTTAAAAAACTTCCCGGCGGCAGTAATTTATCCGCAGCCGTCCCCCCATAATAGAGCGGCAGGCACCAAGATAGCAGAGCATCCCAAAGCTTTTCGCTGGCATACCATTCATTGTCTGCATAGTTTTCGATCGCGAGATTGTAATAATAGGGAGCCATGGCACTCCATTTGTTATCAACGCTGCCGCAACCATTTGCCCAATCTGGCAAACCCCGTCCGTACAAATCGAAGTCGATCTCATTTTCCCTCAGAAGCTTGAGGAAGTCCAAACGCTTGCGATGATTTGCCGTGCGATCGATGCCAGAGGTAATCCAACTACACGATCGCGTTTTCTCTGGCGCTCCCATCTCGTTCAACTCGCGGAAAGAATTGTCTACGTACCAGATGGCTGGCATGTAGTCGGGATTGGGCGCAAAATTGTCGGGCCCGGACACATAGCCGCAATACTGGCTTGCTGCTTGATAATTCGCCTTGTTTTTGGCGATGACTTCTTCTAAGGGAGGTTCTCTTAATAGGTAAATAATTCGTTCTTTAGAAACGCCTCTCATCAACGAAGAAAAGTCCGGTTGGGTAGGAGGTTTTTTCTGAGTTCGCCAGCGTTTCCACCAAGGAAGAGACTGAGGTTTAGGCGAGGTAAAAAAGTCAAATTGATACAGAAGCAAAAAATCAGGCTTATCTGCTTTCGCCAGCATTTGCATATTTCGCCAGAGTCCAAAAGGATAGGGGGTTTGCTTCCATAACCAATCTGCGCGATCGCTCAGTCCTCGGTAGCTGCTTAGCATCCCAACGATTTTTTGACTCACGCGATCGCCCCTTTATCCGGTGAAATTGTCTCGTCTATTGTACAGCCAATCGTTCATCTCATAATACCAAGCACATCAATATGCTTATCCGTGTGAATGCAACGAGGCAATTACGCGAGATCGCTACAGTCTAGTTGCTATTTATCTAAAATTTTAGGCAATTTCTTTTCCTAGTCCTAAACACCATAAAACTTAAAATACTTTTCAGGTATCGAAGCATATACTAAATTAAAATACAATGGTCTTTTAGACTATCAAAAGTCCGATTTGGAAAATATACAGATCGGACAATCAAAGAAATTTTAAATCCTCAAAAAATCAAAATTTTAAAAACAAAGCTCGATAGGTTGTCTGTTAACTCTATTGATTTATTTTAAAATTTAAATTGCATAGTTTTGAGGACGAAATAATATTAAATTATCTTTTGATTTAGGAGGCGATCGCCGATGACAGCTTTTCGAGTAGGAATTGCAGGACCAGTAGGTTCGGGAAAAACTGCCCTGTTAGATTCCCTGTGCAAGTCGCTGCGGGATACTTATCAAATCGCTGTCGTAACCAATGATATTTACACGAAAGAAGATGCCCAATTTTTAGTTCGTTCCCAAGCGCTAGATGCGACTCGGATTATTGGCGTAGAGACGGGAGGCTGTCCTCATACCGCCATTCGAGAAGACGCTTCTATGAACCTAGCCGCGATCGAACAGCTTGAAGATAGCTTTGCGAATCTAGACTTAGTTTTTCTAGAGAGTGGCGGTGACAATCTAGCGGCTACTTTTAGTCCCGAATTAGTCGATCTGACTATCTATGTCATCGATGTCGCAGCAGGCGATAAAATTCCGCGCAAAGGCGGACCCGGTATTACCAGGTCGGATCTTTTAGTTATCAATAAAATCGATCTCGCTCCTTTCGTCGGTGCCGATTTAAACGTGATGGAAAGAGATGCCAAAAAAATGCGAGGCGATAAGCCTTTTGTCTTCACGAATTTAAAAACCAAAGAAGGATTGGAGACGGTCAAAGACTTCATCAAACTTCATATGGGAGCGCAGATATTAACTAAATCTTAAACTTAAGAAAAATTGTATCTAAAAATACAATGCACTGGATCGCCTAGCTTTACTATTCTCAATCGGTCTAAATTTGCGTTTTCTGGGCGCCGCAACTTTTAGCTTAAACAGAATTTCACAAAGGATAATCAATTTATAAACGATGAAAAAGCGATTGGGACGACGAAAATTTATAGTCTATGGTTCTGCTACTTTAGGAACTAGCTTATTGCTTAAGGCTTGCGGGGGCGGTGGCGGAGACACCACCACAACAGCCCCACCAACAACGCCAACCACGGCTGCAAGTCCTGCTGCCAGTACTGGTAGTACTGGCGACACGATTAAAGTGGGCATCCTTCATTCTCTAAGCGGTACGATGGCGATTAGCGAAACTACCGTCGTAGAAGCCGAAAAACTCGCGATTAAAGAAATTAACGAAGCTGGGGGCGTTCTCGGCAAGCAAATCGAAGCAATCGAAGAAGATGGTGCCTCTGACTGGCCCACCTTTGCAGAAAAAGCCACCAAACTAATCGATGAAGATAAAGTCGTCACCGTCTTTGGTTGCTGGACTTCGGCAAGTCGCAAAGCCGTATTGCCCGTATTCGAGTCAAAGAAACACATGTTGTGGTATCCCGTCCAGTACGAGGGACAGGAATGTTCTCAAAATATTTTCTACACGGGTGCAGCGCCCAACCAACAGATCGAACCTGCCGTTGATTGGCTATTGAAGAACAAGGGAAAGAACTTCTTCCTAGTCGGTTCTGACTATGTTTTCCCGCGTACTGCTAATACGATTATTAAAGAACAACTCAAAGCCCAAGGCGGCAAAACGGTAGGCGAAGATTATCTTCCTCTAGGCAATACCGAAGTTACAGCCATCATCACCAAAATCAAACAGGCTTTACCCGATGGCGGCGTGATTTTCAACACCCTCAACGGCGACAGCAACGTTGCATTCTTCAAGCAAATTCAGGCAGCGGGATTGACTCCAGAAAAATATCCCACCATGTCCGTCAGTATCGCCGAAGAAGAAGTCCGACAAATCGGGGCAGAGTATCTTGTCGGTCACTATGCTGCTTGGAATTATTTCCAAACCGTAGACACGCCTGAAAATCAAAAATGGGTTGAGGCATTTAAGAAAGAGTACGGCGACGATAGAGTCACCAATGACCCAATGGAAGCCGCTTATATCATGGTTTATCTCTGGAAGCAGGCAGTCGAAAAAGCGGGATCGACAGACTTGGAAAAAGTTCGCGCTGCTGCTATCGGACAGGAATTTGCCGCGCCTGAGGGGAAAGTGAAGATGAACGTCAACCATCATATTTCCAAGACGGTACGCATCGGTCAAGTTAGAGATGACGGTTTGTTTGACATCGTTTGGTCGAGTGACGGTCCCGTCGATCCGGTGCCGTGGAATCAATACGTTCCCGATACCAAGGGGTACGCTTGCGATTGGACAGATCCTAACAAGGGCGGTAAGTACAAAGTCGAAAAAACTTGATTCAGCCATCGGCAACCAGCGATCGCGAGAAAGTTTGTAGCGAACAGAAACCGATCTGCGATCGCTATATTCCTATAACCAAACGGCTGGTGACTGACGAGCCGACGTTTTTTCCTCTCAGATGGCGCGAGAACGTCGGTAACTAATAACTAGAAAACGGATGGCCAAATAAAAGTGTCTGCATTACTAGAAGCTTTATTTAACGGCATTAGCATTGGTTCGGTGCTGCTAATTGCAGCGCTGGGGTTAGCCATCGTCTTCGGACTGATGGGCGTAATTAACCTCGCCCACGGAGAATTAATGATGCTGGGAGCTTATACGACCTTTGTCGTACAAAATGTCTTCAAATCGCTAGGCGAACCCTGGTTTAGTTTATATATTTTCTTTGCCCTGCCCATGGCTTTTTTGGTGGCGGGGTTGGCAGGGTTAGCGTTAGAAAGGGGAGTGATTCGCTTTCTCTACGGACGACCTTTAGAGACGCTACTGGCGACGTGGGGCGTGAGTCTGATCTTGCAACAATTCGTCCGTAGCGTGAATTGGCTTTTGGTCATTAGTATCGTTACCTTCTGCCTGCTGTTTTTTGGCGGTTGGTGGATTGTACACCGCCGTCTGGATTGGGAAAGGATTCGAGGTTGGGCGATCGCAATTTTACTGGTTTTATCCGGCGCGATCGCAACGGTAACGGGAATGTTAATAGCACAAAGCAAGCAATCGGTCTTAATCAGACCTCTGTTTAGTGCCAGAAATGTTAACGTAACCGCACCGACTTGGTTGAGAGGTGGGTTTACCCTTTTAGGGTTCCAAGTCCCCTACACGCGACTGTTTATCATTGTCTTAACGATCCTCTGTCTCGTCGGGACATATTGGTTTTTAAACCGTTCTAGCTGGGGATTGCGCATTCGTGCCGTAATGCAGAATCGCTCCATGAGCGCTTGTTTGGGGATTGCGACTAACAAGGTAGATGCCCTGACATTTGCCTTGGGTTCTGGACTGGCAGGTATTGCTGGCTGTGGGATTAGTTACTTGGGTTCTGTCGGGCCTAATACCGGACAAGCTTACATTGTCGATACTTTTATGGTAGTCGTCGTCGGGGGAGTCGGCAATTTAGTTGGCAGCATTGTTGCCGCGATGGGAATTGGTATTCTCAATTACCTCATCGGTAGCGGAACTCTGGCATTGATACTATCACCCGTAGCATCGCTCAAACCAGTGACGGATTTCTTTCTCTTCTTCGCCGATAGCAGCATGGCAAAGGTGATGATTTTTGTCTTGATTATTGCCTTTTTGCAAGTTAAACCCGCCGGACTCTTCCCGCAAAAAGGACGCACGGCTGAAATCTAAGGGTTGTCTCAAGTGTCATGTTGAACGAAATCTTAGCGGAATCCTTTGCGCCTTTGCGTGAGATAAAAAAACCTGATGCAACAGGTCTAAAATCTCGGCGAAAAACCTAGATTCTTCCTTACGTTTGACTCCACTCAGAATGACACCAGGAATTTTGGGGATATCCTCTAAATTCTGAAGTATGAATTCTAGAAAAAATTACTCTGGAAAAATTGATGAAACTTGAGAGTATTAGAAAGCGAAAAAGACTACTACTTGAAGTGCAAATACTTTTAGCAGTTGTCCTGATTTTAGCGATCGCAATGCCATTATTGCTGCCAGCTTTTCGCCTAAAAATTCTGGGAAGGATTCTATCGCTTGCGATCGTAGCGTTAGGAATCGATTTAATTTGGGGTTATACCGGATTACTTAGCTTGGGGCATGGCATCTTTTTTGCTCTCGGCGGCTATGCTTTTGCCATGTATCTCAACTTGCAACTGCCGCAAGGACAGTTACCCGAATTTTTTAGCCTTTATGGAGTCAGCAAACTGCCTTGGTTTTGGCAGCCTTTTTATTCGTTTCCGTTTACGATGGTTGCGATTATTTTAATTCCAGGAATCGTCGCTGGTTTGCTAGGGTATTTAATCTTTCGCAATCGCATTAGAGGCGTTTATTTCTCCATCCTCACCCAGGCAGCACTGTTAGTTTTTTTCAATTTCTTTAACGGGCAACAGAAATTAATTAATGGAACTAACGGACTCAAGACGGATACGCAAGCGATTTTTGGCGTTCTTGCCAGTTCTGCGGGCGCACAAATAGCATTTTATGAATTTACCATTTTATTGGTAGTTCTGACTTATTTACTTTGTCGTTGGCTGACTAGCGGGCGTTTTGGACGATTATTAGTTGCCATTCGCGATGATGAAGTACGGACTCGTTTTTCGGGCTACGATCCGACTGGATTTAAAGTATTAGTTTTCGCCATTTCTGGTGCGATCGCAGGCATTTCTGGGGCACTTTATACCGTACAAACTGGCATTATTACCCCCAAGGCAATGGATGTGGCTTTTTCGATTGAAATGGTCATTTGGGTTGCCGTCGGCGGACGGGCAACGCTGGTTGGGCCGATTATTGGGACTCTTTTAGTGAGATGGGCGCAGACGCTTTTGAGCGAACGATTTCCCGAAGTTTGGCTATTTTTCCAAGGGGCATTATTCTTAATCGTCGTAACGGTGCTTCCCGATGGAATTTTAGGGGGATTGAATCAATTGCGATCGCAATTGGGTTTCCGTCCGCGTCTGGTAACCTATCCGAGTATAGAAGAAGCGCCAGAGGTGCAAAAGGAAAGAGAGGAGATTGGTTAATCTAGAAATTGCTGGCAAAAATTTCTGATTTGCTATCATGCTTGCTAACGAATTCTCAACTTCCTCTCGAAAAAACGTATTAATTGTTGGCGGAGGTTCAGCAGGACTTGCGACTGCATTAATGCTAGCCAAACGAGGCTGGACGGAGATTACAGTACTTGAAAAACGTCCTGCCGCCGATTACTACGAACCAGATAAATCATTCAACTATCAGATTGACGGTCGAGGTCAAAAATTGACCGACTTCCTCGGACTTACCCAACAGCTTGCAGAAATTAGCGTTCCCAATACAGAATTTTACTTAACGCAGATTAAAGCGGATGGTAGCCGAAAAACTTCCAAATTACCCATCGTCGATCCTAACCGGAAAACCGCCTATTGGCTGCCACGCAGAGCATTTGTCCTGTTGCTATACCAGGAAATCCAACGCAATTGGCAAAACCAAATCACCGTGCTGTTCGATACCAGGTGCGATCGCATCGACAAAACAGCAGCAGACCAACTGAAAATTGTTGCCAATGCCGAGAACGGTAGAGTTATTGAATTTGAGCCTTATCTTTTGGTTGGTTGCGATGGGGTTAACTCGATTGTCCGAAACGCTTTGCAAGAGTGGGACAAATCGGACAGATTTGAGATGAAACGTTTCCCCTCGCATAGTTCGGGTTTGAGGTATAAAGTCTTAAGCTTGCCGCCGAGGTTTCCTCTCGATGCTAACGGCGAGGAACGCGCCGTATCCGACATGGCATATGCCATTCGCGGGTCTTTTCGCGATCGCTTGCGATCGCTATCCCTCGGTTTATTGCCCCTCAAAAACCCAAATGAACCCCGTACTGCCAATATTATTACGCGACCCAACCACGAGATCTGGAAATTGAAAAGCGGCAAAGAAGTGTGCGACTTTTTAGAGAAAGCCTTCCCACAATTGCCCGTGCGTCAAATCCTATCCCCCGAAGAATGCGATCGCTTTGCCAAAAGTGAAGGCGGTTACTTCCCCGAACCCCAATACTGTTCTGGGTTGTATTTCTTGCCCAGACAAGCGCGAGCAGACAAAGATCGGTCTACTGCCGGCATAGTTCTCTTAGGAGATGCCATCCATTGCTTTCCTCCAGACATCGGACAAGGGGTAAACTCGGTATTAGAGGATGTGTGCGTTCTCAATGAGGCACTTTCTCAGAGTAATGACGACCTTTCGCATGCCCTGCCTCTATACGAATCCTTGCGATTTCACGATGTTAAAGCTTTGATCCGTCTTGCCCAAACGGCTTTTCCCTGGCAATACAATCAAGATGCCCTTGGCAAGTGGTTGTGGGGGATCAACTTTTTCCTCCGACTCGCACTTAGTCGCTTGTTGCCTTTCGGATTTAGTCCTCCAGCTTTCTTTCTCATCCAGAATCATCGACTTTCCTATCGGGAAATTTGGGTTATGGCTCAACGTACTACCCGAACTCTGTATGCACTTAGTTTGATACTTATCTGTGTTTTTTGGGCTTTAGTATTCAGGACAGTTAACATTTAAACGCTAATCAAAAATGAATGAAAAAATATTAGAAATAGAAAATTTAACGGTTAGTTTTGATGGATTTAAAGCACTCAATCACTTAAACTTCAGCATGAATGCTGGAGAACTGCGAGTGATTATCGGCCCTAATGGTGCGGGTAAAACCACCTTTCTCGATGTAATTACAGGCAAAGTTCAGCCAACTGAAGGAAGAGTTATCTTTAAAGGACACAATTTACAACGAATGCCAGAACACAAAATTGCTCGCTTGGGAATCGGTCGAAAATTTCAAACGCCAAGAGTTTTTTTAAATTTAACCGTTCGGGAAAATTTAGATTTAGCTTGCAATCGCAATAAGAATGTTTTTTCTACCCTATTTAGTCATTCTTCCTCAACTGAAAATCGAAATGTAGCGGGGTTATTAGAAACCATCGGATTAGAAGCGAAAGCAGATTTAAAAGCTGCTTTACTTTCTCATGGCGAAAAGCAACGACTAGAAATCGGCATGCTAGTTGCTCAGTCGCCCAATTTATTATTAGTTGACGAACCCGTCGCTGGTTTAACCGATGAAGAAACCGAAAATGTAGGGAATTTACTACTAGCCTTATCAAAAGATCGTTCGATTATCGTCATCGAACACGATATGGAATTTGTGCGACAAATTGCCCGTCAGGTAACGGTTTTACATCAAGGTTCCGTTTTGTGTGAAGGAAGCATGGATGAAGTGCAAAATGACCCTCGCGTCATTGAAGTTTATTTAGGAAGACAAGAAGATAATTATTAACAGATTATCAATCCAAAATCCAAAATCCTTTCATCAAATGACCGATTTAATGTTACAAATCTCAAATCTGAATGTTTATTACGGCGAGAGCCACATCCTTCGCAATGTAGATTTAAGCGTACCAAAAGGACAAATGGTTTGCCTGATCGGACGCAATGGCGTAGGAAAAACTACGTTGCTAAAAACGATTATGGGATTGTTAAAACCTCGCACGGGAAATATTAACTATGGAGGGCAATTAATTACAGGAATATCGACAGATCGACGTGCCAAGATGGGAATTGGTTACGTTCCCCAAGGACGAGAAATTATTCCTCGAATTACTGTAAAAGAAAATTTGTTATTAGGTTTGGAAGCATGTCCGGGAGGAAGAAAAGGAAAGGAAGAAATTCCTGAAGAAATCTTTCAACTATTTCCCGTGCTAAAAACGATGTTATCTCGTATGGGAGGCGATCTTAGTGGCGGACAACAGCAACAGCTATCAATAGCACGCGCCCTCATGGGTAAACCGCAGTTATTACTTTTGGACGAACCAACTGAAGGGATCCAACCCTCTATTATTCTTGAAATCGAAGCGGCTGTCCGTCGTATTATTGAAGCAACTGGTATATCGGTTTTATTAGTAGAACAGCATTTACATTTCGTGCGCCAAGCCGATAAATATTATGCCATGCAAAAGGGAGGAATCGTCGCTTCTGGTTCTACTAGCGAACTCAGTCAAGAAGTAATTCAAAGATTTTTAGCAGTGTAAATCTAGATTGTTAAAGCCTCTTCGGGACAAGGTAAAAGGAAGGGAGATTCTATAGCATTTTTTTACCGCCCTAGAATAACAGAGCTATAAAAATGCTCGATGAATCTGCTAAGAAATGAATTCCTTGGAACCAATAACAGAAGCTGGTTTAAACCAACTGGGTTAATTGCTTTAAGTCCGTTTAAACGGACTTTAGATGTTAGCCTGGAAATCAATTTCCAGGCGGATTGTGCAATGAATGAAACAGTCCTAGAAAATTAGCCATTGCTAAGAAAAAATTCTTGTAACTCATTGCGATCGCAAACTTTTACCTCTAGGAGCAATAACTAATTATTCAACAATGTCCTGGTTATTTGGATAAAGATCGCATTAAAAAATGAGTTTCTTAATTAAAAACTGAGTTGGAATCTAAATAGCGATCGGCTAATAACTCATAATTATTAACCGATCGCGAAACTGATATTAAACTAAGAAGTAGAAGGTAGTGGGATTGAAATTATTTCTTGGAACTTATGTATGACTCTTAGTTGGCTCGCTAATCAAATTCCTTGCAGTCGCCGTGTTTTTTTTCACAGGAGACTATTACCAAAAATCTATCTCAGCTTTCTTGAGGAGAAGTTATATGTCCGTACAAACCGATGTTCTTTGGATAAATGTGAGTCCTAGTTTTCAACGCTTCGATCGCTTTTTGATTCGTTACCTATCGCATCAAGTTTCTATCGCACAATGGGAATATCTCCAAAATCCGGACGAACCCAGTTCTTTAGATATCGCTCTAGTGCTGCTTCACGATTATCTTAAATCCTGCCGACAGCCAATACATCTCATCGGTCACAGCACGGGAGGATTGTTAGGATTGCTATATGCACGCCAACATCCAGAAAGGGTCAAATCTCTAACTCTACTTGCCGTAGGAGTGCATCCAGCCATTGACTGGCAAGCTCATTACTATGCCATGTATCAGCTTTTGCCATGCAGTCGTCGAATGATTCTTGCCAAAATGGTTCAGAATTTGTTTGGCTTTCAAGAAAAAAATAGCACTCATACTTTAATCCGACTTCTAGAACAAGATTTAAATTCTTCTCCCTCACCCCATTCTCTTTACCGAAAAGCCAGCATCCCTTCTGGCGGCGTATCGGTTCCCTTGATGGTATGCGGAAGTAAAGACGATCTCATCGTCGATCCCATGGCTTTGCAAGGATGGAAAGCTTGGATGAAAGAAGGCGATCTCATCTGGGAATGTCCAGGAGGACATCACTTTTTCCATTACTACCATCCTCAGTTAGTCGGTAGGCAAATCCTTCAGTTTTGGCATCAAGCGGGGAAATCTCTTACCAACCATCAACTCGCCTGAGTGGTTGTCTCAAAAGTATCAACTGTCATGTTGAACGAAGTGAAACATCTCAATGTAACCGAATAATTAATAGTTCATAATTCAGAATTCTGAATTATTTTAGTCAACGATTCTTTATTGCCTATTTTTACTTGCCACAATCCTGCTTCTTTTTTTACAGTAAATTGTTCGCGAGCTATTTTTTTATCTATTGTCTCTTTTAGTAGTTTAGAAGGTTTAAATAAGAAAGTATCACTGAAATTGCTGAAGTCACTAGGAAACTTAAAAAAAATTGGAATTTTTTATCAACTGAAACTGTGCTTTTGGCTTGAGTAAATGGCTAAGAGATAGGACTTTAGTAAATTTAACATCGCTGATTAGTAATGGGCGATCGCATTGATTAATAACACGGGCGGCTTGATATTGATTGCTATTGTATTTGTTTGACCAAGTTAGTGCTTGAGAGCTAATTGCACAGGATAATATACCTCCTGAAATTAACAAAACCGTAGCCAACTGCCAAAACTTTTTTGACCATGCCCTAATCGATATTTGACTTATTTGAGTAGCAAAAAGGTAGGCAAGAGATAACTGAATTCCTAAATAGCAAGGTACTATATATCTAGCGTGACCTAAACTTTGTGAGTTAGCGATTATATCTCTTAAAGCCAACAGCAGTGGAGTTACAATAATTAGAATTAAGACAAATAGCCAGACTTTTATCGGAGTTCTACGACACAAAAAATAAAGAGAATATCCTATGAGGATTATTATAATTGGTTGCAAGTGACTATCATAATTTAAATTAGGAATTTTGAGATTGAGTAAGTAAATATCCTTGTCCAAAAATCCCAGATCGACTAGCGATTCGCAGATATGGATAATAAATTGATTAAATATTTCTGAAAAATTAGATGAAGTGTTGAGCCAAGCAAGAGCAGATTTTATTCCATTAAAATAATACAATATAATGAAAAGCCAGGGAGTAAAACAAAGAAGTGCGATCGCTAAACAAATTAGATAAGAAAAGCTTTTTTTAGTCCCTTTAAATCTTTCTAAAATACTTAAAGAAACTCCCTGACCAATGATGACTAATAATAATGATGACTAATAATGATGACTAATGTAGATAAAAGGTGGGTGTATAGTCCTAAAACTATAGTTGCTGCATAAATGCCCCAACTAAATTTAGTATTAAGGCGTATGGCTCTGAGAAATGCCGTACTGGTCAACAAAACTTGTATTGACCACAAACTGTACATCCTTGCTTCCTGAGCATATAAAACCTGAAAAGGCGAAGCAGCTAATAGCATTACTGCTACACTTCCTACCATCGGCGAGTCAAATAATTCCAAGCACAGCCAATAGAGACAAGGAAAGGCAAATAAACTCATTACAGCCGACAAGCTTCGCACCATCGCCACCGAACTTCCAAGCCATTGCGCCCATAATCTGACCATCACAAAATAGAGTGGTGGCAGTTGAGCTTCTTCTTTAGCTAACCCTTTAACCGTATCGATTACGCTTTTATCAGGATTAACAGATTGATACCGAAGCAGTTCTTCAACGCTAATTTGACGACCTGTATAGACTTGCTGTTTGACTTCACGACTCGTATAACCAGAAATTCGCAACGAAGTATAGATCTCGTCATTCCAATAATCTTTTTTATTGATATTGATAAATCTAAAAACTATTCCGACAACCAAGACAGTTACGATAAAAAAACGCAGTTCTTTTGGCAAATGATTTTCAGCCTTAAACATAAATCTTGCTATTAGAGCGCATTTAGCGTTTTTTAAGGAAATTAAGGGACATCTTGCCGGAAATTTGGAAGCTAAGGGTCGCGGACTTCAATCAACTGCAACTTGCTCTAAAAGGGGAAAGCTTGACAAGTCCCTGTTTACGCCAGGTTATCTATCGCATCTTAAAGACTAATTGGTAAGATTTTAGATTAATGCTTAAAAAAAAATTAATGAAGAGTTCGGTTGAAATTGGACATCGATTGTCTTAACCTTGGGCTAGAGCGATCGAGCGTCGGGAGTTGACGACATTTAGTAACGATTTAATATAGATTTAGACGCAAAAGTCTGGCTCGAGCTAAATTATCCTTGAATTGGCTTATGAGATCTCCTAAAAACCCTCTTTCAGTCTGGCGCTATTTCAAAGCTGGTTTAAAACCTTTTCGACGCTTTAGCTTTTGGGGACCGCCAAGTATTTTTGCCGTTCTCGCGTTGTGCTTTTGGCAATATAGCAAGCACCCAGAATGGCTCAATACCGATTTCGAGCAGCCGGACGGGGTAGCCAATATGCTTGGCAATAATCCAAACAATGCAAGCAACCCAGACATCGGGTTAGAGATGCCTTTACAATCGCTATCCCAGGAAGCTCAGAGGCAGGAGGAGCAGTTAAGGCTAACAAATCCCCTCAATAATGCTAATATTAATCCCAATGGCGATCCCATGCCTGGCTTGGGAACACAAAAAGGAATGGATAAGACGACATCTACCGCTAACACCGATGTCTTAAGTCGATTGACTGGAAAGCCAGCAGAGCAAGCGAAAAAAGAGCCAGAATCGCCTCAAATTTTTATGCCTCTGGTTCCCAATCTCAATAACTCTTCAGCGCCTACTTCGCCTAACACCAATTCTCAGAAACAAAATAATCAAAATCCTTCAATCAGTCAGATACAGCCATCTTCTCTTGATGTATTAACAAAGCCTAGATCGACAACTCTCCCAAATAATGCATTACAAGATGCAATGAATCAAAGATCTTCGACTGGCGCTGGCTCTACTTCGGCTGCTACAACTTCGCCCGAACAACAGGATTCTACTGGGCGAAAACAAGTCAATCCACTCAGTCGACCTCAGCCAACCAGCAATAATTTTTCTAACGAACCCACCGTCGGTCAACCTCCCACTCAGCCCTACCAGCCTTACTATAATAATGCTCCAACGCAAGGCAATATGGGACTGCCAGGACTATCTTCCTCTTCAATGCAGTCATCTCAATATTACGATCCTTCTTTTAATCCTTACCGCAACACACCCGTTCAAACGCCAAATTTAGCTCAGCAAGCTCAACAACCCAGCCAGCCTTATCAATCCCCCTATCTCAACAATCCCGTCCAAACCAATCCAGCTCAATCTTCTACGCCAAACTATCCATCTCCTTACCTTAATAGCCCCGTCCAACAAACTCCCCCTGTTACTCAGAATCAGCTCAGACAGCCAAACTACAGCACTAATGTCGTACCTCCTCAATATCAAAATCAAAGGAATTATTAACCCTACAATTAGGGACTGGTCAGTTGTCATTAATCATTAGTTCTTTGATGAAAGGATTTTGGAATCCCCCTTTTTTATTCCCCTTGATAAGGGGGGGTTGGGGGGATCGGATTTTGGATTGGTGAGTAGTTAGTAGTTAGTAGTTAGTAGTTAGTAGTTAATTGTCTCCCAGTCTCCCCACACTCCCCTTGTCTCCTTGTCTCCCCTGGCTTCTAACCTCCGACTTCCGACTTCTCCTAATTCCTCTGCGGCAGAGATAGTTCTGCGTTCGCGCCTCGGTCGTAAATGACGATATCCCATTGTCCGGTACGGTTGGTTTCAAAAGCAACGAACCGTCCGTTTCCGCTGATGGTTGGATTGCGTACTTCGCCCAACCAATCTTTAGATATTTTTTCCGTTTGTTGTGTGTGGCGGTCGTAAATAAAAATATCCGGTCTGCCTGAGTTCTCGGAAACATAAACAATATAGCGACCGTCTGCACTAATATCGGGCAAGTCGTGCATGATACCGGGTTGATTCAATCCCGGCAGTGGGATGAAGCGCTGATTTGGCAGATCGTAAAGTAAAATATTTCTCTGAGCTTGACGGTCGGAAGCCAACACTAAATAGCGACCATCGTAAGAGAAACGAGGATGTTGTTCTGCTGCGGTAGTATTGAGGCTGGAACCAAAATTCTGTGGAGGTGAGGTGACAAGACTAGCATCACTGCAACTACTCATCCCAGCAATCAAACCGATTGCCAAAAGCGTTTGACAAAAATTTTCAAGCTTAGGAAAGTGCTTGTTGAGAACTGGTTTGCGGACTGGAAAGAGGTAAGGCACAACAATTAACGTCATTTAGGCAGACTTTCCCCCAGTGTAATGCCCAGCGCACCAGTTCCACCCGGTTCTCGGTGCTAGTCTTTTTCAGAATATTGCTAACATGGTTATCAACCGTTCGCTTGCTAATCTCCAGTGCTTTAGCAATTTGATCGTTGGTTAAGCCATTTGCCACTAAATCGAGAATTTCCAATTCCCTATCCGAAAGGGAGGCAGGAGTTTGAGATCGCTCGCTATTCATAAGTATTTTTTCTCTAGTAGATTTACCTATTATTACTATTTTATTGAAATTATGAGAGGCGATCGCACTATCTCGCTAAGGTTTCTTGTTTGTCTTTCTTCACAATCGCTTTTGTTGTGCTTGAGATGCTCCTGTTGTGCTTTAGAGCCTCAATCCTTTATCTAGACTACTTTTGAGCCACTTAGAACGGTTGCTCGGACATCGGAAATTTACGAATTAGAGATAAGAAAAAACAAAAAATTATTGAAATCTACATAAAAACAAGGTTTTAACGATCCAGATCGAGCAAATAGAGCTTAGAATAATGCAGTGAAACTTTGAATCTATCGGGATTTCAGAGATCGATCGCGCAATTTTAATCAGATAGATTCAAAGAATCTCACAAAATCCCTTGGGTTCATCTTAAGCGATCGAACCTAAAAACAACAAAAACAAGCAAAAAAGGAGATTTGTAAATGAATAAAGGCGAATTAGTCGATAAAGTCGCTCAGAAAGCAACTGTTACCAAAAAACAAGCCGATGCAGTGCTGACGGCTGCAATTGAGGCGATCATGGAAGCAGTTTCTGCCGGGGATAAAGTTACTCTAGTCGGGTTTGGTTCCTTCGAGGCACGCCATCGCAAAGCCAGAGAAGGTCGCAACCCGAAGACTAACGAAAAGATGGTGATTCCAGAAACCATCGTTCCGGCTTTTTCGGCAGGTAAGCTTTTCAAAGAGAAAGTAGCGACAAAATAATTCCCACTCCGACCGACAGTAGCAAGCTTGAACCGACCCATTCATGGAGGAAACTTAGCTTGGGCAGCTCAAATCACAGGCTGTCCGGCATCCCTCATTATCGATTTCTCTGCCAGTATCAATCCGTTGGGACCGCCGCCTAGCGCGATCGCGGCAATCCAGGAAGGATTGGCGGCACTCACTGCCTATCCAGACCCTGACTACACCCAGCTTCGATCCGCTTTGGCACAATACCATCAGCTACCACCAGACTGGATTTTGCCTGGCAATGGCTCGGCAGAATTACTCACTTGGGCAAGCTGGGAATTGTCCCAACAAGAGGTAACTTACATCGTCACGCCTGCTTTTGGCGACTACTGGCGGGCGTTAAAAACTTTTGGAGCGAGGATTCAAGCTTGCCTACTAGATTTGGAGAGTGAGGCGCAGGAAATCCCCGCTCAACTCGCTTCCATCGATACCAAATCGGCAGGACTACTGCTAAACAATCCCCACAATCCAACGGGCAGGTTGTTTTTACGGGACAAGCTCCTGCCTTACCTAGACAGATTTGCTCTAACGGTCGTAGATGAGGCATTTATGGACTTTCTTCCTCCCCAGGAGCAACAAAGTCTCATCTCAGCGGTGCAGGATTATCCCAATTTGGCAATCGTGCGATCGCTCACTAAATTCTACAGCTTGCCCGGACTGCGCTTGGGTTACGCAATTGCTCGTCCCGATCGTCTCCGACGTTGGCAAAGGTGGCGCGATCCTTGGCCCGTCAATACGCTTGCTGCTGCGGCAGCAGCAGCAGTCGTTCGAGATCGAACTTTTCAGGCGCAAACCTGGGATTGGTTACTCCCTACTAGAGAAAAACTGTATCGAGGACTGTCCTCTTTGCCAGGATTGCATCCTCTAGAGGGAGCCGCCAATTTTTTATTAGTTCGTACCAAACAATCCAGTTCGCAATTGCAAAAAGCACTCTTAAAAAAAGCTCGTTTACTCATTCGCGACTGTCTTAGCTTTCCCGAATTGGGCGATCGCTACTTTCGCATCGCCGTTCGTTCCCAAGAAGATAATCAAAAGCTCCTAGAAGCTTTAGCTAAAATCGGCGATCGCTTAGAAGGGGAATAAGGAAAAAATCAATCCAAAATCTAAAATCCTTTCATCCAAAATCAACTGTCATGTCAGTAGAATATGACCTTGTTGTAATCGGAGGCAGTCCAGAAGGGATTTTTGCTGCTATCGCGGCTGCTTCTCTCAATGCTCGCGTCGCCCTAGTCGAACAGCCTTTCAAGGTCTGCTGGGGAGACTGTGAGACGATTTATCACTCAACCTTCAGCCACATAGCCCATTTATCCAGACAGTTGGATATGGCTGTGCAAATCGGCGTATACCAGCCAACTCCCAACTTAGGCATTCAATTAACCCAAGTCGCGTCTTGGGCGCGAGAAGTTAATGCCATTCTATCGGAACGACATGCTCCAGCAGTTTTGGCATCCTTGGGAATCGATCTCATCCGAGGTTCGGGAGAATTTTGCCGACTTCCCCGTCAAGCGTTCGTCGTGGGGCATAAAAAGCTGCGATCGCGAAAATATTTGATTGCGACGGATTCCCATTTTGTTATCCCTGACATTCTAGGAATAGAAGCAGTTGGCTATCTCACTCCTAATGACCTTTGGCAAGAAGATAGGTTAGAATCGCTTCCTGGTAACTTATCCATCATTGGCGAGAGTCCGGTTGCCATCCAGTTAGCGCAAAATTTTAGCCAAACTGGGAGAAGTGTCACTCTCATCGTCGCCGATCGACATCTTCTCTGCGCAGAAGATCTCGAAGCGGCTAGGCTAATTCAGGCACAGTTAGAAGCCTCTGGAGTAGAAATTTTACTTGAGAGTCCCGTAACGCAGGTGTTGCGCATAGATGGGAAAAAATGGTTGCAGGCAGGCGATCGCGCCATCGAAGCCGATGAAATTATTTTAGTCGGAAAGCGCAAAGCCAATATTGATGGATTAAATTTAGAAGGAGTTGGGGTTCGATTTGACGATAGGGGCATACAGCTTAACGAAAAGTTACAGACGACTAATCCTCGCATTTATGCTTGTGGAAGCGTTGCTGGCGGCTATTCACTGTCTCATGTTGCTCGCTACGAAGCCAGTATTGCTCTCAAGAATGCCCTGTTTCTACCGCTACTGAAAGTAGATTATCGGGCAATTCCCTATGTCATGTTTACCAATCCACCGCTAGCACGAGTAGGGATGACCGAAGCACAGGCAAAAAGACGCTATGGTAAAGATGTTTGGGTAGTCAAACAAGATTTTAAGGCAAGCGATCGCGCTCAATTGTTAGGAGAAACGACCGGGTTTTGTAAGTTAGTTATTCGAGAAAATGGAGAGATTTTGGGAGCGCACGTTGTCGGTCCCCAAGCAGGAGAATTAATCGGTGCGATCGCGTTGGCGATGAAGAATAAGATTAAACTCAGCTCGATTGCTAGTACTTCTTTTCCTTGGCTGACTTTTTCCGAGATTGTGCAAAAACTCGCCCTTGAGTGGCAAAATCAGCGCTTCAAGACCAACAAAACTCTACAGAATTTTCTTGAAAACTTGTTTACTTGCTTGCGCGATTTCTCATCTTAAAATAAACTTGAGAATTTAAAGAAGTCTAAATGAAGCCATTATTTATCGTTTTTGAAGGAATTGACGGCTCTGGTACATCTACGCAAGCATCCCTTTTAAAAGATTATTTTCTCAGTCAAGGAGATCGGGCAATAGTTAGTCCCGAACCTTCTAATGGTCCGATTGGAAAATTAATTAGAGAAGCTTTACAAAATAAAACGATTTTGATTCAAGATAGCCAAAAGTTCGACGAGCAAATGGCTTATTTGTTTGCTGCCGATCGCCATTACCATCTGTATAATGATATCGATGGTGTTTTTAAATTAATCAGGGATGAGAACACTCATGTCATTACGCCTAGATATTATTTTTCTTCTCTCGCCTATAATTGCAATAACCAACAAGACTTTGAATTCGTTAGGAATTTAAATCAAAGATTTCCTAATCCCGATCTAGTTATTTATCTCGATCTTCCGATTGAAGTAGCTTTGGAAAGAATCCGCGCTCGCTCTTTTAAAGAAGTTTATGAACATCAAGAAAAATTATTAAAAGTCAGACACAATTATCAATATATTTTTGAGAATTATCATAGCTTGTTATTGAAAGTTGATGGCACAGAATCCAAAGAGGGTATTAATAAAAAAATTATTAATTTTATTGAAAAGGAGACAGAAGCTTCGAGTAAGAAGCTAGAATGACTCCTGCACTAAATTCTTTGATTAAATTTTTATTTAAGAATAGCGACTAACAATATCAAGGTTGGGGATTGATGGGTAAAGTAACTGTAAAAGTCGTTCCGCGATCGCAAGCGCTTTCTACCGCGATGTGTCCGTGGTGATTTTCGACAATAGCGCGAGCAATTGCCAATCCCAAACCCGTTGAGGCTGATGTTTGCTGCGGATGGCTGCGAGATGGATCGACTCGATAAAAGCGATCGAAGATGTGAGGTAAGTCTGCTTCAGGAATGCCTTTTCCCGTATCTTTTACCTTTACTTGCAAATAAGCATGGCGATCTCGCTTAATTCGCTGCAATTCTACTTCAACTGAAGTCTCTTTTGGATTTTGGATTTTAGCCTCTGACTCCTGTATGGGCGTGTTTTCTACATTAACTGTCGGTAAGTCCTTCGAGTTTTTCGATAAACCCAAACCCACCTCTATGACTCCTGGCTTCTCAAACCCATGTTCTAATGAGTTACCGATTAAATTGGTAAATAATCGAGCTAACTGATCCCAATCTCCTTTGAGCGTAAAAATCTCTTCATCGGCGCGATCGAATTCAGAAGGGGGTTCGACAATATGCAGCGATAAAAAAATTCCTTTTTGTTGGGCAATTATTCTCTGTTCTTCAATGACTTCTATTAATAAAGCATCGAGCGGTACGGCTTGGTAATCTAATTTTACCATACCGCTATCAGAACGAGCCAAAAACAACAAATCGTTAACCAAATTTCCCAACCGTTGGGTGAGTCTTTCTATAACCCTCAATTGCCGTTGCTGAAGTTGCGGTTCGGCATCGGGATACGCCAGTGCCATTTGCACGTTGGTTTGGATGGTGGCGATCGGATTTCTCAGTTCATGGGACGCATCAGCCGTAAATTGTTTCAGACTTTGGTAAGAATCTCGCACGGGTTTGATGGCAATGCCGGAGAGTAACCAGCCGATCGCGGCGACGCAAAGGATCGTCATACCGATACCAATCGTCAAATCTACCGCTAACTGACGAATCGGCTTGGTAACTTCAAACCAGGGATGACTAACCCGCAGATAACCGAGGACGTGATGGTTGATTTCAATTCTTTCGGTCACTTGCCGCAGTAGGCGATCGCGATCGAAATGAACGGTTTCGCCACTACGATTCGGGTGTAGGGGAATATCTAAGGGTTCGGAAAACGTAGACCAGAGCAATTTTCCTTGGGAATCGAACCATTCGAGATCGATGCGATCGTCTTCCACCTCGTCCGCATTGTGGCGAAAGCTGGCTTCGAGGTTAATACGATAGCGCCCCTCGGCAGCAGGGAGCGATTGAATGACCAGAGAGCGGCTGACCACTTCTACGACGTGCTTGAGCGTGTCGTCTATCCGTTCGATTAGGGTGCTGCGAACGTAGAAATAAACGCCAGTCGCAAACAGCAAGAGCAGTATAGCAGTGACGGCAGTATACCAAAGGGCTAGGCGGCGGCGAGTGGTTTGAAACATGCGGCGATAGTAACTAAAATTTAATCCCTACAGGCGTTGCGCCCCTACTTATTCAATTTCCTCTGGATCGATGACATCCAAACGCCTTTGAGAACGCAACCAACCAGCTAAGTCATTTTTATCGGGATCGTAACCGTAATACTCTTCTACTCCGTGTTGAGAAACCATAACAATTGCTTAAGAGATCGGGCTTGATGAGCCATTCCCCTTCTATATTAGTTAAGGCAGCGCCATACATTCTCAGACTTACGCAGTCAACTGTCATGCAAGAGCGATAGTAAAGCATCTTAGTCCTCTGAGAGACCCTTCGCGATCGCGACCGATGACACAATTTCGTTATGGTGCGTAAGCCCTGTATTCTTTTGCCTTCGCCTCAGATTAGAAAAAAAATTTACCATCCTAAATCTTATGACTGAACTGACAAGCTCCAACTATCGCATCGAAAAAGATTCGATGGGAGAAAGACAAATCCCAGAAAGTGTATATTACGGGATTCAAACGCTACGAGCGATCGAAAATTTCCCCATCAGCGGCATTAAACCCTTAGCAACCTATGTCGATGCTTGCATGCTGATTAAAAAAGCAACTGCGATCGCCAATGGCGAACTCGGTTGCATTTCCCAAGAAATTAGCAACGCGATCGCACAAGCTGCCGATGAAGTTCTCAATGGCAAGTATCGAGATCAATTTGTGGTAGATGTTTACCAAGCGGGTGCGGGAACGTCCCACCACATGAATGTTAATGAAGTCTTGGCAAATCGTGCTTTAGAAATTCTAGGAGATGAGAAAGGAAATTATAAGCGAGTTAGCCCCAACGACCATGTAAATTACGGTCAGTCTACTAATGATGTCATTCCCACTGCCATTCGCGTCGGTGCTTTACTTGCCCTCGAACATTCCCTCTACCCAGCTTTACTCGACGCGATCGCTACCTTAGAAAACAAAGCGATAGAATATCGAGATATCGTCAAATCCGGCAGAACCCACTTGCAAGATGCCGTTCCCGTGAGACTGGGAGAAGGATTTAGGGCTTGGGCGCAGATTTTAAGCGATCATAGAGCCAGGATAGAACGAGCGGAAGAAGATCTATACTTGCTCGGTTTGGGAGGAAGTGCCGCAGGAACGGGATTGAATACCCATCCTCAATATCGCCATCGCGCTGCCGAAATTCTCTCTCAATTGATTAACAAACCGCTAAAACCCGCTCCCCATCTCATGGCAGCTATGCAAAGTATGGCTCCCTTCGTCAGCGTTTCTGGGGCCTTGCGAAACCTAGCCCAAGATTGCATCAAAATTTCTCACGATTTGCGACTGATGGATTCGGGACCAAAAACGGGGTTGAAAGAAATCCAACTTCCGCCCGTTCAACCCGGTTCTTCGATTATGCCTGGGAAATACAATCCAGTCATGGCAGAAATGACTTCGATGGTGTGTTTTCAGGTGATGGGATACGATACGGCGATCGCGCTTGCAGCTCAAGCGGGACAATTGGAATTGAATGTGATGATGCCGCTGATCGCCTATAATCTGATTCACAGTATCGAAATTCTCGGCAATGCTATCGATGCTTTGAGTAAAAAGTGTATCGAGGGAATTATGGCAAAACGCGATCGCTGTCTGGCTTATGCCGAAGGCAGTCTCGCTTTAGTTACTGCTCTCAATCCTCACATCGGCTATCTCAATGCTGCTGCGGTCGCTAAAGAATCTTTGGAAACGGGCAAGTCTCTCCGACAAATCGTGCTTGAGAAAGGACTGATGACTGAAGAAGCCTTGGCAAAAGTTCTCGATTTAGAACAGATGAGTGCTATGCCGCAAGACTGACTTATTGGAATGGTTTTATGATGACAGAAAAGTGAATGCCATCTTCTTGCCAGGTATTGCCATCAAGATTGTCTTCGACCAGAGGAATGCTCCAGTCGATGCGGGCGCTCAAAAAATCCCCCATTTGCCACTGCAATCCCAAACCAACCGAAACTAGGGTTTGAGGATCGCGATTAGCCACTCCGGCATTGTTCTAACCCGTACCAACGTTCCCTTATTGTTATTAGTTAGTCTTTAATTGTTGTTTTTTTTGATATTATAAGAATTGGGATAAGATGTTTCGCTTCGCTATCGCTACGATCGACATGACATTGACTGCTATATATTACAATTTTAACAGCAATCAATTCTGACAATAAATATTAAAATTATTTGAAAATATTGTTAATTCAAAAAGAAAATTCAGTGAGATTAATGCGCAATCATCTTATATTAATAAATTTATTTTGCCGATGTTTTATTTTACAGAAAATACGCTCAATAACTCTCATTTTTTAAGTGGGAAAGGAAGCACCGTTTTATCCTTTGCTTTTTGTATTTTGTCCCTTATCAAAAGTCTTTTGTTCTTTCTCCTTTTCCCAAGCGAAGCTTGCTCCCTTCCCCCCAATCCCAATGACCGATGACCAATCACACTCTCATTCCTGTCATAAATGAACGGAGATAAGTTAATCGTTCAATCGCAATTAATAGTTTTTAAATCAAGTCCTTTTTCAAAAATTTTATCAATCGGCAGCATTTGACCGTCAGTTGTCATAAATTTATGGTCTTTAGTAGCGCGAATAATTGAACCATCTTCTAAGCAATATTCAAAAATTTCTTGTTTGCCGCGATCGTGCCACTGCGCGATAGGTTGAGTATAAACAAATCCATTTTGATTGACCGTGTAAACGGTGCAATCTATTTGTTCTTCGACAATCTTACCAATGGGCATTGCCCCATATTCAACCGTTAAAATTTTTGTGTCATAACTGAGACAATATTCAGCAAAAAGCATCATCTGATCGAACAATTCTTCAGCAATTTCGCGAACGACTCCATTTCTAGTTGCACCATCAATAAAAATCTCGCGATGCTTCTTCATTTCTTCGGGTTTCTTTTTACCCATGGCACGACGCAATAGATCGGCTTCTCCTAGAGAATATCCGGCTAAATCTTGCGCCATTTTCATGATTTGCTCTTGATAAACGAGAACTGCATAAGTTTCTTTTAGAATTGGTTCGAGTAGAGGATGTTCGTATTTAATCGGTTCTCGACCGTGTTTGCGGTTAATAAATTTAGGAATTAAACCTGCATCTAAAGGTCCGGGTCTATAGAGTGCCAAAATAGAAGAAACATCTTCGATTCCAGATGGTTTTAAATCTTTTACTATCTGACGCATTCCATCAGATTCTAATTGAAAAATTCCTTCTAAATCTCCAGATTCTAAAAGTTTATGTGTTTTTTCTACATCAGGGGGTAATTTTTTAATTTCTCCTTTTGCTAGAATTTGTAGCGCTTTTCTTTCATCAATTGGCAATTGGTCTAAATCTAATTCATGACCTCGATTTTGTTTAATTAACTCGGCGGTTTTCTGGATAGTAGTTAGGTTTTTTAATCCAAGAAAATCCATTTTTAGCAGTCCCAGCGATTCTAAATCTTCCATAAAATACTGGGTAATCGTTGCACCATCATTATTTTTTTGGAGGGGAACAATTTCATCTAACGGTTGCGAGGAAATAACAACTCCTGCTGCATGAACGCCGAAGGTTTTATTAGTTCCTTCGATGCGTATTGCCATATCTACCCAACGCCGAACGGAAATTTCTCCGATTTCTTCTTTACGATCGTTGTAGATTTTTACGGTTTCATTTTCGTAAGCTTGTTTGAACTGTGGTTCTGGCGTCTCATCGGAGATCATTACTTTGAGTTTGGTAGGTTTGCCTCTCGCTACCGGGATTAATTTTGCCATGCGATCCGAATCTGCATAGCTAACGCCTAAAGTTCTGGCAACATCTTTTAATACCGCTTTTGATGTCATGCGGTTAAAGGTAATAATTTGCGCGACGTTACCCTCTCCATATTTTGCAGTAACGTAATCAATCATTTCATCCCGGCGATCGATACAGAAATCTGTGTCGATATCTGGCATTGATTTCCGTTCTGGATTGAGAAATCTTTCAAATAATAATCCGTGGTGAACGGGATCGATGTTGGTAATTTTGAGAGAATATGCAACTAAAGAACCTGCGGCACTTCCTCTTCCTGGTCCAACTGGAATTCCATTATCTCTAGCAAATTTAATGTAGTCCCAAACGACTAGAAAATAGGTTGAAAAACCCATCTTTTGAAGCATTTTTAGTTCATACTCCAGTCGTTCTTTATAAGTTGGATCGATTTCGGCACGCGATCGACATTTGAGGCGTTCCATCAATCCCTGCCAAGCAATTTCTTCTAGATAACTATCTGGCGTATAACCCGCAGGAACGGGATAATCTGGAATTCGAGGTTCGCCTAAAATTTTATAAGGTTCAATTTTATTGGCAACTTCTAAGGTATTATTAATTGCCTCTTCAATAACCTGATCGGGTAAGTGATCGCGGAACAATTGTCGCATTTCTTCAGGTGATTTGACATATTCTGTTCCGCTATAGCGTAGGCGTTTTTCTTCCTGAATTAACTTGCCTGTCTGAATGCACAATAGTGCATCATGCGCTTCCACATCGTAGCAAGAAGTGAAATGGGAATCGTTAGTAGCAATAATTTTAATGTTTAGTTCGCGAGCAATTTTGACAATTTCAACATTAACTACTCGATCTTCTGGATAGCCGTGATCCTGAATTTCCAGATAATAATCGTCTCCAAAAACTTTTTTATACCATTGAGCAACTTCTCTGGCACGTTGTAGATCGCCTGCGAGAATTGATTGAGGAACTTCGCCACCCAAACACGCGCTAGTGACAATCAATCCTTCGCGATATTTTTCTAGCAATTCTTTATTGACGCAAGGACGAGCAAAAATGCCTTTTCCTTGTATTCCTTTAAGGTGAGATATTGTTGTTAATTTAACTAAATTTTTATAGCCTTGGTTATTTTTGGCTAGGACAACTTGATGATATTTCCTACAGCGCTTGTTAACTTCAATGTCGCCGTTAATGACATACATTTCATTGCCGATAATCGGCTTAATCCCTTTGTTTCGGCAAACTTTAAGCAATTCGATCGCGCCGTACATAACACCGTGATCGGTAATCGCGATCGCGGGCATTCCTAATTCTACGGCGCGATCGACGAGATCGGGAATCTGAGAAGCGCCATCGAGGAGGCTATAGTCGCTATGCGTATGTAAACCGACGAAAGACATACTAAGGAAGTAAAAAGGCAAAAGGAAAAAAATTTTAAGGGAAGGTTTTTATTATATAAGGAAAGCTTTCTGTTTCTAAATTAAACTACTTGCCTTGAATGCGATTGTTTACCAACGCTTTCCATTGAGGACTATTTTGGGTAAGGATGCAACCATAAAGTTCTGTTGTCATGGGCAGTACCGTCATCCTATTGTTCGATCTTCGACTTGAGTTGTAGAGTGATTAAAGATTTCAGGACGAAAAACTTGTTATTATAAAATGCAGAATCGTATTGTAGGCTGGAGATATTCTGTCTGCTTCCTCGTTTTATTATTAGGCATTCAAGTTCCCAGACAGGAAATTTTAGCAAATACAGTTGAAGAATCGTTAGTTAGTAAGGAATCTAGAGGGTTTTCTGAATCTCTGTGTCCCAGCGATTTAAAAACAGCAATTGAAACAGTTATTAATCGTCCTGAGTTTAAGCGATCGCGTTGGGGAATTCTGATTCAAACTCTCGACTCTGGAGAGATGCTTTATTCCTTAGATGCTGAAAAATATTTTATTCCTGCTTCCAGCGTCAAATTATTAACGACTGCTGCCGCATTGCTGCAATTAGGATCGCAATTTCGCATTCGTACCTCCGTTTATGGAACGGGAGATATTGCCAATCTTAACACATTAAGATTAGTTGGCAAAGGCGATCCCAGTTTTAGTAGCGATCGCTTAAAAGATTTAGCCCAACAACTCAAACGCCAAGGTGTTCATCGAATATCCAACGTTATTGTTGAGGATAATTATTTCGAGCAAACTGGAATTAATTCTAGTTGGGAATGGGGAGATATTTTTTTCTCTTATGGGACTTCTATTAATAGTCTAATTTTAAACGAAAATTCAGTGACATTAACCCTTTCCCCCCGAGAACCAGATTTCTCCTTAAAAGTAGATTGGTCTGACCCAATTGCAGCTAGACAATGGCAAATAGAAAATCAAACGATAACTGCTTCCGAAGAAACCTCTTCAAGTATAGAAATCCAAGGAAATTTCGGGAGATCGTTTCTAGAAATTCAAGGAGAAATGGCAATCGATTCCGAACCAACTCCTTGGGAGTTAGCTATTGTCGATCCAAATCAATATTTTTTAGAATCTTTTCTTGAGGCGTTAATTGCTCAAGGAATTAAGGTAGAACGAGGAGCGATCGCAAAAGAGTCTAAGGAGAATTCTTTGGGAAAAGAATTAGCCTTCATCGAATCGGATCCTCTGTCGGTTTTATTACAAAAAACTAATCGAGAAAGTAATAATTTATTTGCTGAAGTATTGCTGCAAATCTTAGGCAGCGAATCGCACGATAAAATGGGTTTAGAAGTCGTCAAAGAAAAATTAACCGAACTAGGAGTCAATCCCGAAAGCTACGTTTTAGCAGACGGTTCTGGACTATCTCGCCACAATCTCGTCAGTCCAGAAGCGATCGCGCAAACGTTAAGATTAATGGCACAAACACCAGAAGCAAAGACTTACCAAGACTCCCTAGCCGTTGCCGGAGTTAGTGGCACTTTACAAGAGCGATTTAAGAATACTTTAGTTGCAGAAAATTTGCAAGGAAAAACGGGAACTTTATCGGGAAATTCCGCACTTTCTGGATATTTAACCGTCCCCGGATATCGACGTTTAGTATTTAGTATTATTGTCAATCAATCGGATCGCCCTGCATCGGATTTACGCGCCGCGATCGATGAAATTATCGTGTCAATAAGCCAGTTAAAATCCTGTCAAGAGAAAAGATTATAGCGATTCCCAAGTGAGCGAAGTCGTAACAGGTGCCGGGGAATAAATTAAGCGTCTTATATCTCAAGTACATTAAAATTGAGAGCTTGTACTCTTCGCAACAGGTGCCTGGAAATCAATTTCCAGGCTTACATATCAAGTCCATTTTAATGGACTAAAACATTTATATTATTTAGTCGTCTTTAGACGACTTCACCTATGAGGCAGCGATAGAACATCGCTGACAGACTATTAAGCTACAGCTTATACAACTTTTTCTCCCACTCAAAAGCTGTCTCCACAATGGCTTTTAAATTATCGTACCGAGGGTGCCATCCCAATACTTCCCTAATTCGTTCCGATGCTGCGACAACCCAAGCCGGATCTCCTGCTCGCCTTTCTCCTTCAAAAACCGGAAAATCCACTCCAGATACCTCTTTTACCATCGCGATCGCTTCCCGCACGCTATAACCCCGTCCATAGCCGCAGTTGAGTACCTCACTCTTACCGCCAGCTTGTAAATACCGCAGCGCATCTATATGTGCGGCAGCTAAATCCTCCACGTGAATGTAATCTCGAATTCCCGTCCCGTCAGGCGTAGGGAAATCGCTCCCAAAAATACTTACCGACGATCGCAGCCCCAAAGCTGCCTCGCAACTTACCTTAATTAAATGCGTCGCCTTGGGGTTATACTGACCGATGCGCATTTGTGGATCGGCTCCAGCGACATTAAAATACCGTAAAATGACATAACGAAAACCTGATGCTAGTCCATAGTCTCGAATCATCCACTCGCTCATCAGTTTTGAGCGTCCGTAAGGATTGATCGGTAATGGAGCCATTGATTCTGACACCGGATTTTCTTGTGGATTGCCATACACCGCTGCCGTACTGGAAAAAACGAGCTGATTCACGCCAAAAGCTTGACAGCAACGCAGCAAGTTCAACGTATTGCGACTATTATTGGTGTAGTAATCTAGCGGTCGAACCACCGAATTTGGTACTAAAGTACTAGCGGCAAAGTGCAAGACCGTATCAAACTGATTTTGTGCAAAGGTTCGATATAAGCTCTCGATATCGGCTAGATCTCCAATTGCCAATTCCCCATACAGCACTGCCGAAGGCACTCCAGTAGAGCAGTTATCGTAAACGACGACTTCATAGCCAGCTTCCCCTAGTTGGCGTACCACGTGAGAACCAATATAACCAGCCCCTCCTGTCACCAAAATTTTCTGAGTACTCATCGACCTTTCCCCAGAAAAACAACCCGTATGGTTTTGAGAATAATCATGACATCGAGCAACAAAGAATAGTTTTTGAGATAGTAGAGGTCATAGGCAACTTTTTGGTAAGCATCTTCTACAGAAGCCCCATAGGGATAGTTGACTTGCGCCCAACCTGTAATTCCTGGTTTGACTAAGTAGCGCAAATCGTAATAAGGAATTTCTTGTCTTAATCGGCGATCGAATTCGGGACGTTCTGGGCGAGGACCAATTAAACTCATTTCTCCTTTGAGGACATTCCACAATTGAGGTAATTCATCAATTCGCATGACTCGCAACCAACCTCCCACCCTGGTGATTCGAGAATCTTTCGTGCTAGCCCATTGTACCCCCATCTTTTCTGCGTCGCGATACATCGAGCGAAACTTATGCACTTTAAATTTTTGTCTGTTTAGTCCCGTCCGTACTTGACTGTAGAATATCGGTCCGGGACTGTCGATGGCGATCGCTAGGGAAACTAGCAACATCGCTGGAAGCATTACAATTAGTAATAATCCAGCAATGACAACATCTAAGAGTCGTTTGAGCTTGACGTTGATGCGACTGTGTAGCAGGCTGAATCCAGCCGCAAAAGCAAACCAATCCTCCCTAATTAACACGGGGGGGATTTTTCCCCAAAATTGCTCGTAAAAAGCCGATAGCTCATAAACATATATGCCTCGCAAGCGCATTGCCATTAATTGTCTTACCGTTGCATCCGATAAAGGTTCCTTGTCCTGAGCGATTAGCACCCCCGACCACTGCTGTTGGCACAAGATAGCAAGTTTATCCGTACTTCTAACAGATAAAGCAAGATTGCCCTTAGCAACGGGTTTGTCCTCGCGATCGCTCCAAAAAACAAACTCGGTTTTAGGACTGAAAGCTCGATATTCGCATTCCAGTTGTGCCGCCTCTTCTCTACTGCCAATCACTAACCAACGGCTCTGTTCTATCTTTCGCTGCAACCATCTAACCACAGCGAAACGCGAGATGACTGCCCAGATCGCAAAAAAAACCATGCCCAGCAGCAAAATTCCCCGACCTGTAATCGGTTGGCTTCCCCACAAGCCAGCTATATAAATGAAAGAGCTGGCGAGTCCAAACGTAACTGCTAAACTGAGTAGGACGCGAGCTGGGGTCAAGCGACCAGCAATGTGAACTGCGTATCGATCCAGCCTATAGGTATCTGCTATATACAGTCCTAACAAACACAGTGAAATAATCCCATAAGAAAGTAGGGAATCCCAGCTCATTAAACGATCGATCCGCAACAAAAAGGCAACGTTAAAACATACAATTAGACCAACAATATCGCTGCCTAGCAACAGCCAAGGAATGGTTTTTCGAGAAATAATATTGTACATGCTCCGCTCCTCACCCCTCTTATCCAATGCGATTGAGAAATTAATTGAGCAATTATAAGCGATTGTTTATTGAATTGGCTGATTTTTGAAAGAAGTTAAAAACCTCGTCTTCTCAGTTTTCTTGCTCGTCATAAACTCCTAAGTTTGCCTTTGGATACTTGCTGATAAAATTAGCATATTAGGCGGTTAGAGGCTTAATATTAAGATCGCGTTCTAGTATCTTGACATGAAGCATATCGACAAGCTCCTTTTTGCGGCAGCTAGCACCTATCTCGGTACGGTCTTATTTTGGCTGGTTAGCAACGATCGACTCGCGCTTCCTTGGGCGGCTAAGCCTCAACCTCAACCCGTCGCTCAAACTAAGCAAGTGTCCCCCGCAGATGCTCGATTCATCGCTTACCTAGAGCGCTCGCTCGAACGAATCAAAGCAGAACCCGAAAAAGCTACCGCTGCGGCACCCGCTCCGCCAACGGTTGCCATTCCTCCAGCTATGACTTCCAGCGAACCGCCTCCGCCTCCTGAGAACGCACCGACTATTATTGAAAAGATCTACGTTCCTGTTTATCCGCAAGCCCCGCCAACCTCAGTAGGAGAAGCTCCCAAACCTGCTCCTACAGCAATGCCTTCGCCAAAAGCAGCCCCCACTTCAAAAACCGATAAGGCAGACATCACCCTGGTAGGCGTGCTGGAATCTGGAGATCGCTCCTATGCATTATTCGATGTCAAAGGGACGACTCGGCGGTTCGAGCAGGGCGAAGTTCTTGGTGCTAGCGGCTGGACGCTAGTAGGCATACAGAATCAACAGGCGATCGTCCACTCCAACGGCGCGACTCGCTCTCTTGAGGTAGGACAGGGGTTTTAAAGAAGTCGGAAGTTAGAAGTCGAAAGTCACAAGGATGGGATATAACTAACGAAGAACTAATAACAACCAGCGATCGACAATGGGTTTATTTGATGAAGTTAGTCGGTTCCTCGAAACTCGGCTCGAAGAATTTTTACGCAATAATCCGCATCTGGAGTTGCAAGCGCTCCTAGAGCAACTGCGAGAACAAGAGCAAGGTACGATACGCTTAATTACCGACCTAGAGCGAGAAAAACAGCGCTTGGAAACTGAAATTCTCTCCGTCGCTCAAGATATCAAAACTTGGCATCTCAGAATCGATAAGGCAAAAGCGGCTGGAAGATTGGATCTAGCTCAAGCAGCGCAAGAAAGAGAAGCAGCGTTGTTGCGTCAGGGCAACCAGCTTTGGGGACAAATGGAAGGAGCCAGAAAACGTATTCTCCAGTCCCAGGAGCTGTTGCGTCAGATTCAGCAGAGAAAGCAAGAAGTCCAAGCTAAAGCGGCTCAAGCTAAAGCGACTCAAGCTAAAGCCACAAGCACGTCTAACTGGGATACGATCGGTTGGGATCGGGGAAGCAGTTATAGTAGAGCAACCGACCCTTTAGAAGCGCAATTTCAGCGTTTGGAAACAGATGAAGAACTCGAACGGATGAAGCGCAGTATGGGGCGTTAATCGGGGAATAAATAAGCACAGAAGAGCAGAAGCATTTGTTTGACCTCACGCAAAGGCGCAAAGAAGTATCTCCAACCAACGATTAACAACTAACTATTAACCAATCCTAAAAATCGATCGCAAAAAAGTCTTAATTGGTTCTTGCGATCGCAGAAAAACACGAGCGCAATTTCGTCCCGGCATGCCTGAAATCGATCCGCCTGGATGGGTTCCCGCACCAGTTAAATATAATCCTTTAATTGGGGTTTTGTAGTTGGCAATTTCGGGTAGAGGGCGCAGAAAAATCATTTGGTCGAGGGTCATGTCGATGTGATAGTAATTGCCTTTATAGGAACCCAATCTTTCGCCTAATTCTGCCGGACTTTCTACCCGACGCGCAATTATTGCTTTCTTAATATTGGGCGCGTATTCTGCTAGTTTATCAATGACGCGATCGGCTACTTTATTTTTCAGTTCGTCCGTCCAACCCGTGCCATTTAATCCCGTTCCTTCAGCACCAGCAATCTGATAGGGGGCAAAAAATTCGATCCACAAAGTATGCTTGCCTTCCGGTGCCATCGAAGGATCTAACATTGTTGGAATGTCTAAATAAATCGAGGGATTTTCGTCGGGAATTTCTCCCATAATTGTCAAAGCGTGTGCTTTTTCTACATGTCTAACCGAATCGGCAATCAAGATCGTGCCAGTTAAATATTCATCTTTGTGACCGTAAGCTTCAAAGCGAGGCGGTTCTGAGAGGGCACAATCAATTTTAAGAATTGTTTCGTTGTTATTGACAATTCTGCGTTCTAGCCTTTTTCGCAATTCGGGATCGGCATCGTCTGTATCGGCTTTGTCTATCAATTGCAGGAATAAGCGTTGAGCGTCGATATTAGAAATGACTCCTTTCTTGGCAAGATATTCTTTGCCGCCAGCAACCCGCACGCCAGCGGCACGACCATCTTCTACAAGAACTTGCTTGACTGTTTGTTCGGTTAAAATGACTCCGCCTTTGTTTTTAACTAGCTTTACCAATGCCTGAGTCAGCGCTCCCGTACCGCCGCGCGGTCTTGCCATTCCAGGATTGTGGCGCATCGCCATCATCATCGTGCCTACGGCAATGCCTTTTTGGGAAGGAGGTGCGCCAATTTCCGCCGCTAGTCGCGCCAAAGGCGCTTTGACGATTTCGGTGTCGAACCATTCATCGAGCAAATCTTGAGGGGAGCTAATCATTGTGCGGATGAAGTCAAGCGCCTTTTTGCGGGAACCAGCAACCGCTAAAACGTTTTTGAGGCTGTCGAGATCGTAGTTTCTGACAATATCGACGATCGCTTGGGGTGGTACGTTAAATAAAGGCGCGATCGCGCCTATTAAGCGCGACCAATATTGGATAAACTCGGCATATTTTTGGGCATCCCGCTGGCTGTAACGAGCAATCTCAGCACAGGTTTTTTCCAGGGATTGATAGGCTAGGAAATATTTGCCATCGGGATGGGGACAAAAGACTGTCGGATCGCACCAGAGATATTCTAAGCCGTATCGATTGAGTTCCAGTTCCTTGATGACGGGCCCGAGAAAAATAAATTCGTGATCGATCGCGCAGAGATTAAACTTAAATCCAGGGGCATCCTCTGGCATGGCTTCTTCTGTTGTTGCGGCTCCCCCTGGGACTGGACGCTTTTCGAGCATTAAGACGCTGTAGCCTGCTTTGAGCAAGTAAGCGGCACAAACTAGCCCGTTGTGACCAGCGCCAATAATAATAACATCATAGGATTCCATTCAATTTGCTTCCAATGGTTGCAAAGAAATAATACAGAGCGAGGGCAATCTAGGCTTGAGAGAGTCGATTGTAGTAACTTAAGGATTGGTGAATGTTAATACTTTGATTGTGGGAAGTATGAGAGTTATACTAGCAAAGTCCGGCGCTTTTTATCCAAACGGCTCAGAGGTCATCTGAAAAGTCTGTTTTGTCATTCTGAGTGCAGGAGAAGGTAATGAAGAATCTCTCTTTGGAGTTGGTATACTCAGATGTTTCGCTTCGCTATCGCTACGCTCAACATGACATTCTCACTTTTGGGACAACCTGTCAGTTTTGTACGAGCATCAAGTATGGGCAATCGGGAAATGATTTCTAATTTCTAGTTCCTACTTGCTAAGCAACAGTTTCTAGTCAAGCTTTCAGTTTATGAATCCTGTTATTAAAGTTCTTCAACCCTCCGGTATTTTAGATAGCACAAAAGCGAGTCACTTTCGACAAGAGATTAGCAAACTGGTAGAAGACAAGACTGATGTTGTTGTCATTGATTTTAAAGATGTAACTTTTATGGATAGTTCTGGCTTGGGCGCTTTGGTTCTCTCTCGCGAAATCGTCCTCTCGGCTGGAGCTAAACTTTTTCTTTGTGCGATCAACGAGCAAATTAAAATGTTATTTGAATTAACGAATGTCGATCGCGTTTTTGATATTTTTCCAAGCCGAGAAGAATTAGAAGAAAAAATTTTTAACGGTTCTCTACAACTTCCAAGCGATGGAAGTAACTAATAAAAATTAATTTGCATGATGGAAAGATCGTCATCAAATTGCTTTTTAGTATTCCAAGTTTGAATATAATCTAAAAGTAAATCTAGGTTATGACGGGGCATTGAATGATAAATTCTTAGGAATTTAATAAATTCTTTTAATCCCCAAATTTTGCCATCGGGTCTTTCAATTTCGTAGATGCCATCGCTGAAAAGGTAGAGGCTAGAAGGCTGGATAATCTGACAATCGGCATCGGTATATTCGGCATCGGCAAACATGCCGACGGGAAAACCGGGAGTTTTTAGAGGTTGCTCGATGGTCTTTCCCTGGGCATTGGGAGAGAGCAAAATAGCAGGCGGATGTCCGGCACTCGAATAAGTTAACTGAAGTTTTTTGCGATCGTAAACCCCATACCAAATCGTGAAATATTTATCGTTGCGATGAGTCATTTGAAAAATTTTATTTAACCCTCGCAACACTTCGCTAGGACGATAGTAATTAACTTTACTTAAGCCTCTAGAGCGCAATAAATTAATCACCGAAAGCGAGGGTAAAGCCGCTCGCAAACCGTGCCCGGAAACATCGAGCAAATAGATAGCCAAGCGATCGCTATCTAACCAATAATAATCAAAACCATCTCCGCCCAGTTGTCGCGAAGGAATAAATCGCACGTCAATGGCGATCGATGGATCGTTCAAGGGTTCGGGCAAAATAGAGCAAACGTATTCCGCTGCTTCTGCCAATTCAGCTTCTAAAAGTTGTTTTTGAATTTGCAGATCGCGACTGAGTTGATGCAATCTCAATCCCGCCCTGATCCTTGCCTTCAACTCGTTCATCTCAATGGGTTTGCACAGAAAATCATCTGCCCCCGCATCTAGCCCTTTAACCCGATCTTCAATCGATCCCAAGGAAGTGAGCAAGATAAAAAATGTCGTGGAAAGTTCTGGAGTTGTCTTAATCTGACGACAAACCTCCAACCCGTTCATGCCAGGCATTAACCAATCGCAAATCACTAACGCCGGACGGACATGTAATGCTTTTTCCAAGCCTTCCTCGCCGTTGCTAGCGATAATTGCCTCATAGCCGCATTGAGTGAGGGTTCGCTCCAACAAAACCCGAACGATGCTATCGTCGTCAATAATCAGTATTTTTACCATAAGAGGTTGCGTGCGTGTAGAGAGCGTAAGAAGGCGAGATTAGATTGGAGAAACTTTTAAATTCTCTAACCAAATTTTTGAATCTGAAGTTGACATCGTTAAGACAGTGAGATAATTGGATCGGATGTGAATCAGTAATCAAAGTAAGTAGCATGATACTCCAGTTCGACTGGACGAATAGCCAACAAAAGCTATACCCTAGCCGTATTGATTCAACCTTAGTCGATTTAAGAGGCTTTGAACAGTTGAGACTTCCCATAAGAAGTGCTTTCAAGGTTGAGAGCGCCTTACAAGCATTAGACCTTCTTCTGCAACACTTTGACCGACTTTATCAACCTTGGATTCCCAAAAAAGATTGGTTGCAGTGCCAACTAGCACTAGCGGAAGGGTTTACCAATGCTGTTCGACACGCCCACAGAAATCTTCCCCCTGAAACTCCCATTGAGGTGGAAATCGTTCTGAGTCAGCAAAGTATAGAAATGCGCATCTGGGATCGCGGTTCTTATTTCGATTTAGACGGATTTCTGAAAAATGTTGCCCTGCGCAACGATCGTTTGTCCGGGCACGGTCAGGGATTAGTTATTTTACAGAAAATTGCTTCTCATTTGAGCTATACTCGCACGAATGACGATCGCAATTGTTTGTTAATCGTCAAGCAATTTTCCTCGGAAACCCCAATTGCTGTCAATGACCCCTAGAATTCTCTAACGTTCCTAATTATCGGAAACTATATTAACTCTTTACTTCTGTAATTGTTATGTTTAATTCAAATGAAAAAAATTCAATGCGTTGTATCGCCGCAGTGGCTTTGGGAGCGCTTGCATGACCCACAGCATGACCCACAGGTTGTTGTAGTCGATTGCCGCTTTCAATTAGCGAATCCTCAATGGGGATATCAACAATATTTCGCCAGTCACGTTCCTGGTGCTTACTATCTCGATCTCGAAAAAGACCTCTCCGCTCCCCCGAACAAACACGGCGGACGACATCCTTTGCCCGATCGCGATTTGCTAGCTCAAAAGCTTGCCAGCATCGGCATTGTCTCTGGCGAAACCCTAGTAGTGGCTTACGACGATTCTCGCTTTGCCTTTGCCGCTCGCCTGTGGTGGCTGTTGCGTTATCTCGGACACGATAGGGTTGCTCTCCTCGACGGTGGCTGGCAGGGATGGATAGCGGACGGATATCCCGTCTGCGATGCGATTCCTGCACCCAAATCGGGCAACTTCGCGCCCAATCCTCAACCCGATTGGATTGTCGATATCGAAACGGTTAGAGCGAGGAAAGATTCGCCCTCGGTAGTGTTGCTCGATTCTAGAGACGGCGATCGCTATCGCGGCGAAAGAGAACCCATCGACCCGATCGCCGGGCATATCCCCGGCGCTGTCAATTCCCCTTGGCAACTGGTTTCTAACGAACGAGGCAACCTTCAGCCTCTCTCCAGACAGCAGCAACTATGGGCAGATTATCAACAAGCTGACGAAATTATCGTCTACTGTGGCTCTGGGGTAACGGCTTGCGTCAACCTTTTCTCGATGGAACTTGCTGGAATCCGTACAGCTAAGTTATATCCCGGTGGATGGAGCGATTGGTGTTCCTATCTCATCTAAGTAGGAAAAATTTTGCCTACTTATAGGAATCTAAAAATCGTAAATTTTGCCCTCGGCTTTTTACTAAAAAAAGCTGCTAAAATAGTAGATTAAATTATGTAATTAAATTAGTTATCTTTAAAAAAATTAGGTATGAGCTTTTATGACTTACT
This sequence comes from Pleurocapsa sp. PCC 7327, assembly GCF_000317025.1. NCBI lineage: Bacteria > Bacillati > Cyanobacteriota > Cyanophyceae > Pleurocapsales > Pleurocapsaceae > Pleurocapsa > Pleurocapsa sp. PCC 7327. Next base: position 2,438,052 of record NC_019689.1, on the reverse strand, counting down.
TTAATAATTGTACTTGTCAAAAAAAGGATAGACTATCTATTTTTGTCGATGGAAACAACATGTTTTATGCCCAGCAAAAAAATGGATGGTTTTTCGATCCTAGGCGCGTTCTAGAATATTTTACCAGCGATCCTACCGTTACTTTGATTAATGCTTTTTGGTATACTGGCTTAAAAGATTCTCAGGATCAAAGGGGTTTTAGAGATGCATTAATCAGCCTCGGCTATACGGTAAGATACAAAATTTTAAAAGAATATTACGACGATAGTTCCGGTCGCTATTCCCAAAAAGCTAACCTCGATATAGAAATTGTTGTAGATATGTTTAATACTGTCGATCAATACGATCGCGTTATTTTATTTAGCGGCGACGGAGATTTTGAGAGAGCGATCGAACTCCTGCGTTCTAAAAATACCCACATCACCGTTGTATCGACAGAAGGAATGATTGCCAGAGAGCTAAGAAATGCCACCGATCGCTACATCGACCTCAATGACATTCGCGACAAGATCGAAAAAACGGATTCTTAATCTATTCAACTCACAAATTAATGGCTTAATATAGAATTTAAGCCGATATTATCGATAAGTTTTGCCAAAAATTCTCAAATAACGTGCAAATAGTGCCATGAATAATCAACCAGATCGCATTATCATCTTCGATACCACGCTCAGAGATGGCGAACAGTCGCCAGGAGCTACCCTGAATGTAGATGAAAAGCTAACGATCGCGACGGCACTAGCACGACTGGGAGTAGACATAATTGAAGCAGGCTTCCCCTACGCCAGTCCGGGAGATTTTGAAGCCGTTCAAAAAATTGCCGAAGCCGTTGGAGTCGAAGGAGGACCCACTATCTGCGGTTTGGCAAGAGCGACCCAACAGGACATCAAAGCCGCAGCAGAAGCCCTCAAGCCCGCCGCTAAGAAAAGAATTCACACTTTTCTCGCTACATCTGATATCCACTTAGAGTACAAACTCAAAAAGACGCGGCAGGAAGTTTTGCAGATCGTGCCGGAGATGGTCGCCTATGCCAAGTCGCTGGTAGACGACGTAGAGTTCTCGCCAGAAGATGCCGGACGCAGCGATCCGGAATTTCTCTATCAGGTACTGGAGAGCGCGATCGCAGCAGGGGCAACCACCGTCAACATTCCCGATACGGTAGGCTACTTGACGCCTAGCGAATTTGGCGCGTTGATAAAAGGAATCAAAGAAAACGTCTCCAACATTGATCGCGCCATTATCTCCGTCCACGGACACAACGACCTGGGTTTAGCAGTCGCCAACTTCCTCGAAGCCGTTAAAAATGGGGCTAGACAGCTCGAATGCACCATCAACGGCATCGGCGAACGGGCAGGCAATGCCGCTATGGAAGAATTGGTAATGGCGCTGCACGTGCGCCGCCAGTACTTTAACCCCTTCTTGGGACGACCCGCCGACTCCACCGAACCGCTTACAAATATTAATACTAAAGAGATTTACCGCACCTCCCGCCTGGTATCCAACCTGACAGGGATGATGGTACAACCCAACAAAGCGATCGTGGGTGCCAATGCCTTTGCCCACGAGTCGGGCATTCACCAGGATGGCGTTCTCAAGCACAAGCTAACCTACGAAATTATGGATGCCGAGTCCATCGGTTTGACCAACAATCAGATCGTGCTTGGTAAACTGTCGGGACGCAACGCCTTTCGCACTCGCCTCAAAGAATTGGGATTCGATCTATCGGAAACCGATCTCAATAAAGCGTTCTTGCGCTTTAAAGAAGTCGCCGACAAAAAGAAAGAGATTACCGACTGGGATTTAGAGGCAATTGTCAACGACGAAATTAATACCGCACCGGAACTATTCCGCCTAGAGTTAGTACAAGTTTCCTGCGGCGATAATGCTCGTCCCACTGCCACAGTTGCGCTGCGTACCCCAGACGGAAAAGAACTTATGGATGCTGCCATTGGTACGGGACCCGTGGATGCCGTCTACAAAGCGATCAATCGAGTGGTGAACATCCCTAACGAACTGATCGAGTTTTCCGTCAAGTCTGTCACGGCAGGGATTGATGCAATGGGTGAAGTTACCATTCGCCTGCGGCACGAAGGAAGAATTTACTCCGGTCATGCAGCGAATACCGATATTATCGTTGCTTCTGCTCGCGCTTACATCAGTGCGCTCAATCGTCTCTATGCAGCGTTGCAGCAGAAGGAAACGGCTGAAAGCGAAGCCCCTCAAGAAGTCGTTGTTTCATAAAGATTAAGAAAGCGAAGCGTAGCCGTGGGAGTGTCAATTCATGTATTGTGACTACTTGGTACAAATCCTGACTGCTCGCGTATATGATGTTGCCCAAGAAACGCCTTTAGAATACGCTCCGAATCTATCGACACGGCTTAATAATAAACTTCTCCTCAAGCGGGAGGATATGCAGTCAGTTTTTTCCTTCAAGCTGCGGGGGGCTTATAACAAAATGGCACAATTGCCGCCGGAGCGGTTGGCACAAGGAGTAATTGCCGCATCTGCGGGAAACCATGCCCAAGGAGTTGCCCTCGGCGCTTCTGTGCTGGGAACGCGAGCGATTATCGTCATGCCAGTGACTACTCCCCAAGTGAAAGTAGACGCGGTTAAAGCGCGCGGGGGAGAGGTCGTGTTATATGGGGATACCTACGACGATGCTTATGCCTACGCCCGTCAACTGTCGGCGGAAAAAGGATTGACCTTTATTCATCCCTTTGACGATCCCTATGTGATTGCCGGACAGGGAACGATTGGCATGGAAATTTTGCGGCAGTATCAGAAACCTATTCATGCCATTTTTGTAGCCATTGGAGGGGGCGGATTGATTTCTGGAATTGCAGCTTATGTGAAGCGATTGCGTCCCGAAATTAAAATTATTGGCGTTGAACCAGTGGATGCCGATGCCATGCACCAATCCCTCAAAGCCGGAAAGCGGGTACGTTTGTCTCAGGTGGGCTTATTTGCCGACGGCGTGGCAGTGCGGGAAGTGGGCGAAGAAACCTTTCGGTTGTGCCAACAGTACGTAGATGACATTATTCTGGTGGGGACGGACGATACTTGCGCTGCCATCAAAGACGTGTTTGAGGATACGCGATCGATTTTAGAACCTGCGGGGGCGCTTGCGATCGCGGGAGCTAAGGCCTATGTAGAACGAGAACAAATTCAGGAACAAACTTTAATTGCCGTCGCCTGCGGTGCTAATATGAACTTCGATCGCCTTCGCTTTGTTGCAGAACGAGCGGAGTTGGGCGAACGCCGCGAAGCTATTTTTGCCGTCACCATTCCTGAAGAACCAGGCAGTCTGCGCAAGTTTTGCGAATGTATCGGCAAACGCAATCTGACCGAGTTTAACTATCGCATCGCCGATAAACAAACCGCTCATATTTTTGTCGGCGTTCAAATTCAAAACCGCGCCGACGCGGTAAAAATAGCCGCAACTTTTGAAGCTAACGGTTTTAAAACCCTTGACTTAACCGATGACGAATTGACGAAACTGCATCTGCGACACATGGTTGGAGGACATTCTCCCCTCGCCCATCATGAGTTGCTCTATCGGTTTGAGTTTCCCGAACGTCCCGGTGCACTGATGAAGTTCGTCGATTCCATGAGTCCCGATTGGAATATTAGTCTCTTCCACTACCGCAACAACGGGGCAGACTACGGGCGAATTGTTGTTGGGATCCAGGTTCCTCCCCACGAGATGGAGGAGTGGCAGGCTTTTCTCGATACACTCGGCTATCGCTACTGGGACGAAAGCCACAATCTAGCCTACAAGCTGTTTTTAGGATAGCGCAATGCTTCCCGAAACGCGAGCTTCAATCAAAACTCCCCAGCTAGTGCCGCGTTGCATCGCTCGCAAATCGTCGGAGCTTCTGGAAACTCTCCTACACGAGTCGAATAATTCCAACAGCGTTCGCATTTTTGCCCATCAGCTTTGACAACGCCAACAGAAACGAGATCGGATTCGCTTTTGTAGTCTGCTGAAGCAATTGCTTCGAGAGAATCAACTAATTCTACTTGAGAGGCTAAAAACAGATAGCGCAATTCATCGACTCGATTGCCACTCAAACTGTCGGCCGGATTGATAGAATTTAACTGCTTTCGTAACTCTCCATCCGACACGTAAAGCAACACTTTCGCTTCTAAAGATGCGCCTATCGATTTACCATTTCGCGCCAACTCCATTACCTTATTGACTTCATTGCGGATCTGCCTGAATTTTAACCAGGAATCGACTAATTCTGGCTTTTTCCACTCATCTTTCGTTTTTACCCATCCAGACTCGAAGACGGACTTGTAAGGGGTCTTGTAGGGAAGAAATTGCCAGATATCCTCTGCTAGATGGCATAGTACGGGCGCGATCGCAACTGCTAAATTTTCTACGGCTACTGCTAAAATCGTTTGACAGCTGCGACGGCGCCAAGAATCTGGAGCGCTAATATAAAGTCTATCTTTGGCGATATCGAGATAGAAATTCGATAAATCTACCACGCAGAAATTCTGCACCACCTGGAAGAAGCGGAAGAATTGGAAAGTTTCAAATGCCTCCGTCACTTCTGCAAACACCTCGGTTATCCGGTGCAGCATGTATTTGTCTAATTCGGGTAATTGTTCGTAGGAAACCGCATGGTTTTCTGGGTCAAAATCATACAAATTTCCCAATAAAAATCGGGCTGTATTGCGAATTTTTCCGCGAATGTCGTTTAGCTGCTTGAGAAGATTTGGACCGAGAGGAACGTCGGCAGAATAATCGACTGAAGATACCCATAACCGCAGCACGTCTGCCCCGTAGGGAGGTTCTTGTTGTTGATTTTTGCCGCCTTCGATAATAACGGCTGGATCGACGACATTTCCCAACGATTTACTCATTTTGCGACCTTGTTCGTCTAAAACAAAGCCATGAGTTAAAACCATTTTATAAGGGGCAATGTCATTAGTGGCAACGCTGGTTAACAAACTCGATTGAAACCAACCGCGATGTTGGTCTGACCCTTCTAAATACATATCCGCCGGATATTTTAATTCTTCTCGTTGCTTGAGAACTGCTGCCCAAGAAGAACCGGAGTCGAACCAGACATCCATCGTATCCATTCCCTTGCGATACTTGCGTCCGTTATTGCGGTAGGTTGGAGGCAATAATTCCTCTACCGATAACTCCCACCAAGCATCGGAACCTTTTTGGGCAATAATTTCCCGGACATGATTAATAGTTTCCTCGGTCATCAAGGGTTCGTTGGTTTCTTCGTCGTAGAAAACGGGGATGGGAACGCCCCAACTCCGCTGACGAGAGATGCACCAATCCGCGCGATCGGCTACCATTGGGGTGATGCGATTTTCGCCTTGGGCTGGAATCCATTTGACGGATTTGATAGCTTTTAGTGCCTCATCCCGGAATCCTTCGACTGATGCAAACCACTGTTCTGTCGCGCGGAAAATCGTCGGTTTTTTGGTGCGCCAATCGTAGGGATATTTATGCGTGTAGGGTTCTTCTTTGAGAAGCACGCCTTTTTCTTGCAGTTCCTTAACAATCGCTTCATTGGCATCTTTGAGGACGTTTAACCCCGCAAACTGTCCCGCCTCTGCCGTAAAATTGCCCTTGTCGTCTACGGGGGAAAGGATAGGCAATCCATACCGCTGACCGACTATAAAGTCTTCTTGTCCGTGACCGGGTGCGGTATGAACCAAACCCGTACCGGACTCAGTGGTAACATAATCTCCGCCGATGAGGATCTCGCCAAGGCGATCGTAAAGAGGATGGCGATAGGTGGTATGTTCTAAGTCTTTTCCTAAAATGGTTGCTTTGACTGTCAGGTTCACGCCAAAGGTTTTTGATAACCTCTCGACCAAATCCTTGGCAACGATGAGATATCGGTGTTGGCACAAAGAAGAATCCGCTTCTACTACTGCATAGGTTAAATCGGGATTGAGAGCAACGGCTAGGTTTCCTGGAAGCGTCCAAGGAGTTGTCGTCCAGATGGCAACACCGAGATTGGGGATAAATGGGGTTAAAACTTCCTTAGCTGCTTCTCCTGCTTGGGTGATGGGAAAAGTCACATAAATGCTGCGGGAGGTGTGACCTTCTGGATATTCCAATTCTGCTTCTGCTAGGGCGGTTTGCGAACTGGGACTCCAGTGAACGGGTTTTAATCCTCGATAGATATACCCTTTCAGGGCCATCTGACCGAAGACGCCGATTTGCGCCGCTTCGTAGTCGGGAGTCAGCGTTAAATAGGGATGTTCCCAGTCTCCCCAAACGCCATAGCGTTTGAAGCCCTCGCATTGTTCTTTTTGCGTTTTCAGGGCAAAATCTCTTGCTTTGCGGCGAAGTTTTAAAGGGGTTAGACCTTCCCGTTCTTCGGACTTCATGGCTTGCAACACCTTCAGTTCGATGGGTAACCCATGACAGTCCCATCCAGGTACATAGCGAACTTTATAGCCGCGCAGCAGCTTGTATTTGTTGATGATATCCTTGAGAATTTTGTTGAGAGCATGACCCATATGCAAATCACCATTGGCATATGGAGGTCCGTCGTGGAGGACAAAAATTTCACCGGGATTATTCTGCGACAGGGTTTCGTAAATTCGGTTTTCTGCCCAAAATTTCTGGATTTCTGGTTCTCGCTTGACGGCGTTTGCCCGCATGTCAAACTTGGTCTTGGGCAGATTAACGGTATCTTTGAGCTTCTTTACTTCTGTCACAGTTCTACGGGAATACTCGGTAATATTTCTCTTGTAATATTATGCCGCGAGGTTGTTGGTCTCGATGAAAATTCGATCGCGCTCTTGTCATAATACCAATTATATTTCAAGTTGTATTATAACAACCCCCAATCCAAATCCACAAGCTATATGTTTGACGATCTCAAGTTACGACCCTGTGTAGGCAGGCTTTGTTTGTCTAGCGGCGAATTAATTCTGTTCGCCAAGCTATAACTTTTTCATAAACTACATCGACTAAGATTTAACGTTTATCACTCATAACATCTGGTACTTTTCCCAGATGGGCATTTTCAACACAAGACCGACCCATGACAATCAAACGTCGAGAATTTCTTTACTTTCTAGGGGCAAGTGCTGGAACGATCGCACTGGGCGAACCCAGTAAAAAAGTTTCTCTGTCCTTTACCACGCCGACGCTAGCTCAAACCTCTCCCAAAACCAACTCGCTACAGATCGAAGGACTGAGTTTTCAACCCGTTAAGGTCCCCATGCCACTCGATATTGATGGCATGGCAGAGGCAGAACAGATATCAGCTTACAGCACCTATGAAGTAGTGGACGATCTGGTGTTGCCAGAAGGCTTTACCTACGATGTGATTGCCGCGTGGGGCGATCGCGTGGGAGATTCTCGCTTCGGTTACAATAACGATTACTTATCTTTTATTGAAACCAGTCCCAACGAAGGATTTTTGACGGTTAACTTTGAATACATTAGCGGCAAAACCTGGATGCAAACCTATCCAATGGTTATCGGGAAGTCTCTGCCCTTCGACGAAGTAAAAGCCGCCGCTAAAGACACTCAAGGCGAGATCGATGCCTTTGCCTTGCCAGAAAACGACCCGCTTAAAGCCAAAATTCTCGAAATTTCTAAAGAAGGATTAATCGATCAAGGGATTGGCCTTATCTCCATTCGTCGCAACGCTGATGGTAGATGGGAGCGGACTTTTTCAAAAAGCGATCGCCGCATTACCGGAATTTCGGGTTTAGAAGACGGACGCTATCTCAAAGCAACCGGTCCTGCTGTTGCCATCTTTAACAAGTCCAATAAGAAAGGCTACGATGACAAACTGGGCGACAAAATTATCGGCACCTTTCAAAACTGTGCGGGCGGAACGACTCCTTGGGGAACCGTCTTGAGTGCAGAAGAGAATTTTCAAGACCAAGTGCCCGAACCCGTCATGGCAGACGGATCTTCTTTAGACCCTTCCGAGACTCCCTTTCTGATTACCGATGAAGATCTAGACGGTCGAGCCAATGTATTGGGTTTGGCTGGCAATAAATACGGGTGGATGGTAGAAATCGATCCCGCCAACCCCGACGATTACGGTACTAAGCATACTTGGTTAGGGCGCTATCGCCACGAAGCCGTTGCCTTTCGAGCCGTTCCTGGCAAGCCATTAGCCGTTTATTCGGGATGCGATCGCCGGGGCGGGCACCTCTACAAGTTTATCTCCAAGGAAACGATAAACGATATCAAAGACAAGGCAAACTCTCGCTTGCTCGAAGAAGGAATGCTCTATGGTGCGAAATTTAATCCCGATGGAACGGGTCGCTGGATTCCCCTTAGTCCCGATACCCCTATCAATCCGGTTTTGCCCAGTCAAGTGGCAGGCGAGGACGGAAAAGGCATGGTTCCTCTCCCCAATCCCGATCGTCTTGCTGGGGGAATTATCAAAGCGATTAGCGAATCTGAAATTGCCATTTTCAAAGAACGATTCAAAACCCTGGGCGACCTCTATGAAGGCGATCCTACCGAAAAACAGGGGGCAATTTTAATCGACGCTCACTACGCGGCAAACGCGGCAGGAATTACCTGTACGGCACGTCCTGAAGATACCGAAGTAGCCCAAGACGGAACGCTGTTTATCGCCTTTACTTCCGGTTCTCCTGGCAGCGATGGCGGTTCCGACAAGCAAATTTTTAAAGGATCGAAAGGAGAAACTCCCTACGAATTCGGTTGGATAATGCGCTTGCAGGAAGACGACAGCAATCCCGATTCGATGACCTTTCGTTGGGAGCTTTTTGCAACCGGAGGCGAACCTGCCGAAGGAGGGTTGGGTTTTTCCAATCCCGATAATCTCGAAATCGATCCCGATGGCAATCTCTGGATGGTCACTGATATGTCTACCAGCAGCCAAAATAAAGCAGTTGCTAGCCGAGTTGTTAATGGAAATCCAGTCAGCCAAATCGATTTAGTTGGTCTGTTTGGCAACAATTCTGCTTGGTTTATTCCCACATCGGGTGCCAATGCTGGCACAGCATATCCCTTTGCGATTTCTCCCATGGATACGGAAATCTGCGGTCTGCGTTTTACCGAAGATCGGCAAACCCTATTTCTAGCGATCCAACATCCGGGAGAAGCAGGAGGAATACGCCAAGATCTCAAAACAGAAATTCGTCAGTTTGACATGCGGACGACAACAGGTCGGGAATTCATGCAAGAGCGCAAGATTCCAATCGGTTCAAACTGGCCCGACAAAGCTGCTAACCATCCTCCCCGTCCGGCAGTCGTTGCCGTTCGACGCTTAAATGACCGAAATTGGCTTTAGCTCGCCGCAAGCTTCGGGGCTTGTAGCACGGACGGCTAAAGTGCCGGAAACAAGTTCCGGCACCGCGTCCTCCCCAGTCGTTAGGCGATTGTAGGCTTTAGCCAGATAAGAGCTTGAATCTTTAGTTGATAACTGGTATTAGATATATATATTTAACAAAGTACACAGTCATGTTCTTCAAAATGTAGTACAAGATTTGGATAAGGCATTTAAAGCCTTCTTCCGTAGGCTTAAAGCAGGCAAAACACCAGGCTATCCAAGATTCAAAGGACACAATCGCTGGAAAAGCTTTGGATTTAAGGAGTACGGGGTTTTTAGCTGCCGTAGAGCGTCACAAATCAATTACCGGGTAATCTTAAGCTCATCCCACCCTGAAAAGGAGTGGGACTTTGTCATTTGTCCTTTATCAAAAGTCCTTTTCCCTTTCCCCAATAACCAATGACCAATGACAAAGGACTATCCCTAGACGTAGGGGCGGAGAAGATCTACAGCTAAAATGGAAAAACTGTTGCTTGCTCTCATCAGCTTTCTAGAAAGCATCGCGAAATCATGAGTATTAAAAACAAGCCTCAAATTCCCTCTCTTGGCAATCTTCTTTTGGTGCTAGCAGGCGTATCCTTTTTAGCTTATTTATTTTGGCCGCGATCGTCTCGATATCCGCTACAACCCTACAGCCAGTTTTTAGAGCAAGTAGAAAAAGGCGAAGTTGCAGTGGTGATGATTGGCAACGATCTGATTCGCTACCAGCTTAAAGCTTCTCGCAGTATCGGGGAGAATCCCGAAAACCTATTTCAGTTTCCCGTTGACAACCCACTTCAGACAACGAAAACCCCCAATAACCCATTTCATGCGGATGCTTCGTCAAGCGCTAACAACACGTCTGCTGAAGGAGAGGTTTTAGAAACGATCCCGCTTAACGATCCGCAATTGCCCAACAAACTGAGAGAGAAGGGAGTCGTTTTTGCTGCGTCCCCCCCGCCTCAAAATCCTTGGTGGATGACTTTACTCGCTTGGGTAGTTCCGCCGCTAATCTTGGTGGGAGCCATGCATTTTTTACTCAATCGCGGCGAGGAGCGTAGAAGCCTTGCTTTTAGCAGAAGCAAAGCCAAAGTTTATGTCGAGGGAGAGTCTGCCCGGATTACCTTTGCCGATATTGCTGGTGCAGAAGAGGCAAAAACCGAATTAGTCGAGATCGTCGAATTTCTCAAAAACCCAGAGCGCTATAACAAAATTGGAGCTAGAATTCCCAAAGGCGTTTTGCTCGTCGGTCCTCCCGGTACGGGAAAAACGCTTCTGGCAAAAGCGGTTGCCGGAGAAGCGGGCGTGACTTTCTTCAGCATTTCCGCCTCCGAGTTTGTAGAATTATTCGTCGGGACTGGTGCGGCGCGAGTCCGCGATTTATTTAATCAGGCAAAGAGACAAGCGCCTTGCATTATTTTTATCGACGAATTGGATGCGATTGGCAAATCTCGCAATAGCGGAGGGGTTGCTAGCGGCAGTAACGACGAGCGCGAACAAACCCTCAATCAATTGCTCACGGAGATGGACGGGTTCGCCGCCGGGGAATCGACGGTCATTGTCTTGGCGGCGACAAACCGCCCGGAAACCCTCGATTCAGCCCTTCTGCGCCCCGGAAGGTTCGACCGACAAGTACTGGTCGATCGCCCCGATTTGTTGGGACGGCTAGCAATTTTAGAGGTCTATGCTCGCAAGGTCGAGTTGGCAGAAGATGTGGATTTAAAAGCGATCGCCGCTCGTACCCCTGGCTTTGCTGGGGCAGATCTAGCTAATTTAATCAATGAAGCTGCCCTCCTCGCCGCCCGCCGCCAGCAAGAAGTCGTAACCCAAAACGAACTGAAAGAGGCGATCGAACGGGTAATTGCCGGGTTGGAGAAGAAAAGTCGAGTCCTCAACGAAAAAGAGAAACAGATTGTCGCTTACCACGAAGTCGGTCATGCCTTAGTCGGTGCCGTCATGCCAGGAGGCGGGAAAGTGGCTAAAATTTCCATCGTTCCTCGCGGTCTTTCTGCCTTGGGTTATACGCTGAAAATGCCTACAGAAGACCGCTTTTTGATGAGCGAAGCGGAATTTCGCGAGCAAATTGCTACGCTGCTCGGCGGTAGGGCATCTGAAGAACTGGTGTTCGACAGCGTGACTAACGGCGCAGCGGATGACTTGCAACGCGCGACGGATATTGCCGAACGCATGGTGACTACCTATGGAATGAGCAAAAGATTAGGTCCGTTGGCATTCGATCGCGCCGGACAAGCGAACTTTTTGGGCAATGGCAACGGCAATCTCCGCCGCCTGGTGAGCGAAGAAACTGCTAAAGCGATCGATGAGGAAGTCAAACGGATAGTAGAAGGCGAATATCAAAGAGCTATAGCCATCCTCGATCGCAATCGCGAGTTATTAGACGCGATCGCGCAACAGTTGCTTAAAACGGAAGTCATTGAAGGAGAAGAACTGCAAGCCGCTCTAGAGCGAGTTCGTCCCCTCTAAAGAGCCAGTTAACTTTTCTATCGAAGCCGCTCCTAAACTTTAAAACTATGTCACTCTGAAATTAGAGGTATAGCAAAATACAAGTGAGGGGCTATGACTTATTCGGTAAACAGTCAGAAAGTCCTTACCCCGCAAAACCAAGAGGGGCACTCTTTAACAGTTGGTTTTAAAAAAATTCTTGTAGCGGTTGATTATTTGGCATCTACGCCAGAATTGTTTGAGAAGGCGCTACAGCTAGCCAAAGCCTATAACAGTCAGTTGACGATCTTTCATTGCCTGCAAGAACCCATAGCAGGAATGCCCGAATTCCTCGCTCACGCCGGAATGGGGGCTTACAGCGGCGTTTATTCCCAAGAAATTATTGAACTAGAAGAACAACTGATTAGAGAAGCGACAGAGGAACTGAAAGCTTGGCTGAGTTCTTTCGTCCAAAAAGCCACCGAGGCGGGAATTAAGGCAGAATCCGATTATCAACCGGGCGAACCCGGTCGGCAAATTTGCGCGACTGCCAAACAGTGGGGCGCAGATCTGATCGTCATCGGTCGCAGAGGGCGATCGGGTTTATCGGAATTGATTCTGGGAAGTGTCAGTAACTACGTGATTCATCACGCCCATTGCTCGGTTTTAGTGATTCAACAGCAGGAAAAATAATACTAATTCGCGCTCAAAAACTACATCTTTAACATCCTTGCGGGAAGTCCCCCAGTGCAGGGAAACGGAACTGGGGGATGAAAGCAAGGGCAGGATATAGTTAGCTACGCGGAGAATCTTGTTGCTTGATAGATTTTTTCAAAACATCAAGCGATACTCCGCCACTGGAATTGACCAAGTATGAGCTAGACCAAAAAACAGGTTTCCAGTAGTATTTGTCAACATGAGACTTGAACTCCTTGCGAATTAGTCTGCTTGATGACGCTTTGAGAACTTTTACAAACTCAGAAATCTGGTTGTCTGGAGACAGACTGACCAATTGAGACCCCGTCCTTAAGGACGGGGATTTATAATGCTTTTTTGTTGTTCACCTAGTGAGAATTTCAGAAGTAATCACCTTGCCTCGATACTTCGTTATCAATACAATATGCAAGTGAATACAAAAATACAGCATGAGAACTCTTTCTGAGCAAAGGTTGCACTGGGCGTTAAGTGAATGGTACGCTCGCACCCATGAGAGTAACACGTAGAACCACCTTTCGCTTATATCCAACTAAATCTCAGGAGTCGAAATTGCATTATTGGCGACGACTTCATAAAGATTTGTTCAAGGCCTGTCTTTACCACAGAAAGACAGAATATCAGCGTTTTGGGAATTCTATTAGCTACTATGACCAGCAAAATATTCTGCCAGATTTCAAAGAATGTTGGCCTGAATATAAAGAATTAGGTGCGCAAGCTTTACAGGCAACGGTAAAGCGTGTTGACTATGCCTTTCAACGTTTTTTCCGTGGATGGGGTGGATACCCAAAATTCAAGTCCGCACGACATGATCGTGGTTGGACTTATCCGGGAATAAGTGGATGGAAGGCGCAGACAACAGGGGATAACGGCTACCTGGAATTGTCTAATTTAGGACAAATTCAGATGAGAGGTAAAGCTAGAACTTGGGGGACACCAACAACTTGTACAATCATCTGGAAACCAGGTAAATGGTATGCTTCAATCACTGTAAACTGCGAACCAAAACGAGAAACTAGCACTGGTGCTATAGGTTTAGATTTTGGTACTCACCACGCTATTGCTTGTTCAGATGGAACAATAATTGCTCCTCCGAAATTTTTAGCCAAAACCCAACAAAAAATAGAGCAATTATCTAAGAGATTGCGTCGCAAACGTGCGCCTAATTTCAAAAAGAAAATTAAAGCATCTAAACGTTGGAGAAAAGCCAGGAAACAAATTAGTAGACTTCATTTAGCTATTGATTTGGTGAAATTGTATAGATATAAAAAATCTAGCATAATCTAGTATGATATTGCCTTTAATGCCATAATCAATTATGAGCAGCGATCAAGATGATTATTTTGACAATAACCAGTAAATAATTAGAGCAATTATCATGGAAATTCTTGACAGTTACATCACATCATCACCCTGTGAACAGAACGCTTTAAATATATTTAAAAACGAGTGGGCATCTCGATTACCCGATCAATTTGCCGAATTGGCAGCAGGGCAGATTCCCTTGTTTGAAGACGGTCGCATCCATTGGTGTGTCAAAAGCTTAGGTGGCATTGCGGATCAAACTATCCTAGAACTCGGCCCCCTAGAAGCCGGACATACCTATATGCTAGAAAAAATGGGAGCCGCTTCTATTCTATCAATAGAAGCTAATACTCGCGCCTATTTAAAGTGTTTAATCATCAAAGAAATTTTGGAATTAAAACGAGCCAAATTTATTTGTGGTGACTTTGTAAAATATCTGCAAAATTGTTCGACTAAGTTTGATATTTGTCTTGCCAGTGGTGTGCTTTACCACATGACCAACCCGGTGGAACTACTCAGTTTAATCAGCCAAGTCACCAACAAAGTATTTATTTGGACTCACTATTATGACCGTGACTTGCTTCAAGCAAACCCTCACAAAATTGCGAAAAAATTTCCCAGCAGCATCAGTGCAGAACATAACGGATTTAAACATACTCTATATCGGTATGAGTATTTAACAGCCTTGGATGATGCGGGATTTTGTGGCGGGAGTCAACCATTTAGTAATTGGATGAGTCGAGGGGATATCTTAGCCTGCCTTAAATATCTTGGCTTTAATGAAATTGAAATAAATTTTGAACAGCCAGATCATCCTAATGGCCCAAGCTTCTCTGTATTAGCTATCCGAAATTAATTGAATGGGGCTGTTGTTCATCCCCTGCTAAATTCATCAGCCAAATTCTTGGTGGAGTTTCCATTCAACTAATTTCTCTAATAAATAGAGAGTTGTTGGCATGGAACCTCAAGAGCTGGCTTCGGTTGTTTCCATTCAACTAATTTCTCTAATAAATAGAGAGTTGTTGGCATGGAACCTCAAGAGCTGGCTTCGGTTGTTTCCATTCAACTAATTTCTCTAATAAATAGAGAGGGCTTAAGAAGCTCAACCAGCCCACCTGACCCGAAGGTGTTTCCATTCAACTAATTTCTCTAATAAATAGAGAGCGCGGATACAAACCATTATCCATGTAATGTTAGAGCTACCACGTTTCCATTCAACTAATTTCTCTAATAAATAGAGAGCAATTGTCTTGGGTGGAAATAATTTTACGTGGTTTAGTTTCCATTCAACTAATTTCTCTAATAAATAGAGAGTTGGCGGAGCTGCAAAAGGTAACGAATATTTTTATCCAAGTTTCCATTCAACTAATTTCTCTAATAAATAGAGAGTTACAAAGAACTACGGTGTGTCGAGTAGGGTTGCGAAGATACCAGGTGTTTCCATTCAACTAATTTCTCTAATAAATAGAGAGCTCAGCTCGATGCCCTTATGGCTCTGCATGCAACTCAGGTTTCCATTCAACTAATTTCTCTAATAAATAGAGAGCCAGTGTGGAACAAGAGGTAAAAACCACATTGGAGTGTTTCCATTCAACTAATTTCTCTAATAAATAGAGAGCTGGCAGATGTCACACCCGAAGACCCAGTTGCCCATCGTTTCCATTCAACTAATTTCTCTAATAAATAGAGAGTCCGCGCCGATTTTTTCTGCGACTCGGCCAACTTGTGGTTTCCATTCAACTAATTTCTCTAATAAATAGAGAGCTAAGGCAACTTTTGCAATACAGAGGCATTGCGCGCCCAGTTTCCATTCAACTAATTTCTCTAATAAATAGAGAGCAATCGCTGGGACACACGCCTGAGCAAAACAATTCAGCCTATAAAGACGATCAAGTTTCCATTCAACTAATTTCTCTAATAAATAGAGAGATATAAATTAATTACTTACTTATATAAGTAAGTAAATAGGTTTCCATTCAACTAATTTCTCTAATAAATAGAGAGCATGAAGAGCGCTCTCGTTGCGTGAGCCGGATACTGTTTCCATTCAACTAATTTCTCTAATAAATAGAGAGCCGGGCGAGCCCCGCCGCGTCGCCGCGCGCGCCGTTCACCTTCGCGAGTTTCCATTCAACTAATTTCTCTAATAAATAGAGAGGCCAAGTTGGAAATATCGCGACGGCAAGCCCCGCGACGTTTCCATTCAACTAATTTCTCTAATAAATAGAGAGCGGCGAGTAGCTTTTCAGCGAGTGCCATGCCGACCGCATTGGTGAGTTTCCATTCAACTAATTTCTCTAATAAATAGAGAGCTTTGGTCAACTGTTGACGCTGGAAATGGGGAAACCGATGTTTCCATTCAACTAATTTCTCTAATAAATAGAGAGGCGCATCCAGTCGATAGTGGTTTTCATGGGCGATGAAAGTTTCCATTCAACTAATTTCTCTAATAAATAGAGAGTTTGCTTTCGGCACGATTGGCAATTTTTGTAGCATCGGAGATGTTTCCATTCAACTAATTTCTCTAATAAATAGAGAGGAAGCAGTTAAAGGGCTTAGCACTGCTATGAGAGCTGAGTTTCCATTCAACTAATTTCTCTAATAAATAGAGAGCGGACTTTGAACCGTCCGAGTTTGAAGATATGGGGGTTGTCGTTTCCATTCAACTAATTTCTCTAATAAATAGAGAGGGTGGAACCCTGGTGGGTGTCACCGGATTCGATGGTGAAAGTGGTTTCCATTCAACTAATTTCTCTAATAAATAGAGAGTCGGTCTCTATCTTAGCTTTGATGTTTTGGAATTGTGGTTTCCATTCAACTAATTTCTCTAATAAATAGAGAGATAATTGAAAAGCCAATCACTAAAATCGAGCGCTATTACACTAAGTTTCCATTCAACTAATTTCTCTAATAAATAGAGAGAAGAGCAGACCGACGCAGCCTCGCTCTACACGGGCGTTTCCATTCAACTAATTTCTCTAATAAATAGAGAGCGTAGTTTGACGAACATGACCATCGCGTTATAGTGGTCGGCTGTTTCCATTCAACTAATTTCTCTAATAAATAGAGAGCACCCGGCGTTCCTCGGCTGAAACTCGCTTCTATCGGTTTCCATTCAACTAATTTCTCTAATAAATAGAGAGGCATTCTGATGTTCTTGACTTAGGTTCTGCCAAACCTTTTTGGTTTCCATTCAACTAATTTCTCTAATAAATAGAGAGTCTGAAGTGGCCTGAGGTCCGAGTTCTCTTTCTTGAAGTAAGCCGTTTCCATTCAACTAATTTCTCTAATAAATAGAGAGTTGCCAACTGCCGCATAAACAAGCGCTTGCCGGTAACCAGAGATGTTTCCATTCAACTAATTTCTCTAATAAATAGAGAGTTGAAACAGTAGACGTGCGTGGGGAATCCGATGAGGAAGTTTCCATTCAACTAATTTCTCTAATAAATAGAGAGTTAATCTTGATATAGATTTACAATCCAAAAAAGATAGTTTCCATTCAACTAATTTCTCTAATAAATAGAGAGTTCGCCGAGGAAGCTGGCGGCCAGCGCGTCGTAATACTCGACGTTTCCATTCAACTAATTTCTCTAATAAATAGAGAGTGCATTGCGGGTTTCCAGCTCGCTGGTGATTTTGTGTTTCCATTCAACTAATTTCTCTAATAAATAGAGAGCTTGTTTTAAAATGTCCTCATTGATACTCAAACAGTCGTTTCCATTCAACTAATTTCTCTAATAAATAGAGAGTGACGCACAGGCGAGGGGTTCGGGTCGTGGACCTGACGTTTCCATTCAACTAATTTCTCTAATAAATAGAGAGACCACCGTGTTGCGCCGGGCGCTCCAGGCAAAGCCCGGTTTCCATTCAACTAATTTCTCTAATAAATAGAGAGCGCCGCTGGTGGCGGGAGACTGGCAGGACGACCGTTTCCATTCAACTAATTTCTCTAATAAATAGAGAGGCGAGGTGCGCATGGCGGCCAATCTCAACTGGGTTTATGTTTCCATTCAACTAATTTCTCTAATAAATAGAGAGGGCTTCGGTGCACGGGCAGGTAAACTCCGACGGCGGATGTTGTTTCCATTCAACTAATTTCTCTAATAAATAGAGAGGGAATAAGCGTATCTACAAATCCGCCTATTTTTTCAGGGTTTCCATTCAACTAATTTCTCTAATAAATAGAGAGCTGCAACCTTTGTGAACACAGGAACGGTCAATCCTTTTACCAAGTTTCCATTCAACTAATTTCTCTAATAAATAGAGAGTTTTAATTGTGCTTGTCGCAAGGCCTCAGACCTAGTTTCCATTCAACTAATTTCTCTAATAAATAGAGAGCTTTTTTACAAGCCGTTAACTCGCAAAAACTGGGTTTTGTTTCCATTCAACTAATTTCTCTAATAAATAGAGAGAGGCCGCGCGCACCGTGGCCGAGGCCCTGGCCGGCGTTTCCATTCAACTAATTTCTCTAATAAATAGAGAGGTTGCCTAGCCGCGCCTCGCCGGTCGTGCCCTTGAGTTTCCATTCAACTAATTTCTCTAATAAATAGAGAGTCTTCTTTATTGAAACCTATATCCCAACTAGTGTCCAGAGGGCAATCGCGAGGGGGTCGCGCTTAGGGAGTTACCTGCTCGACAAAAAAGAACTTCTAAATCTTGAAACCCTTATTAAGATTGAGTTCGAGGGGCTGAACGAAAAAAAAGCTTTCTAAAGATTTTTCGAGGCCCTCGCTCTCGGGTGAACCCAAATTAGACGATGAGAGAACTGGGAGGTTTGGTTAGCGGAGGTTGTCCCCAAATTTCTACTTGAGCTAAAGTATGACCGGAAAGGGGATAAAATCTGACACTATCTTCTTCTTCTTTGATGCGTTTTTTCAATCTTTGGCGCAATTCATCATACTTAGCTTTAGTGAGGATACATTCAAAGACAGAATATTGTACCCGCTGACCGTATCCCTCTAATAAATCTGCTACTTTTTTGCGCCGCTTATCGCAAGGAAGATCGTAAACGACTACATAGAAAAGCATCTTTTCAGCTAACGAATCAAGAAAGGTTGATAACCTCGAGAAGGTTCATAGATAAACTGCTTAAACAACTTCACCTGCTGCGCGAGCAAATCCCAGCGCGGTTGCTTCTGTTGGGAATTGGTTTGAACTTCCTCTTCCATACGCTGTAAAAAGGCTTTCAAATATTTCTTCCGTCCCGAATTATTGAGATAGCAGCCTCCATTGCCATATTCAAAGTCGTTGGCAGCATCCATTACTTTGCTATTAACCAGCCATAACACGAGAGAATCGACAATTGGTGCGCGAAATTCTTCGATTAAATCTGAAGCTAGAGCGGCATGACGTTCTGTTCCTTGGTGTAAACAAGCTTGATAGGGATCGAGTCCTTGGATTTCGATTAATGCCAAAAGGTGATTCCATAATACCTGATAGCCAAAACTGAGCAGGGCATTGACAGGATTCCCTGGCGGTCTGCGAGAACGAGCCAGAAAGACAAACTCGCGATTAGTTAAACTTTCGCCAAAAGCGGAAAAATAACTACCACTCCCAGCACCTTCATATCCCATCAATCGCTCTAAATTATCTGCTTGTGTGGCTTTTTGAATCAAATGCTCTAAACTTTGAATGGCAAAAGCGATCGTTTCTGAGTTGTGCCGTCGCTGTTGTCGTAAGAGGATGACGCGGCTATTTTTAAGCTTGGCTCGCACAATTTCCCGTGCTACGAGCAATCGCTCTAGCGAACTAATCTGTTGTTGATAGCGAGTTAGATGGCGATAGCCACGCTCGAGGGGAAGGAGTCGTCCGTAGCAGTATCCCATGCGAGAAAGATAGGCAATGGGAATATTGCGCCACAAGCAGGTGCGAATTGCTTGAGTAGTAACCTGAGATTTACCAAAAATCAGAATTTGTTCCAACAGGGGAAGTTGAACTTCTGCTAAAATTTTTCCTTTCTGCTGGACAATTAGGCTTTCTTGTTTGAGGGAAACGTAACAGCCTTGCTGAGATACATAAAGACTTTTCATGCCTTTTTTACAGCCGAATCAATAACGTTTTCTTCTGTCAATTGCTTTGGGTTGGGAGAAGGGGTTGAATTGTCTGAGTTCTCCACCCCGAGTCAATTGATTGGGAGAGGAAGATTTCAATAACCACGCCACGACCAAATCTCCCAAAGTACACACCACAAAGGTAGAAGCCGTAACCATAACAGTGTTAACAATCACTGCTGCCAATCCTAACGGTGCAATCAAAAGCAAAATGAGGGTAATGGCTCCGTTAACTCCAGCAACAACTACATTGCGCACAAAAGTAGCACGCAGGGAAAGATACATTCGATGCCTCGCTTTTTTTTACAGGTCTAATTCTTATTGCTACTTTAGCTGGGTTAAGTCTCGGTAGCGAATTAAAGCCAATATCGAGATAAGTTTTTCTCTTAGCGGAGTACCTTGGACTTGAGAGTTTTTGCGTCGGTGTGGGTAAGTTAATGCTAGATTGGCTTTAGCTTGACGAGAATAGCTCCCTCAAGTTAATCGTCATTTAAAAACGATGAATTAGGAGCGATGAACGATGAATTAAAACTCATCATTCATCATTCATCATTCATCATTCATCATTCATTATTATGGCTAAACAAGCTAAATCTCATCCTTACGCCGACCCGCAAGCTTTTGACCGTCTGATGTTGTTAATTGCTACTTTGGTTAACTATCCCGGTGTCGGCTATCGGGAAAATGATAGAGCGGAAATCTCAGAACCAGGTAATCATCACAATGCCCTAGAAGCTTTGAAAAACCAGTTGCGAGAGTTGGCAGCCGCAGTTGGATTCCAACTTCCAGAGGGTTATCCAGCTACACCTACCTTGCGAAGAGATTTGGAGAAACTGCGCGATTATTACATTCTCGATCGCCGAATGTATCGCTGGGGTTATTATTTGGGTACTGGAGTCATGGATCGAGATGAATTCAGAGTAGCTTTCAATGCTTTAGAATCTCAAGCTATTTACCAAGGCGACCCCAGAATCAGACAAATTTACCGCCAGCTTCGTAAAAGACTGAGAGGATTTGAATTTAACGAAGTCCAAACCTCCGCCGTTCGATGGGGAAAGGATTACCCGAGAAAAGATTTTTTTTATCCAGTTCGGCAACATTTAAATCGAGCCATTAATTACACAGATCCTCAAGAAATGATGGAAAAAGGAGAATTTAGGAATACTCTGTTCCATCAAATTGACAAGGTCGAACGAGCGATCGTGGAAGGACAAGCGATAGAAATTTCTCGCTCCTTCGATTTGTATGGACATCAAAAAGTCGGCCCGCTTGTAATTTGGCCGCTCCAGTTAATTTACTATGATATTGCTTGGTACTTGCTCTATGAATCTTGTAGTAATGGTTGTTTAGCGATCGCTCGGGTCAATCGTTTTAGTAATTACTGCCAGATTCTGACACCGGGGGGAAGGGGAATAGAAGCCCAAAAACAAAGCCTCAAAAGAGCTTATCGACTTCTCAAGAATGGGTGGGGGTTTAAATTGGGCGAGCTTGAAGAACAACAGTTAGAGTTAAGAGGAGAGCTAGAGTTTGTCAGGGTGAAAGTTCGCTTTTTCCCTCCGGTAAGTAGTTTTATCGAAGAAGGAGAACTGCGCCATTCCCATCAAAAGATTCGGCGCGGACCCAAAGATAGTCAGACGGGCAAGCCTCAGTATGTAGATTACTGCCTCGAATTGCCCCCTCGCTCCTTGGATGAATTTAGTATTTGGGTTCAACGCTATGGCGATCGAGCACAGGTACTATCTCCCCCTCAGTTAGTGGAAAAGCACCGTCAGGCAGCTTTAAATCTAGTCGATAGATACACAAAAGCCAATAATTGAAAATCCGAATCAAAAAATCCTAGAACCCAGACTAGTAGACAATTTCAGACTTTTTTAAAAAAGTAATTGCAAGATCGTGTTAGCTCTAGAATTTAAACGGGAACAATAGCTATAGTTTCAAAAAGCTCTTGTAAGGAACTTTCGATTGTGTCTGAAGCTTACTGGCAAGCCAAAATTTGGGGATTGCTCCACGATCCGGGTTTAAAAGCCTTATCCCACAGTCAAGATTTAGGTAGAGAAGGACAATGGGCAATCCTTAGATGTATGCAAGGATGGCAGTCTCCAAAAGACAAATCTGCGGTAGATTCGCTCAATCGTAGATGGCTAGACTATGTAGGATTATGTGACTTAATCGCCTCGGCAAGCGATCGCAGTACCATAGGTAGACTCGCTCCTCAATATAGTGCGATTAGTTATCAAGAAAACGGGTTACAAATTCACCATTTACTCTCTGGCAAAGCCCAAAAATTACAAATATGCCAATGGCATGAAAGGTTACAACAAGGTAAGCGTAAAGAATTTTTAGAACAGAAAGAACTAGAAGTCTTAAACTCCATCAAAGACTGGGACAATCCCTCTCAAGTACATTGGTGGTTATGGCGTTGCTATCCCGACTTATTAGCTAAAGATACTCCTGAAATTTATTTACTGCCTGCCGAAACTCGCCTACCCGATGCTTCTCTTTGGAGTCATACCAGTATTACTTCCGCTCTAGCTGGAGGATTAGCAGGCTATTATCGACAACAAGAAAATTATCCGGCTAAGAATCAAAGTTTTACTCGCTCCTCTCGTCCTCATTTAGTTGTCTTTACTTTCTCTCCCGTTCAAGAATTAGTAAAAGCTAGTCGGAAAATGCGAGATTTTTGGGCTGGTTCGTGGTTGCTGCATTATCTATCAGCCAAAGTTTGTTGGGAATTAGCCAAAAAATACGGTGCAGATACATTTTTATATCCTTGTTTGTATCAACAACCTTTAATCGACCATTGGTTATTAAAAGAATATCCCCACTTTGGTCAGTGGATAGAGGAACCGACACCACAACAATTACTTACGGCTGGTTTTCCTAATGTCATTGTGATGATTCTCCCCAACAACGGTAAACAGGGAGATGAGATTAAAGATAATCCCATCTATGCAGCAACCCAATATGCCAAACAAGTTTTAGAAAAAGAGTGGCAAGAATTAGGAACTAAATCATTAGAGTTTCTCCAAAAGATGAATCCAGCTTGGAAAGAAATTAACCCTCATACTTGGGATGATTGGCTAAAATCTCAATGGCAAACCTATTGGACGGCTTTACCCATTGGTAATTTAGAGACAGAATTACATCATTCTCCCCGAAAAAATGAAGCAGGAGAATATGAAAAATGGTGCGATTCACAAAATGATTTTACTAATTTAAAAGAAAATTTAGCTTTATTTGAAACCAATGAAGCAAAATTTCTCAAAGCAGTCTTTGGTTTATTAGACAAAGAAACAGAAACTGATTCTAAAGGTTATTCCAGGCAGCCTAATCTGAATGTCGGTTCTTGGTGGGGCAGTATCTTCGATCGCCTTCGCGATAATCTAACCGCAGTCAAAAATGCCCGTACTTGGTCAATGCCAACTGCTTTTGGTCCTCGCTCGACCATTTCTGGAATCGGTTCGGTAGTCCATCCCATTTACGATGAAACTAAACCAGACTGGGCAACAGAAGGACAAACCAAAAAGTTTTGGTCCGAGCAAAAAAATACTGGCTTATTTGATGGCATTGAAGAATTAAACGCTACTGAAGTTGTTAAGCGAGTTTTACATAAAATATTGCCAGATATCTTAGGTATCAACGATTTATCTTTAACTTATCCCGACCTGAGTTCTGGGGTTGCTGGTTGGTTAAAGCAAGCGGAGATAGCAGGAAATAGAGAAGCAATTAAATATTATCAAACTGCTTGTGGTGAAATTTATCAGCAATTTAGTTGGACACAAGATGCAGCCAGAACCGCCTGGGGTATTCCTTGGATTAAAAATAATTATCCCAAATTACCCAATCCTAGATTATTAAATGCAGGTTGGCTAATCGAAGATTTTAAAAATATTGATGAAAAACAAACTGAACTTAGTAAAATAAAAAATATTATTGCTAATTATTTTCCTCCTGGTAAAAATCCGACAGATTGGTATGTACTCGCTGCTGGCGACGGCGATAGCATGCGTGAGTGGTTAAAAGGAGCAAAATTAAAACCCTATCAAGAATATATTCCCCAAGAATTACAAGAAAAAATCGACGGCTTTCCCGACGAAATCAAACAACCAGTAAGCGAATTTCTCAAAGTTAAGAAAAGAATGGGACCCGCTACCCATAGTGCCTTGAGTCGTTCTCTGCTTGATTTTGCCAATCAATTAGTACCTTATCTGACTGAATCTCGCTACGCTGGCAGACTAATTTATTGCGGTGGCGATGATATTTTATCCTATACCAATCTCTGGGAATGGGATAGTTGGCTGTGGGATATTCGTCAGTGTTTTAAAGGTCAAGAAGATCCGCAAGGTGAGTTTGAAAGTGAAGGGGATTATTGGAAATATAAAAATAACTATGAATTAGGAACGATGAACGATAAAAAAAATAACGATGAATTAGGAATTATGAACGATGAACAAAAAGATTTATCCCTCATCATTCATCCTTCATCATTAAACCAAAACTCATCATTCAGCACTCATCCTTCATCATTAACAAACCGTCCTTTATTTACTCTGGGGTCGTCAGCAACTATTAGTTTTGGCATAGTTATCGCTCATCATTCTGTACCATTAGCTATTGCTTTAGAAAATCTTTGGGAGGCTGAAGAAGAAGCCAAAGAGCATTATTATATTGTTAATAACGAAAAATTCTCGAAAGATGCGGTTCAAGTTCGCACAATCTATGGCAACGGTAATATTTTAAAATCTACTGCTAAATTTAAAGTCTTTGCAAGCTGGCGCGAATTGGTAGATTTTGCTCAAACACATTCAGAATTAGACAGTGCCATCTTTGAACAAGCTGCTGAAATTTGGTCAGCTCATCCCGCACCCAAAGTAGCTATTGCTCAATGGACAAAGGCTTTTTGTGAACGACGAGCAATTTTCAGCGAAGAATCAAAATCTCAAAAACAATTATTTATTGACTATTTGAGCAATTTCCTAACCATTTTAGTAGAGCATAGCTTAGATAATAAACAAGCAGATACTGAAATAAAAAATTGGCTCAAATTAGCAGCATTTACTCTAAGAAATAGGCAAATAAATTAGTAACGATGAATGATAAATTAGGAATTATGAACGGGAATAAACATGATTTGAGGAAAAGGACTAAAGATTTTGCCATACAAATTATTATTCTCTATTCAAATTTACCAAAAACAACAGAAGCAAGTGTTATGGGTAAACAAATACTTCGTAGCGGAACTTCCGTTGGCGCACATTATCGAGAAGCAACTCGCGCCCGTTCAACAGCAGAATTTATTAGCAAAATAGAAGGAGGATTACAAGAATTAGAAGAAACTGTTTATTGGCTAGAGCTTTTAACAGAAACTAATACTGTAAATACGGCTAAAACTCAAAATTTGTTTCAAGAAGCAGAAGAACTAATGCGTATTTTAGTTGCCTCTGTCAAAACAGCAAAACGAGCAAACTAATGATGAATGAGGAATGATGAACGATAAACAAAACAATTACTCATTCATAATTCATAATTCATAATTCATAATTCATAATTTATTTATGCACTGGTATACTCTCACACCCCTAGATATACTTTTATTCCGCGACGCTAAACCTTTTAGCCCAGGAGAAAGAGCCTGGGCGGGCAGTGTTTTTCCTCCCAACGGACACGCGATCGCGGGCGCAATTAGAGGATTATTAAATAGTAAAGACAACCTAACTATTAAAGGTACTTTTCTTTGCTATCAACAGCAGCTTTATTTCCCTCGTCCTCTCAATTACGTTAATAACTCTTTGCTCCATCCTTTAACTTGGTTAGATGAAAAATCTCCCGCTCGGCAAATGATTTGGGATAGGCTATCGCCCGCGCCTCTGTTATTAAAAGAAAAAGAATCAGGCAAGGGCAAAGAAAAAGAAAATAAGCTCGAACAAAAACCAAGACATTATTTACCTTTTTCTGTAGTTACCAAACTGCTAAATAACGAAATTTTAAATCCTGAAGATTGGTTATGCCAACAGGGGGAAAGTTCCCAACCCTGGACGGTAGAAACTCGTTCCCACAATGCGATCGCCCCTGATAGTCGTCAGGTAAAAGATGCAGATGGCTACTTTGTCGAGAATGCCATTCGTCTGCATTCAGGTTGGAGTATGGCGATCGCTATAGACAGAAAAATCCCCAATGTTCCTACTTCGATGCGTTTAGGAGGAGAAGGACATCGGGTATTAGTCGAAGAATGTCCTTCACTAGGCGAACAATGGGAGCAATTACAGCAGCAATCTCAACGCAACTATCAACGAGGAGGTAAATCTTTAGCTTATTTAATCACCCCTGGAGTGTTTGAACGCATCCATAAAAACCAAAAAGCAGTTTGTCAACCCTATCCTTGGGAATGGAAACTAGCCCATACAGTTAATTCCAATCAAAAACCAGGAAATTTAGTTAGCGTAGCAACCGCCCAACCTTTACCGATTAGTGGAAGAGTTAAAGACAATGCTGAATTAGGAATGATGAACGATGAACGAAATAATTCATCATTCAGCACTCATCCTTCATCATTAAAAAGCATCCCCGCCCCTCAAGTGTTTGCTGCCCCTGCTGGTAGCGTTTACTACTTAGAGCGACCAGATACTTTGTTTGCTGAGAATCTCAATTCCCAACCAGGTAAAGCTTTAGAAAAAGCCAAACGCTGGCGACAGTTGGGATATTCGGAATTACTTTGGATTTCTTATCAAGATAATTAAACATCAGACTGAAATTATGATTAACTACGCTTATCTTTATTTACTTTCCCCCTTACATACAGGTGGAACAACTCAAGAGGGTAATTTGTTAGGAATTGCCCGTGAATCTCACACCAATTTTCCCTATATTCCTTCTAGCAGTATTCGCGGCAGACTACGGGCTAGTGTTGAAGACAAAGACCAGAAATTTAAACTTTTTGGTACAGATTTAGAGAATGCTAGCCAACTAGAACAAGGAACTATTTGGATCGGTGATGGTTCTCTACTTTGGCTTCCCGTACCTTCTCTCAGTCATGGGGTAGTGTGGGTTAGTTGCCCGATGCTGTTAAAACGATGGGCGAGGTTCACAGGTAAGTTGAATCGAATTCCAGTTGAATATAGCTGCAATTTTTTGAATGGTAACTCGGCTGTTTATCTCAAAGATGCCATTCTCAAAGCAGAAGAATTAAAGCAATGGCAAGATTGGCAAGATTTTCTTCCACAAACTCCTCAAACTAACACGATTGAAAGAGCGATCGTTCTTCCAGACAAACATTGTGCCACCTTAATTCAAATGAGTCTGTGGCGACAGGTCAAAATTAAACTCGACGAAAACAAAACTGTCGATGGTGGTTTTCGCTACGAAGAAGCCATTCCTCCCGATACCCTAATGTATTTTACTTGGGGAACTACCTCGGCTGCTAATGGTACGGCATCTCAAATACATCAAGAGTTCAGTCAGTTACTAGCCAAACACGAAATCTTGCAAATTGGCGGACAAGAAAGCTTAGGAAGAGGCTTTGTTCAACAGTGGCTAGAAAAATGATGAATTAGGAATTATGAACGATAAACAAAAAGATTCATCATTCAGCATTCATCCTTCATCATTAAAACAAAACTCATCACTCATCACTTATTTAAAGTCTATGCAAACCTTTGACCCCCGAACCTTCAGCACTCCCGTCTACGAAGCTTTACAAGAGTTACGCAATCGCAATAGTAACGATAATTCTCGTCTTAAAGAACAAAAAAGCCAAGCAGTCGAACTCTATACCTATCTTGCTACTTGGGGCATGATGCGATTAAAAGCCGAAGAACAAGCTTTAAGCCAGAAAGGTAAACAAGATGTAGTCAAAAAGTACTTTGAATGTCTGCAACTTCTTTCTCCAGTCAAAGATTTAGCTGGTAATAAAGGTTTAGATTCTCTCAAACAACTCAAAGCCGATGATTATCTGGGTTTAACTGGACTGGGATTAAACTTGGCACAAGAATTTAGTTTTTGGGCAAATGCTATTTACCATGATGTCAAAGGCGATGCTTAAGAAAATGATGAATTAGGAATGATGAACGCGGAATAATTAAATATTCATCACTCATTTTTCATCATTTAAAAAACTTATTACTTATTAATTTATAGTTTTTAAAATGTCTCCTCAACCTATTCAACGACCTCAAAGACCGATAACAAGACCTAATAGATCTCAACAATCTTCCAATCATAATGGTGGAGGAAATAACGACGGTCATGGAAATAGAAGAAATAATAATGGAGGAAACAACAATGGAGGAAATAACCAACCTCCTTCGCCTTGGCTAAACTCGGATAAACCACCTAGACCTGATTCTACAGCTAGTTTTGTCGAATACTTGCGTTGGATGCGTGAACCAGAACGGGAATATAAAGACGCGACTAAAATACAGATCTTGCAATTAGCCCAGGAAAATGCCAATTATCGCGATCGCCTGAAGCAATTAAATCAACGTACCGAACTAATCGCAGGTAAAGAAAACACCTTTACAGTCAAATGCCCCTGGCGTATTCGTGTTGGCGGACATCGCGGACCCGAAAGTATATTATTACCCGCTTTTGATGCTTTGGGAATGCCCTATATTCCAGCCAGTACCCTTCGCGGTGTAGCTAGAACTCAAGCCATTCGAGAAATAGTTGCTGCGGAAAAGATTAAATGGTCGGCAGCAGAACAAAAAATAGCCCCTTACTTTGGTTCGATTGATACCGATAATCCGCAACATAGTACGGGAAAAGTAGTTTTTCTCGATGCCTATCCTTTACCCAGTAAAACTGGTGGTTTGAGTATGGATATGGCAAATAATATTTGGAAATGGGATGAAAATCGGCAACCCAAATACGAATCTAACCCCAATGTTTTCCTATCTCTTCAAGAATCTAGTTTTTTAATTGGTTTACGTTTAGCTAGTAATTGTCAGGATAAAGAAGTTTTAAATAAAATCAAAAAATGGTTAATCAAAGGCTTACAAGCTGGTGTAGGTTCGCAAATTAATACTGGATACGGACAGTTAATTTTAGGCGATCGAGATAAATCTAGTAGTGAATTTTTCCGCGTTAAATTTGCCGTAGAAGGGCAATTAATTCACGCTCACCAAAAGTTTGCTAATATCAGACAGCCATTTCAAACAGCTCGAGATGGCAATTTAAAAACTGATAGAAATGGAAACCTAAAACCTGCTACTTCTGCCGTTCCTGAAGTTCGTCCTACGGCTTTTAAATCAATGCTGCGCTATTGGTTTCGGGCTTTTGCTTTGGGTGTATTACCTGTCGAACAAGTCATGAATTGGGAAGGTCAAATTTTTGGTGCCATTACTCCCAAACAACAGTTAGGTTGGGTAAGGGTAAATATTATTAATGGTCAATTAATTCAACCAGAACCAAAAAGAAATAACGAGCGACGTGGCGAACAAGAAGGTATTTTAACCTTATCTTATTCTGTGGCTGCACCTCAAGATAAAAGCCAAGCAATTTCATCTTTATTCAAAAATCTTACTTGGATGATGTTTAATCTTGGTGGCATTGGACAAGGTGCGAGAAGACCCTGTTATTCTCGTCAAAATCGACCATATGCCCCTTGGTTTCGCGGTTCTACTTTCTTTGTTGATGCAGACTTAGAAAACCCTAATTCTTTTTGGTATGCACCAGAATCAGCTAAAAATTTTCAAAAGTTATTTCAAACCAGGCTTAAAACTTTTTATACTGCTTTAGAACAATTAATTCCTAATAGCAATATTGCTAAAAATATTAATTCTCTTCTATCTTTTAATAATCCAAGCGATCGCAATTGGTCTGATGCAGCAGATAATCATTGCCGTATTGTAGTTTGTTCGGGACAAGAACAATACGGCAAACCCCATGCTTTAGCTGTTTTACACGGTCAAGATTTGAAAGTTACTAACTCAAGAGGTCAATTAGATTACGATGGCAATCTTTGCGGACAAACTAATAAGCCTGTCAAACCTTCTCCTGTTTGGATAGCGGATTTAGAAGATTATCAAGTAGTTACAGTTTTTGGTGCAACCGCTAATCCTCGATCTAAATATCTACACAATTTACGTCAGCGATCGCAGCAGTATTATCAAATATTTCCTTTTACAACTAACTAACTCCATCTCTATCTTCTCTGCTTTTGCTTTTCTAAAAACCTCAAATAATCATTACTCGATTCATACTTCATCGTTATTTTAATATGACCAGTATTGTTTTATCTTTTGTCGGCAATCAAGATCCAGGTACGGATAAAAATGACAAAGAAGGATCGATTGTTAGTTTAACTAATCACTTATTAGAACAAAATCAAGAAATTAAGCGCGTAATTTTACTATATACTCACGGCACTCAAGAAGCTGCTAATTTTACTAAAGAATGGCTACTTTCAAGTGAATTACCTCAACTAAAAATTGTTGAAAAAAATATCGAATTAATTCCAGTAGATGAAAAACTATCTCAAGATCCAATCGATTTATTATTAGCAATTCAAGCAGCGAGACAAGCGTTAGAACGAGCCAAATTGTATTTGAATCGAGGAGATTTTTTAGAATTAAATGCTTCTTCTGGTACACCTGCAATGAAATCGGCTTGGAATATTTTACAAGCTGCTGGTTATGCACCTCAAAGTCGAGTCTGGCAGGTAAGAAATCCTGACAAAATGATGCCCGGTCAAAGCAGAGTATTTGAAACTAATGTCAATTCTCTTAAAAAAGAATTTGATTTAAAAGTTATTCGAGAGCAGATTAATAACTATAACTATAGTGGGGCTTTAGCTAACTTTAAAGAAAGCGGTTTGAAAGATAACGGGGTCAGCGTTCTTTTAGAATATGGACGTTGTCGTCTAGCTTGCGATTTTCAAAAAGCTCGTCAAGAAATTCATCAGTTTCGGACAATAATCGACCCGAGACTTTCAGAAGAAATTGATCGTTTAGCTAGTCACGATCAAAAGTACTTTGTTGTTGAATTATATTTCCAGGCTCTCACCAAACTCAAAAATCAAGAGTATTCTAATTTTTTGGTGCTTCTTTTTGCTTTCCAAGAAAGCGTCTTGCGCTTTCAAGTAAGAAAAAGATTGTGTCCCAAACTGCTCAATTATCCTTGGAAAGATGTGAAAGAACAGGTTGAAAAAGCTATTCAACAATATCAGGAAGGACAACTGTACAGCTATTTGCAAAATTACCGATTACCCAATGGTCGCTCTCTACAATTAAATCATCCAAGCCGACCAGTTTTACTAGCTATTTTAGAATATGTTTCCGAGCAATCAAGCTTATTAGAGCCACTGAAGAAAATAAACAAGTATTGCGACCAAAGAAACGATTATGTCCACCAATTTGAAGGAGTTTCTTTTCTAGAAGATCAAGAACGTTTAGTTAGAGACATACGCAAAATTGTTCGGCAAATTGCTCAAATACCCGAACAAAATTCCTTCGAGCTTCTCAATCAACAATTACATTCCTTATTGACTAGCTCTCTCTAGCTAAATGAAGCATCCTCGCGAAGTAACTGTAATGAGATTTACTAGCAGCTTAGATCAGGGTTGTCCATTTTTGACCAAAGAAACAACAGAAATAGGAACAATAAAATACATTTATTTCTCTGGCTACTATCAGTCATTAACTACAGAAGCCCCAATTTGAACTTCCTGCCACAGTTGGTAGAGGAAAAATTCAGTTCGTTGGCTCATGACAGTAACAAATATTCCTTCTTCGCTATCTGGCAATGAAGCTAGCCAAGTTCCTTGCAGGATGACTTCGACATACTCGCCATCGCAAAAAGATAGTTCGATGCTCTCGCCGTTTTCCTTTTGAACGAGTTTTTCTAGATCGCTCAAGTAGGGCAAATCGGCGGGGAGTAAAAAGGCAGCCGTGCTGGGTTCGGCATAGAAACCCGTCCCAGATCGCAGAGCGAGAATAACTCTGGTAGTTACCCAATCTTCGAGAGATTGAGCCAGATGCTCTAAATTAAAGCCATTTTCAGTATAGGTAAGTTTCAGCATCGGTCTGAGTTTCCCAACTAGGGCTAATTAATTGTTTTTAATTCCGAATCCAGTTGTTGTTTGCGCCAAAACCGTTCGGCGAAAGCGATCGCGGGGTGAATAGGAGCCTTAGGAATCATTTTCAACAGCATTCCAGCTTCCTGGGGAGTGCGATCGCCTTTACGGGAGTTACACGGCTCGCAAGCGATAACTACATTATCCCAAGTATGTTTTCCACCTTTCGAGCGCGGAATTACGTGGTCGAGCGTTAAGCGTTTGCCACTCCCGCAGTATTGACACTGATGTTTGTCTCGCCGTAGCACCTCGCGCCGACTGACGGGAGGCACTTTCCAGATTCGCTCTCGACTGTGAATTTTGAGACGAATATGGGCGGGGACTTCTAGAATTAGGTTCGGCGAACGAACTTCAAAAATCATTCCATCGGCAAACTCCATCGGTTCGGCTTTGCCAGTCACTAGCAGGCAAATGGCGCGTCGGATATTGACCCGACTAATGGGAAGATAGTTTTTTGAAAACACCACTACCGATCGATCTAATATTTCAGTTGCACTGCTCACGGCTGACACCATTTATAGATTGTTTGGATTGAAAATAGATTGTTTGGATTGAAAAACCCCCACTTCTTTGGTTAGAGGCGGGGGTGTAGCAACCTTTATGGTTCTTTTAATTTACTTAGGTACAGTACTGGCTAGTATGCACCTCCCGCGTCCTAAATACAGTTTTACGTTAATACCTTCAAGCTTACCGCCGCAGATATGGCGATAATCTCGATCGCTATTAATTTGAGGTTTAAATCTAATTGCATCGTTCGTATCTCCGAGCTGCCCTAAATATGAAAATACCCCCGCTATTGCCGCAAATTGCCAACTATTTGGGCAGCTGGCGGCAAAAATGGAGGTTAGTAGGGAAGACGGAAGCATTGATGAATTTTTTACTCGTGCCAAAAGGGACATTTTAATACTACACTTGTATTACTGAAATGTCTACTACCTGGAGGAAAAAAAATTATGCGAACGCTGACTCGCACATCCACAACCGAGATGGAAGTTACTAGCATCCGCCTTGAGAGATCCCTCAAAGATAGACTCAAAGAACTGTCTGGCAACCAAGGCTATCAAGCGCTGATCAGAGACATTCTCTGGAACTACGTACAACAGAAGTCGGGAGATTATCGACCGCAGTTTTCGAGAGCCGATATTCGCGCTACGTTAGAAGCAACTGCTAGAAAGGATGAAAGCTGCGTCCTAACCGGAAAGCTAATTCGGGAAAATGAACCAATGTTACTAGGATTGACAATACACGGAGATTTTGTGCCTTTGAGTTTAGAGAGTTTGGCAGGTTAACCATTGAAGACTGGAGATTGAGGAAAACTGTATCCAATCTCCAGTTATCGTGTAAGATCGTTTTGTTGCGATCGCTTCATCTGGTGCTTGGGAGAGTAGCTCAATGGATAGAGCAACCGCCTTCTAAGCGGTCGGTTGTGGGTTCGAGTCCCGCCTCTCCTGTGAAAAAATCAAGTTTTCTGGCCACGACCGCGACGAGAAAAACCTTACTCTTTTTTGAATCAATTTTCTAAAACATACCTTGCACATTTTTCCATGTAAGTTTGAAGGTTTTGAGAGGATTTAGAGTTTACCTCCTCGTAGCAGCCAACCAAAGATACTGCCAAAAGTTCCAGTGATAACGATAATAGCGATTTGCCTCCAGTTCTTCAGCTCGCCAACTCTCTCTGCCAATTCGGGAATTTTGTTAACGGTTGATTGGAGAGTATCGAAACGGCTTTCCACCAACCTGAAACGGTCGTCAATTCCTTTTAATCGCTCGTCAGTTCTAGCCATATAGACTTCTAACTTTCTATCAACCTCATCTACTTTCCCATCCAATTGGCTAAATCGCCGTTCGATTTGGGTAAACTGTTCGGTCAAAAAGCTTCTCAAATCTTGTAAATCTTTTCCTGTTATCGAGCTTTGATCGTCGGGGAAATTAGTCATTGTGCTAGGCTTCTATTAGATGAAAAATTGGTATGGGGAGAAGGTAGCGCTGCTCCCTATTTGCTTTTAATTTATTCGATTGTTTAAACAATCAGATCGATAAAATGTAGGAAATTTTTAGCTATTCCCCAAACTGGCGTCTCAAAGTGAAGGCGATCGCTGTAGATCGACCTGGTTTATGGGGTTTCAATGATTGTGTGGTAACTTTCTATGAAACCCTTTTTTGGTTAACCGTTGCAACCTCTACTCTAATTTTTTGTTCCGTACAGAGAGGAATTTCAGTCTATTTTAATCGAGTTGAGCTTTGAGCCTAGAACTAAAATTCTAGGCGTTGATGCTACCGACACAGAAGTAACGAACAAAAATTAGAATGGGGAAAACGCAGTAGGAGTTCAAAACATTGAGGATCTTATTAGTCTATCCGGTATTTCCGCCGACTTTCTGGTCGTATAACAAAATTCTTGAATTAGTCAACCGCAAAGTCTTATTGCCCCCTTTGGGGTTAATTACCGTGGCAGCAATTCTGCCCCAAGAGTGGAAATTTAAGCTAGTCGATCGCAACATTCGTCCCGTCACCGAAGAAGAATGGGCATGGGCAGATCTCGTCGTTCTCTCGGCAATGATCGTACAAAAGCAGGATTTACTAGAGCAAATCCAAGAAGCAAAACAACGGGGTAAATTAGTCGCCGTCGGCGGTCCCTATGCGACTTCCGTGCCATCCGAACCCCAGAGCGCAGGGGCAGATTTCCTGATTTTAGACGAAGGGGAAATCACCCTGCCGATGTTTGTCGAAGCCTTACAAAAAGGAGAAACTAGCGGAGTTTTCCGCGCCATGGAAAAACCCGATGTTACGACAACCCCCGTCCCTCGCTACGATTTGTTGGAGTTGGATGCCTATGACTCGATGTCGATTCAGTTTTCGCGGGGATGTCCCTTCCAGTGCGAATTCTGCGATATCATCGTTCTTTACGGTCGCAAACCGCGAACCAAAACCCCTGCCCAACTTTTAAAAGAATTGGATTATCTCTACGAATTGGGGTGGCGACGGGGCGTGTTTATGGTAGATGACAATTTTATTGGCAATAAGCGCAATGTCAAGTTATTGCTCAGAGAATTAAAAGTCTGGCAAGCCGAACACCACTATCCTTTTCGTTTTAATACAGAAGCCTCAGTCGATCTCGCAGACGATCCAGAATTGATGGAGTTAATGGTGGAATGCTACTTTGATGCCGTGTTTTTAGGCATTGAAACGCCAGATGAAGAGAGTTTACAACTCACAAAGAAATTTCAAAATACTCGCAGTTCTCTGGCAGATAGCGTCGATAAGATCGTTCGTGCGGGAATACGCCCAATGGCAGGGTTTATTATCGGTTTTGATGGCGAGAAAAAAGGCGCTGCCTCCCGGATTATTCGCTTTGTCGAACAAGCAGCCATTCCCACCGCTATGTTTGGAATGTTGCAAGCATTGCCTAACACTGCCCTTTGGCATCGCTTGGAAAAAGAGGGGCGTTTGCGCATAAGTGGCAGACAAGATATCAATCAGACCACCCTGATGAACTTTGTCCCCACGCGCCCCATCGAAGATATTGCCAAGGAATACATCGAGGCATTTTGGACGCTGTACGACCCTGAGGTCTTCCTAGATCGTACCTATCGCTGTTTCTTGAAGCTAGGTGCCCCCAAGTGCAAAGCTCCCTTTAAGATGCCTAGCTGGGTGGATTTACGTGCGCTAGGGATTGTCATTTGGCGGCAAGGTTTCAAACGCAACACTCGTTGGAAATTCTGGCATCATCTCTTTAGCATTCTCAAGAATAATCCGGCAGTTTGGGAACATTATCTAACCGTATGCGCCCATAACGAGCATTTTCTCGAATATCGCCAAATTGTTCGCGACGAGATCGAGGCACAATTGGCAGAGTTTCAACGACAAGAAGCTAAGCTAGAAAGGGAAGAAGCGATCGCCTCCTAAGACAATCGCTATCATTGTGTGATTTGAGAACTAACTATGCCCCAACAGCTTCTTTCGCAGCGTACATTACCTCAAGGGTAATCTCAGTCAAACCGCGATCGCGAGCAAATTTCTCGGTATTGCGCTTTACTTTACCGCGCACGAAACCAGGAACTTTATTTAATTCTGCCAAGGCTTCCTTATTCCAGTTCAAGTCAGAATCGGCAGAAATTCCTTTGTGAATCACTTCCTTGGTATCGTGTCCGCCGAAGATTTCTAAGAGGTGATCTTCCATTCCCAAGGTAAAAGAGTTGTAGACCAAATCGGCAATCTGATTCGTTCCTTCGTATCCTAAGAAAGGCTTGTATCCGATGGGGAAGTTTTGAATGTGAATCGGTGCTGAAATTACGCCGCAGGGAATGTTTAACCGCTTGCCGACGTGACGTTCCATTTGCGTTCCGAAGATGGCGGCGGGTTCGAGACGCGCGATCGCATCACCAATAACTCCGTTATCATCGCTAATAAGGATTTCATCGCAGTACTCGCTCACTTGCTCCTTAAACCACTCTGCATCGTACTTGCAGTAAGTTCCTGCGAGAACTACATGAATGCCCATTTCTCGCGCCAAAATCTTCGTCAGCGCCGCAGCGTGGGTATTATCGCCAAAAACAACCGCTTTTTTGCCCGTTAAGTTCTGACAGTCAATAGAACGGGAGAACCAAGCTGCTTGAGAAACATAGAGGGTTTGGTTTTCGATATACTTTTCGTAGTCAACCTTTACCCCTTGAGCATTAATTACTTGCCCGATCTTGCGGATACAACGAGCAGTTTCTACCACGCCCATCGGCGTAATCTCTACGTAGGGCATCCCGAATTCTTGTTCGAGGTAACGCGCTGCCATCAAACCGACTTCGCGGTAAGGCACGAGGTTAAACCAAGCGTGAGGCAAATTCTTGAGGTTTTGGACGGAAGCGCCTTCGGGAATGACTTCATTCACCTCAATTCCCAAATCTGCCATCAATCGCTTCAATTCCGTGCAGTCGTGTTGATTGTGGAAACCAAGGGTAGTAATGCCGATGATGTTGACTGATGGTTTTTCTGTTTTCCCTTCCGGAATTTCTCCCCGCTTGCGAGCTTTTTCAAGATAGTATTGGACGATTTGACTGAGAGTTTTGTCTGCTGCTTGCAGTTCGTTAACTCGATAGTGATTCACGTCCGCCAGCATGACATCGCCCTTAGATTCCATCTGAGCGCGCTCTACAAAATTTTGTAAGTCTTCTTGCAAAATGCTGGAGGTACAAGTAGGAGTAAGAACGATTAGATCGGGAGTTTCTTCTTGGTCTTTACGGATTATGTTCTCGACGACTTTCTCCTGAGAACCCCGTGCGAGAACGTTGCGGTCAACAATACTAGCGGTTACTGGGGTGAAATCCCGCTCTCGCTCTAACATAGAGCGCATGACGTTGAAATAATCGTCTCCTAGAGGAGCATGCATAATCGCATGGACGTTTTTAAAGGAACTGGCAATGCGCAGCGTGCCAATATGAGCGGGTCCTGCATACATCCAGTAGGCTAATTTCATAGAGTTCTCCCTTTTGCTGTCAGAAAGTGAAGAGGATA
Source organism: Pleurocapsa sp. PCC 7327 (assembly GCF_000317025.1). Taxonomy (NCBI): domain Bacteria; kingdom Bacillati; phylum Cyanobacteriota; class Cyanophyceae; order Pleurocapsales; family Pleurocapsaceae; genus Pleurocapsa; species Pleurocapsa sp. PCC 7327. The sequence continues at coordinate 2,400,679 of NC_019689.1, read as the reverse complement.
AGTAGAAGACAAAAATAAGTGACTTTTAAAACTCTATTTGATTGTCCCAGACTTAGAGACCTTGACAAGCAGGCACTCATAAGAGTTTACATAAAGAGCGATCGCTGTCTTGTTTGTGCTGACTAGGATTGAACATGGCACTTAAGCAACAAAAACGTTGTTTAAGTGCAAGGAAACTTCACGTTAGGGCACAAGCGGGAGCGGAAGTGGAAACGATCGACCATTAACCAATAACAAAGGACAAATGACTAATGACCATTCTATAAAGTAATGTAACAAACCCAGAGATCTTGTCAGGAAACGCTCAACATGCAAACCTTTAGCTTTGATTCACAATGTTGGATCTTGCTTGTCGCTCTTAGCCACTAGCTTTTCAATCTAAGAGCAAAAGCCCTCTCGACAGCATTTACACCTTAGCTTAAACTATTAAACTTAAAGTATAACAGCATAACAATGTTGTTACTGCCCTTGTTGCATCAAAAACAACAAAATTACAAAAAAGAATAAACAAGTTAGAGTAGGTTGCCCTGTGGTTTCTTCAAGCGTTCCCCCGACAACAAATCTGCTAAAGATAATTCCCCAACGCCGGACTGGTGCTTTTATCTTAATCGATAGCCTCGCGCGCCACGGTGTTAGACATATTTTCGGCTATCCCGGCGGCGCGATCCTGCCGATTTATGACGAGTTATATCGAGCCGAAGCGAGAGGAGAGGTTCAGCATATTCTCGTCAGACACGAACAAGGCGCTGCTCATGCGGCTGATGGCTATGCTCGCGCGACAGGTCGAGTCGGAGTCTGCTTTGGAACTTCCGGTCCTGGCGCGACGAACTTGGTAACGGGAATTGCTACCGCCCATATGGATTCTATCCCAATGGTGGTGGTGACGGGTCAGGTTCCTCGTCCGGCGATCGGTACTGATGCCTTCCAGGAAACCGATATTTACGGAATTACCTTACCGATTGTCAAGCACTCCTATGTCGTTCGCCAAGCCAGCGACATGGCGAGGATTGTAGCAGAAGCTTTCCATCTTGCCAGTACGGGTCGTCCGGGTCCAGTGCTAATCGACGTTCCCAAAGACGTGGGTTTAGAAGAGTGCGACTACGTACCAATCGAACCCGGAGATGTGAGGTTGCCCGGTTATCGTCCCACCGTCAAAGGCAATCCCCGTCAGATTAACGCAGCTTTGCAGCTCATTGAAGAATCCAGACGACCGCTGCTGTATGTCGGGGGCGGCGCGATCGCGTCTAACGCTCACGCTCAAATCCACGAATTGGCAGAACGCTTTCAGTTACCCGTAACTACAACTTTGATGGGGTTAGGAGCTTTTGACGAGAATCATCCTCTCTCCGTCGGCATGTTGGGGATGCACGGGACAGCCTATGCTAACTTTGCCGTCACCGATTGCGATTTGTTGATTGCAGTTGGGGCGAGATTTGACGATCGCGTTACGGGTAAGTTAGACGAGTTTGCCTCCCGCGCTAAAGTCATTCACATCGATATCGATCCGGCTGAAGTCGGTAAAAACCGCGCTCCCGAAGTTCCCATCGTGGGCGACGTACGCCAAGTTCTAGAACAGATCCTGCAACGGGCAAAAGAACTGAATTTCCCCTCTCGGTCGGGACGCACGCAGGAATGGCTACAACGAATCCAACGCTGGCGCGAGGATTATCCTCTAATCGTTCCTCGCCACAGCGATAGCATGTCTCCCCAAGAAGTGATCCTAGAAGTCGGTCGCCAGGCTCCTTACGCTTACTATACCACCGATGTCGGACAGCATCAGATGTGGGCGGCTCAGTTCCTTAAGACAGGTCCCCGTCGCTGGATTTCCAGCGCTGGCTTGGGAACAATGGGCTATGGCATGCCCGCAGCGATGGGAGCCAAGCTAGCCGTACCAGACCAAGAGGTCATCTGTATCAGCGGCGATGCCAGCTTCCAGATGAACTTACAAGAGTTGGGAACATTAGCACAATATAACATTAATGTCAAGACAGTCATCATCAATAACGGTTGGCAAGGCATGGTGCGCCAGTGGCAGCAGGCTTTCTATGGCGAGCGGTATTCCGCCTCAAACATGCAGACGGGAATGCCCGACTTCGAGCTATTGGCGAAAGCTTTTGGTATCAAAGGTATCACAATTCGCGATCGCACCGAACTTGTCGATGGCATTGCGGCCATGCTTGCCCACGACGGTCCCGTTCTCGTCGATGCCCACGTCACTAAAGACGAAAACTGCTATCCAATGGTTGCTCCCGGTAAGAGCAACGCGCAGATGGTGGGACTGCCAGAACCTAAAACTCCTCGCCCGGAAAACGAGCCAATCGTTTGCACCAATTGCGGAGCCAAAAATCCTCCCAGCAATAAATTCTGTCCCGACTGCGGCACCAAGTTGTAAGGTTTTAGTCGCGTCTGTTAGCAGTTAGCTAAGTACAAGAGTTGATTATTTTTCTTCCCCTTTTCTAATTTCGGAGAGGGGAATTTTTCTTTGGCACGATGAGAGAAGAATTGTCTTCCCAATTCGCAATTATTCTCCCATTAGTTATCAACTGTCAATGCTGTTTGCTGCTGGCGGGTTGCAAGAAGGCTCATATTCCCCAGATAGCTCGTTGCGCTCTCAATCGCTCCCTCGCGCATATTTCGTTGTTCTGGAGGAAATCGATCTAATATCAGCTTAGGAACTAAATAAATCGAACACCAGGAGCTAGAAAAGTTTGTTTGTCCCTGAACGATCGCCCATACGAAATGAACGGTAAAATCGCTTGGTAGCGCATAAGTTGCTTGGCTGAGGAGTTCTAGGGGAGTTGCGCTCCACAGAGGGTTTGAAGCATTGGGTTGCAAGGGTGACAAATTAGAATAGTCATCCATCGCCAGAAGGTAGCCTAACACGAAGCGCTCTTCAGACGAGAGATCCTCAAGAGTTAAGTCTTCTACCCGAACGCCTCTAGTATCTGCCAATCCCTCAAGAAAACGAGATCCGTTATTCTGCCCTTCGACATTCCATCCCAGCGCGTTGATAACTGCCGCTTTGCGATCGCTAGAAGCCGAACTTAGCAAGAATTCTAAAATTTTTCCCTGAAGTACCTTTTACTGCCGTGCCAAGCGCACGACGGACAAATCTTGATAAGCGCTAGCCAAATCGGTTGATATCAGAGGACTATCTGCGCGAACCGGACTGAGTTGTCCTAGCAGGCAAATACCAGTTATCGTCAAGAGCAGGATACAGTGACGTAGGGACATAAGTAGTAATACCAATTCACTTTTTTACTAAACCAGGAAACAAAGTCTACGCTATCCTCCGGACTAAATTCGCCAACGATACTCTATTTCCTTCTGCTCTATATGGACTTTTCAGATGTCCCTTTGTATCTATAGTCGTTTTTTGTCAATTCCTCTATAAGAATTTTTATATTGCTTTAAATAAATTCATACGAGACGATCGCTTGAAAAAAGCAAAAATTTCATTTTTTTTATTTAATATTGGAGCAAAAGTCTTGCTAAATCTAAATCTTAGAAAATCACTTTATTTTTTAGTTATAGCAGGCCTGGGATTATCTTTAGATAATAATCCCTCAAATGACCAAACTTCGTTGCTTAATAAAAATTATTCTCACACATTAAGATATGTAAAACAAAGCTATTTGATTGATATTTTAAAATGTCAGAAACAGAATTTATTGGTTTATCTTATTAAATTTGAGCGATCGCAAAACTGGGAATCGCTTTTAAACTTAAAGTAGGCATTAAAAAAATTTTGCGGAAAAAGTTCCTGAGTGGCTGAAGTAGTTGAAAGATGGGGGAGTTGCTTAAAACTCAACCCAAAGGATTGAGTGTGGAAGAGGAGGAGCAAATGTTAGAACGTCTTTTCTGGAGTGCCTTTTTAACGGCTTGTCTTTGGAATATCGTCCATCTGTCAGAGCTATCGCAGTCCTCTTCGCAACGATCGGGAGAACTGTTAAATGCGAGCGATCGCGTCTCGGTCGTAGCAAGTCGCTTGCATGACTAGCTGGGCTACCTCATCAAATCTTTTTCCTGCGGAAGCCGTGGTTACGTAGATCGGTTGATGCACGAGCCGATCTGCTAGGACAAAACTCGTCAATAGAGCAATTTAGAGATTAGAAATAGGACGAGCTAGATTTTGGCTCGCCCTACAGGTAAAAACGATCTTGCTCCTACAAAAGCGTATCCATCAATTGCATGACGCGAATGCTTTCTGGGGATAAAATCGCTGCCGGCGACTGGTTTTCTAAATGCTTCTCCAGCAATCCTTTGAGGGAAATCAGTTTGAGGCTATTTTCGGCAAGCGTGTCTGCGATCGCTTCAGCGGCGGGAAGATAACCAATTGCCCCCAAATCCATCAAAGCCGAGCGCCGCAATTGCAAATCGTCCCGTTCTAATGCTCGAACCAAACGCTCTCCATAAACGGGGTTCCCGGTCAGCTGGTACATCGCCCGGGCCGCTGCATACCGAACTTTTTCGACAAAATGTTCTAAAAACGGTTCGATCGCTGCGATCGCGTCTTTCGCCTGTAGCGTTCCCAATGCCTCAAGAATCGCTTCGTAGGGTTGCACTAAATGAGGCTTGCCGGGAAATTGCCGGGCGGCTTGCACTCCCCCGTCCAACAATTTTCTCAGCGCGGGAATAGCTGTCGGATCGCCTAGCCTTTCTAAGGCTTGAGCGGCGGATTCTCGGACGTAGTAGTCCGGACAATCCAAACATTTAATCAAGGGAGGAACGACTTGGCGATCGCCCAATTTTCCTAACGCCGTTGCCGCATTTCTACGCAGGGGATAGCCGCCATCGGGAGTTCTATCCGTTTCGTCTTCTAACGCTTCGAGTAAAGCCGCGATCGCTTCCGGTTCCCTGACGCGAAAACGACCGAGCCACCAGGCGGCATAGTATCGCTGTCCCAAGTCTTTTCGCTGTTTGAGATTGGCGATCGCGCCTTCGACCGTTAAAGACGGATTATCGGCGGATGAATCGCCTGCCGATAAATAAGTTTCCAAATTTGAATTGGGATTAGTCTCCATCATTCGACTGCTCGCCCAACCCATTAGTTGGATGTCCAAGGCTTGATACTTAAAATTGTGCCACCCATGCGAGTAATTCGTCTCATTTCATCATTCATGCGCTGATAGGGCACTTTAATGAAAACGCTGCTGCTCGAACGAAAAGAATAGCTATTTTTATCATTGTCCGTATTTTGCCGCAGTCCCGCGACCTCATAGACAAAAACGCGATTATCTGATGCAGTTTTACCGAGCATAATTGCGATATTTCTTTAGCTAACTCAAAAAAGATTTTATCTGGGGAATTAGGAATTGGAGAGCGATCGCGCTCTAGCAGACAGCTTCCCCAATTCCTATCTTCTTTTTAGGCTAAGTTACAAACTCGCAGGAGTAATACTCGCCACCTTGCCCCCTTGACGGTTGATTTGCTCTAAGGTACTGTTGAGCTGTTCGTAAGGAACGAAGAAAGCTTTGCTGCCCCGACGTACTCTGGGATATCCGGGTCCTGTCATTCCTGCTACCTCAACGCGGTAAACTTTGTTGGGAGAACCGAAAGGCACGGAACCGCCCAATGCTTTCGTAGGCGTAGTTCCTACTCCCAAGTTACGAGACCGGGAAGCCCTATAAGTATTCCCGGGTGCAACCACCGCAGATGCGGTATTCTGACCGAGTTCGCCTGCTAAGCGAGGTACTCCGCCTCCAAGTTGCGAGCAATCGCTATTGGCATAGCCGCGATACAGCTGGAACATGCGGGTAAATCCGACTGTCTTTTGTCCGGTCTGGGTCGCAAAGCCGCGATAGTAAGGAACGACATTCTCGCCAAAATTCTCCAGATACTCGGCTGAATCGATATAAGAATCGATATCAGCTTCGTAGCCTTGATTTTGATAGAGGTCGAGGTGATAGATGAACTCTGACTCGTCGTAGGGAGCGCGACCCAACAAGTGTTTAAAGTTCAGCTCAATCGTCCGAGTCTGGAAGTTGTTATAGAAATACTTGTTTTTGTAAAGTTCCGATTTCGCTACGGCGCGAACGAACTCCCGCACGCTGAGAGAGCCGTTAGTCAGAAGCGACTCTGCGCTTTTTAGACGCTCGGATTCCATGATATACTCATTGCCGATTACCTGGCGGTAGACGGCGCGGATGACGGCTTTAGCGTCATCTTGAGACCAATTGGGACGCAGCTCAACAGGTGCTGCGCTATCAAAGGCTGATGTCCCCAAACGAGATGCTGCTACTGTAATAGCCACTTACAATTCTCCTTTTTGAAAATCAAAATCTAACTGGTTAAGCTTGCGTGATACTAGTAACTCTGCCACCTTGACGGTTGATTTGTTGCAATCTATCAGATAATTGCTCGTAGGACACGAGATATTCTTGATTGCTTTGCCGAATTCTTGCCATGCGACCGACCGTCGGGGCTTGAGCGACGCACACTCGATAGAAATGTCCGCGACTGCCACCAGCAATCCCAGCCAGGGCTTCTTTTGTCGAACCGATGCGAATGGGCGAAGCAGTATTGTAAGCAACTTCTCGCACCAGTCTAGCTGTTTTTGTTCCTTGAGAGCGATCGCTACTGGCATATCCCCGATAAAGTTGGAAAATCCGGCTAAAGCCCACCGTCTTTTGATTTCGTTGAGTCGTAAATCCTCGATAATAAGGGACGATTGAGTCGCCAAAATTTTCTTGATACTCTGGAGAATCTAGATAAGAGTCGATCTCGGCTTCATAACCTTCATGGTTATAGAGATCGGTATGATAAGCAATCTCCGCGCGATCGTAAGGTGCCCGTCCTAGCAGATGCTTATAGTTCAACTCAATAAACCGATTCTGCGGATTAGAGTAAAAAAACTTTTCTTTATACAATTCTGAGAGTGCCAAAGCCCGAACGAAGTCTTTAACGCTAATCGTGCCATTGCGTAACAGAGACTCAGCACTCGCTAGCCGTTCGCTCGACATCAGGTGCTCGTTGCCCATGACCTGACGATAGGCGGCACGGATAGCAGCTTCGGCATCTTCTTGAGACCAATTAGGGCGCAACTCAACGGGCGCCATCTCGCTAAAAGCCGAGGTGCCCAGCCGAGATGCGGCTAATGTAATCGCCATTTTTGAGTTCTCCTTAATGAAAACAGAATTCAATTCGCGTTCTTAAGCCGGCGTAATGCTGGTAACCTGACCGCCCTGGCGGTTAATTTGCCGCAATCTTTCAGATAATTGCTCGTAAGGAATCAAATATTCCATATTGCTGCGACGAATTCGTGCCATGCGCCCGATTTTCGGTGCTTGCGTAACTCTTACCCGATAGAATCTTCCTCGGCTACCGCCAGAAGTTCCGGCAAGAACGGTACCCGTAGACCCAATATAGATAGGCGAAGAGGTATTCTGTATGACTTCTCGGTTCAAACGGGGCTGTTTTCCACCGCCAATTTGAGCTTTATCGCTACTGGAATACCCGCGATACAGTTGAAAAATCCGGGTAAAGCCAACCATTTTTTGTAGACCTTGGGTAGCAAAGCCGCGATAGTAAGGCACAATCCACTCGCCAAAGTTGCTTTGATATTCCTCTGAATCGAGGTAAGAGTCAATTTCTGCCTCATAGCCGCCTTCATCGAGCAATTGGCTGTGAGCCATCATTTCTTCGTAGCTTTCCGGGGCGCGACCGAGGAGATGCTTGAAATTTAATTCAATAGCTCGATATCGATAGCAATTATCAAAAAATCGGGAACGGTACAATTCCGATTTGGCTACCTGCCGGACAAACTCGCGCACGGAAATATTTCCTTGTTTGAGTTGAGATTCGGGAACGGTTAGCCGTTCGCTCTCCATTACATAAGCGTTGCCCAAAACTTGCCGATATACGGCTCTGATGACCGTCGCTCGATCGGCTTCTGAAGCATCAGGACGCAGTTCGACGACTGCTGCTTCGCTATAAGGTTCGATTCCTAACCGTTGGGCTGCTGCTAAGCTTGTCATGTTTGCCTCCTAGCTGGTTTTAGATATAACAAGACCCGGAAAGACGAACGATTGCTAACCCTTTTGCTAACAACCTCCCGCCTTTCCGGGTCAAAAGGAGCTTAAAAGCTCTATTAGCTCAGGGCGTTGATTGCATAGTCGATGTAGGAATTAGCTTCGACTGCTGCGTCGCCACTTAAACCGTGGTTGGCTTTGATGTACTTGAGCGCCTCAATGTACCAGCTAGGAGACAATTCAAAGGTGCTGTTGATTTCATCAAGACCTGCGATCAAATATTCGTCCATCGGACCAGTACCGCCAGCAATACAGCAGTAGGTAATCATGCGGAGGTAGTAGCCGATGTCGCGAGCGCACTTGTCTTTTCCGCGTTGGTCGGCAGCATAGTTCGGTCCCTGCATTTGAGTGGTGTAGGGGAACTTATTGTATACCGCTTGAGCGGCACCGTTGATTAAGTTTTGAGCATTGGCAGTCAATGCTTTAGCGGCTTCCAATCCAGATTTGGCTTGGCGCAAACGTCCAAAAGCAACTTGCATCTCGGTGCTGCTGAGGAAGCGACCTTGAGAATCAGCAGAGGCAACGGCTTCAGTCAAAGGGGTTTTCATAGTTTTGCTATCTCCCGATTATTTTGCAAAATTTTCCTAGAAAGTAATGTTGTTTAATCTATCTGCTTTTGATGACTGCTATTAAGCAACAGCCGCAGCAGCTTGATCGAAGTAGCTAGAAATTTCAGCCATCAAAGCGCTGCAATCGCCAGGAGTGATATTATTCCGGTCGTTAGCGATCGCGATCGCAGCTTCCTTCATCTTTTGAACGCCAGCAGCAACGGAAGCACCGGGAACCCCCAGAGCGACATAGGTTTCGCGCAGACCGTTCAAGCAGCGATCGTTGAGTACGCTAGCATCGCCAGTAAAGGTAGCATAGGTCACGTAGCGCAAGATGATTTCCATGTCGCGCAAGCAAGCTGCCATACGACGGTTGGTATAAGCGTTACCTCCAGGAGCGATCAGTTGAGGCTGCTCGGCAAACAAGGCACGAGCTGCATTAGAAACGATAGCAGAAGCGTTGCTGGTGATCCGGTTGACTGCGTCTAGACGCTTGTTGCCATCGGCAACCATTTTGTTGAGGGCGTCGATTTGAGCGGTAGAAACGAAATCACCGCGAGCATCAGCTTGGGAAACAACCCTGGTAAATGCGTCAAACATTGGAATTCATCTCCTAATTAAAGTACTTCAAGTTAAGTTGAGTTTGGTTTGACAAAACCGAGTCTCGATGCAAATTTTCTAAGCAGTTTGAGCCACTTAGAAGGTTTATAGAAACAGTTGTCTTGTTTTTCCGCTCCCCCAGCATTTCTTAAAGTTTTTTTAAGAAACTGAGAAAACTTCACACAAATGTGATGAACCTCAAGAAGGTGGATTTAGGTGTTTGGGTTAACTCTCACCTGACTTTTTCCCACCTCAAGTTACTTTTATACAATGGGAATGAACTTTTGTTTGTTACATCTTGTAAATTTTTTCAGAATTTGATGGAACCGCTCTTTATTGTCTATAGGCTAATCAGTTCCCAAGCCGCTAAGGCAGAGGCAATAGCAACCAGTCCGATAAAGGTCGCGCCAAAGATAACGATCGCTTTGCCCAGCATTCGCGCTGCTTTCGGATAAGGCGGTTTCTGCCACTCCCACCGATATTCTCGTATGGGTTTGGCTTGGAAATAACCTAGTGCTTCCAGTTGCTTGCGATGGTCTTCCCCGTAGCGAGGCATTCGCGCAAAAGGCAGATCGCCTTGGTTATGTTGGGGCAGAATTCGCCGTCGTTGATAAGGAACGGTATCGTAGCCAAAATTAGTCAGATACTCTTCGCTATCGAGCAGTTCGTCAATAAACCCTTTCAACCCTTTGGTAGCGAGTACGATAGACCAAGCCAGTTTTTCGCGATCGCTGTAAACATCCCGTCCTAGCAGTCGTTGAATGCACATCTGTACGAACCGATAATTATTATTTGGCTCGTAATTGCGCCGCCGGAAAGTGTCAGAAAGAACCAATCCCCGGATGAAATCTCTAACCGTAATTTGACCGAATTTCAGTTGAGATTCCAAAGTTTTTTGGCGATTGCTGGCGAGAAGCTGTTGTTCGTTAAAAATTTGCCGATAGGCTGCTCTAATTAGCTCGTCGATTTCTCCTCCTGATAGAAGATTTTCTGTGTTATAAATCGCGGGCTGTTCGTCCCCCGGAACTTCAAAACCTTCTACTCGCTGGTTTGAGGTAGATGGGGGATAGTTTAACAAAGGAATCGACACCTTAACCTCCTCAATCGAGCACAGAGCTAAAGTTTTCGTCTTAGTCAGAAATCGCTGCCGCTCTCAATTGAATAAGTAATTTTGCTTATTTATCTTTGAGGGTAAAAGATGGCGTTTGCCAAAATTTCGTTTTTTCATAATCTGTAATATTTTGCAGTAAGCTAGCTCAACTTTGGAAAGAACTAAAAAAAGATCTAAAATCTTTAATGAATTTTCTCTCAGTTGCGACGAAACTCTTATTAGATAAGCTTATTGAGGGTCGATCGCTCTGAGCTTTTATGACTTGTTTTTTATAATTCTCAAAATAACTTAATGAGAATAAATTCTTTTTAGGGTGATATTTATATCTAGCGAGCAAGATGCTCGCACTACAAGTCAAATCTAAAACTTCAGCAATTAGCATTCGTTTGCTCGCATGCCCCGATACTCACCCAAGTACTCGAACCGTCTGCCCAGTATTCTTTTTTCCAAATGGGGGCATTGTGTTTAAGGGTATCAATGGCATAGCGGCAAGCTTCAAAAGCTTCCGCGCGATGGGGACAACCAACTGCTACTAAAACACTAATTTCTCCAATCTCTAGCTTGCCAATGCGATGGTGAATGATAACGCGATTGGTATCCATCCAGCGCTGGCGAATCTCGGCGGCAATTTGACGAAAGATTGCCAGTGCCATTGGTTCGTAGACTTGGTATTCTAGGTAAAGAACGGGCTTTCCATCGGTTTGCTGGCGAACCGTACCGCTCATCACGACGATCGCGCCATTGGCAGGATCGTTGGCAAGATTGTAAACTTCATCGAGCGATAGGGGAGCAAAACTGATTCTAAAGCGATCGCGTTCTCCAGTCGTACTGGAAACCGGGGTTACGCTAAAAGTCATAGGCAAAAAGGATTTTGGATTGACTTACTTATATTTTGGCGTAGTCAAGGGCGATCGCTAACAATCAATTCCCAACGCGATCGCGAATTTCATAATACAAAAGCGGTCGTTCGTTAACGATCGTCCGTCGGGCAGGCGACATGCCGAGTTTCTCAAGCACTCGGATTGAAGCTGCGTTTGGTTCGTCAACATCGGCAATAACGCGATCGCGCTTTAGCGTATCAAAAGCATAACGCAATACTACTGAAGCGGCTTCAGTAGCATAGTCGCGCCCCCAGAGTAGAGGGTTGGTGCCAAAGATGAGACTCGGCGCTTCCTGGGAAAAGTCTAACAGACCTGCAAACCCGGCGACTAGATCGCTCTGGCGTTCAAAGAAAAGCCAAAGCCCATATCCACTTTTGAAACTTTTGATACTTAAATCGACGAAAGATTGTGCTTCTTCGCGGGAAATAATGCGATCGTCGAAGAGAAACCGCCGTATATCTGGATCGTTCCATAACTTGTGCAAGAAGTCGAGATCGTCGATCTGGCACGGACGCAGGTGCAAGCGATCGCCATAAAGCAAGTGAGTCATTAGTGAGTCATTGTTATTCATTTTTCTCTGCTCGTGGTTCTGCCTGACTCGATCGCCTTGATGTAATCATATACTACAAAAATATATTTGTATTATGCAACAGAATAATCTTTCTACTTGCGATAGACCAAAACACTCAAACCAATGAGCAAAAGTCCTGCAAGCTCGTCCATTCGCACGATATTAAATAGGCTGGTCGCATGACCATTTTTTGAATTGTTTTGGCTCAGATTTTCAACTCGCCTTGAGGTTTCCAATCAGATACAAAAGCGCCATTCGTACTGCTACGCCATTGGTGACTTGCTCGGAGATGAGGCTTAAAGCCGGGTCGTCCATCAAATCGGAATCAATTTCTACGCCTCGGTTAACGGGACCCGGATGGAGAACTTTGACATCATTTTGACAGAGCTTGAGACGATCGCGTGTAATGCCATATCGTTGGTGATACTCCCTCAAACTGGGTAATAAATGCTCGGTCATGCGTTCTTTTTGCAGTCGCAAGGTCATAATGAAATGGGCATCCTGCAAGGCGGGTTCGATCTCCCAGTGCAACAATAATTTCCCTCCATAAGTGCGATTGCCCATACTTGCAAATAACATGGGAACTAGCGTCGGCGGTCCTGCTAAATGAACTTCCGCTCCTGCCGCCGTCAAACTCCAAATATTAGACCGCGCTACCCTTGAGTGTAGGATATCGCCGACAATGGCGATTTTTTTTTCTTTTAGCAGTTCGACGCGGGGATTTTCTGGGTCTAGTAGAGATGTAATGGTAAATAAATCCAGTAAAGCTTGAGAAGGGTGTTCGTGCTGTCCGTCGCCTGCATTGAAAACGCTAACTCCAGTATTAAGGCGATCCATTTCTTGTGCGATCGCGTTGGGAACGCCTGCTTGCTGGTGACGGATCACCATAATATCGGTTCCCATCGCCAGATAGGTTTTCGCCGTGTCTAAAATGGTTTCTCCCTTGGTTATAGAAGAAGTTCCTGGCGAAAAATTGAGGATATCGGCAGAAAGCCGCTTAGCGGCAAGTTCAAAACTGCTGCGCGTGCGCGTTGAAGGTTCAAAGAATAAATTTGTCACCACCTGTCCCTGAAGCGCTGGGACTTTTTTGGTTCGCCTTGAGAGAACTTCCCGGAAACTCGAAGCGGTTTGCAACACGATATCGTATTCTTGGGGAACCCAATCAGCTAGGGCGAGGATGTGATGACGAGTCCAGGTAAATTGCATAATGGGAAAGTTCCCTATTCATATCTTCGATTATTTTGCTACAAAAGGTGGCGCATCGCCTCAAGAAAACAACGATCGCGTTATTCTATGACTCCTAACTTCAAGCTAATAGACATAAATATGACAAAAATGATGATGACTATGAAAAAGCTCGCGTTAGCTTTGGCTTTGTGCTTGTTGCCGACGAGTGCTGCTTTAGCCCAACTGCTTTCTCAGACTAACTCCCCACCCACTAACGACTCTTCGCTGATTTCGCCCGAAACTCGCATTAACTATAACTTTTTGCGTCAATTATTAGCGACTGGACAGTGGCGCAAAGCCAATGACCGAACCAAACAATTGATGTTGAAAGCAGCCAATCGAGAAGCGCAAGGATGGCTTTCAAGCCAAAATATCGAAAAATTTCCTTGCTGGGATTTGAAAACAATTGACAGTCTTTGGAAAGAATATTCCAAAGGGCGCTTTGGTTTTAGCATTCAGTTTCCTATTTTTGTAGAAACTGGTAATAGACCGGGGCGATTGGTAGACGTAGATGCATACGAAAAATTTGGCGATCGCGTTGGCTGGCGAAAGGAACAACGATGGATCGATTTTAAGGAAAATTTAAACTATAGTCTCGACGCACCAATAGGACATCTTCCCAACCCAAGACAAGAATATCAAATTAATGGAGGAAGGCTCGAATATGTCACACTTAGCAAGCGAATGGTTGACTGCAAGTTAGTCACTCCCCCAGCGAATCCAACGCCTCCAGCGAGCGAAACTAACCCATTGAATGTAATGCCCCCAGCGAACGAAACAAAATCATTAAATCAAAAGAAAAAATAATGCTATAGCTCTAATTTTCTTTTCTTAACTTTGTCTTTTTTGTTATCTAGTAGAATGACGAAATGCCAGAAAAAAAATTCAGCGATCGCGAAAGGATTTATATAATGTTTCATGAATTGTCTTTGAAAATTTTCGACTCAGAATTTTTACCTTATGGGTTGAATAATTTCATCCACCTGACGACAGAGCTTAGAGTTTCTTACCCAATTAATTCTCTAACCAGTTGAGACTTTAATGGTTACACCTAACAGTCCGTGCTTAAAACGGTTATTGGGAACTGCTATTGCCCTTTCTCTGCTCGCGGCAGCGTGCAGCCCCGGCAAACAGCAGGGAGGGGCTGGCGGTCCGCCAGCCTTTCAGGTCAAAATGCAAGCAGCCGCAAAAGGATTGGTTTCCGACAGCAGCGAATACGTAGGGAATCTCGAAGCCAAACAGAGAGTTCGCTTGGCACCACGAATCGACGGTCGAATTCTGCGGATTTTCGTCGATAGTGGCGAGAGAGTCGCGGCAGGGCAGAAAATCGTCGAACTGCAACCGACCAGAGAGCAAGAAAACGTAAGAGCCGCCGCCTCGCAAGTCAACATCGAGAAAGCTAATCTCAATGCAAGACAAGCTGACTTGAGGGCAGCAGAAGCAGAACGCGCGCGAGCAGAAGCCCAAGTCGAAGAGGCTAGGGCTAATTTGGCGAGAGCAGATGCGGACGTACAAGACATTCAAGCCGAATTAGAATTGGCGCAAAAAAATTACGCTCGCTTCGTTTTTCTAGTCAAGGAAGGGGCACAATCCCAACAGGATTTAGACAATCGCACCCGCGACCTCAATACCAGGAAAGCGCAACTCGCATCCCGAATTAAAACCCGCGATTCTCTGAGAGGATCGCTCAATGCCTCCGTCAAATCTTTACAAGCAGCCGAAAAACGAGTCGAACAGGCATTAGCTAACATAGACAGTCAAAAGGCAGCCGTGGCAAGAGCTGAAGGACAGTTAGGAGTCAGCAGCCAGATGTTGGGCTTTAACACCGTGACTGCTCCAATTAACGGCATAGTCGGCGATTTCCCCAGTAAAGTAGGAGATTACGTCGAAATTGGGGAAGAACTAACCACGATTACAAATAACCAAACCTTCGATCTACGAATTAGCGTTCCCACAGAACGTCGCGCCCAATTGCGAACCGGACTACCTGTCGAGACGATCGATGCAGATGGCAAGGTAGCAGTCAAGGGTCAAGTTACGTTCATCTCCCCCAATGTCAATAACAGCAACCAAACCATCCTCGCCAAAGCCACCTTCCGCAATGACGGCAGCTTGCGAGACAACCAATATGTCAAGGCGAGAATCGTTTGGGGGCAACAACCGGGCGTGTTAATTCCCACCACTGCCGTTACCCGCATTGGCGGACAAGCTTTTGTTTTTGTCGCCCAACAAGCAGAAAACCAACAAAGAAAGCCGACATTAGTAGCAAAGCAAAAGCCCGTGATTCTGGGAAGCATTCAAGGGCAAGATTACGCAGTGCGATCGGGAATTAAGGCAGGTGAAAAAGTAATTACTTCGGGTTTGCTCAATCTCCAGGATGGAACGCCCGTTGCCCAAGAGACGATCGCATCGGAACAGAAGAAGTAATGGGTGAGAAGGCGATCGGGGATTGGTCATTTGTTAGTAGTTAGTGGTTAGTAGTTTGTCTGGTTCCTCTTCTTCGGAATCCCCTAACTCCCCCTTGTCTCCTCCTCTTCCCGTTCCTCTGCTTCCCCTCACTCTTATCGAGGAGCTTATGCTGTTTTCTATTTCCACTCTCTTTATCAAACGACCTGTCCTAACGACAGTCTGCACCATAGTAATTATCCTAGTCGGAGCAATCTCCATTCCCCTACTGCCGATCGCGAAACTTCCGCAGATCGCCCCAACGCAGGTACAAGTGACCGCCACTAACATCGGTTCCGATGCGAGAACCACAGAAGAGACCGTCACAACGATTATCGAGCGAGAAATCAACGGGGTTGAGGACATGAAATATATGTCCTCCAACACGAGCAACAATGGGGTTACCAATATTACCGTTACCTTTCCCACAGAGGTAGACAGAAATACTGCTCAAGTTAACGTTCAAAATCGAGTTGCTCAGGCAGAAGCAGAGTTGCCAGAGGTGGTCAGACAAACGGGGGTGACAATTAACAAAGCTTCCCCAAACATTCTTATGGCGATGGCTTTTTACTCAGAAAAAAATGAGAACGGAGAGTACATCTACGACACCTCATTCATCAGTAACTACGTTGACTTGTACGTTCTTGACGAAATTAGGCGGATTAAAGGGGTTGGTAGGGCACAGCTCGTTGGGGAACGGAAATATGCCATGCGGATCTGGCTCGACCCCGACAAACTCGCCGCACGGGGACTGAACGCTCGGGATGTCGTCAGTGCCGTTCAGGAACAGAATATTCAGGTGGGGGCAGGAAAAATCGGTCAGCAGCCAGCTCCAGACGAGCAACAATATGAAATCCCCCTGCGAGCCGTCGGTCGGATTAAGAACGTCGAAGAAGCAGAAAACCTGGTTATTCAGGTGGGGGATAACGGCACTCTAATTCGACTAAAAGATGTAGGTCGAGCCGAATTAGGTGCAGAGAGTTATGACACAGACGTAATCTGGAATGGTTTGCCAGCCATCGGTTTGCCAGTCTATCAGTTGCCCGGCAGCAATGCTCTGGATACGGCTAATGCCATCAAAGCCAAACTAGCCGAGCTATCAAAGCAATTCCCACCTGGCATGAAAGGAGAAGTGGGATTCGATCCGACTCTATTCGTCACTTCTTCGATTCAAGAAGTAGTTTTGGCGCTGGTGCAAGCGATCGCGTTAGTAGTTGCGATCATCTTTGTCTTCTTGCAAGACTGGCGCACCACCTTAATTCCCGCCATTGCCATCCCCGTTGCCCTGATTGGGGCGATGGCGTTTCTGTTGATGTTTGGGTTTGAACTCAACCAGTTAACCTTGTTCGGCTGCGTGTTAGCCACGGGGTTGGTCGTAGACGACGGAATCGTTGTCGTTGAAGCGATCGCTAAAAAAATCGAGCATGGCATGCGACCGATGCAAGCCGCCCTCGATTCGATGGAAGAATTGTTTGGAGCCGTCATCGCCACCTCAATCGTATTGATGGCAGTATTCATCCCCGTCTCTTTCTTCCCCGGCAGTACGGGCATCGTCTACAGGCAATTCGCGCTAACGATCGCTTTTGCGATCGCCCTGTCTACCTTTAACGCCATCACCTTCTCGCCGAGCATGTCAGCCGTCCTGCTGCGCCCCAGGCAGGAAGCCCAAGGTCCTCTGGGCGCATTCTTCCGCTTGTTCAATCGATTCTTCGAGTGGGTCAACCGACAATACAGAAGGTTTATAGAATTTCTGACCCGCATTAAAATGCTGGTCGTCGGCATTTTTGTTGCAGGTTTGGTAATAACGATAGGGATCTATCAGATCGTTCCGAGTGGATTTGTTCCAGAAGAAGACCAGGGATACTTTATCATTATCGGTCAAGCCCCAGCTGGCGTTTCCCTCAACTACACCGCCGCCCAAGCAGAACAGATCGATAAGCTTATGAGCGACATTAAGGGAATTCGAGGCAGATTCTGTCTGGTTGGTTTTGGCTTTGATGGTAATGGCTCCGATAAACTGATCTGCTTTGCTCCTCTCAAACCCTGGGACGAACGCCCCGGCGCAGAAAACTCGGTCTATGGATTGCTCGCTCAAGCCAACCAGAAACTTGGAAGTCTTACGGGCATGCTAGCCTTTGCCGTGAATGCGCCTCCCGTTGACGGATTAGGTCAGTCTGGCGGTTTTGAGTTTCAGTTGCAAAACCGCCAACTTCTTCCGATGGAAGCGCTGATCGACAATGCCCAGAAACTCGTTGCGGCAGCCAACCAAAGACCCGAATTCAAATCGCCCAGTCCGAGACCGCTGGTATTTACGACCTTCACATCTAACACGCCTCAGATGGAGATTTCCATCGATCGCGCTCAGGCAAAGGCGCTCAACGTCGATATCGACGAAATTTTTGAAACCCTACGAACTTATCTTGGCTCCAACTACGTCAACGATTTCGTCCTCGGACAACGACAATATCGGGTTTACGTGCAGGCAGACCGCGAGTTTCGCTCCAATCCCGACGACATCAGCCGCTTGTACGTGCGATCGCGCGATGGCAACATGGTACAACTGAGCAACGTGGTTAATATCAATGACTTTATCTATCCGCCCACGGTGGCTCACTACAATATCTACCCTTCGATCAAAATTCAAGGCGCTCCCGCACCCGGTTACAGTACCGGACAAGCGATCGCAGCCATGGAAGAGATAGCCGCCCAAGTCTTACAACCCGGTTTTGGCTTTGAATGGACGGGAACCGCCCTAGAAGAAAAATCTTCTGGCGGTGCTGCGCCGATTATTTTCGGCTTGGGTTTTGTCATGGTTTTCTTAGTTCTAGCCGCTCAGTACGAAAGCTACATCGATCCCGCTATCATCATGCTCACCGTGCCTCTAGCCGTTTTGGGCGCTCTAGGAGGCATCTGGTTCAGAGCCAATATCTTCCAGGCGGGCGGACTTTGGCCCGTGGTCAATAACAATATCTATTGTCAGGTGGGTCTGGTAATGCTCATCGGGATGGCAAGCAAAAACGCGATTCTGATTGTGGAATTTGCCAACCAATCGCGAGAGTTGGGCATGAGCATTACTCAAGCAGCACTCTATGCCGCAGAACAGCGCTTCCGACCAATTCTCATGACGGCAATTTCTACCCTAGTCGGTTTCATGCCTCTCGTGACGGCAAAGGGTGCGGGTTCTCTCGCTCGTTGGTCTCTGGGAACTGCCGTTTTTGGTGGCATGTTGGTAGCCACTTTCTTGAGTCTGTTGTTTGCTCCTATCCTTTATATCGTCATTAAAAATCTAGAAGAGGCCTTCTTAAAAGGCGGTGGATCGGGCAAACCTCGTCCATCCCGACGGACGGTGGAATCCATGTTGCCTCCCTCCTCTGAAGAAGAAACCGTTCCTACTTTTCGAGCATCTGGGCAAAATGAGTAGATCGTTTCTCGTTATTAGGTTCAGCCTTCAAACATTCTGCATCTGCTGCGATCGCTGAGATCGGTTAACTCGCGCTCCGATCTCGAACAAATAGTTCGGGTTCTTTGTTTTTATATTTTAATGGCGAATTGCGAATTATCAATTAGTCAGCTGCTCTGGGTGTAAGGCTTTTTCCTCGAGCATCTGTAGCGTTTTTTGGCTCATAAGTAAGAAGTGTGCGGAGTAACCAGTGAGGCAATGAAGGCAGGGCAGATGCGTTTGAGGTTTCCCTTGAACTCAAAAATAGCAACATAACCACTCAGGCGCTCTTGGTGAACACCCTTAAAGGAGCTCAAGAAATTCCTCATATCTGTCCACATCCCTTCAACTGTGTTGACATGAACTTCTCGAAGCCCATCTCCCTCATCATCCCTTGCCCATTTATGCTGACTATGACAAACAGTAGCATGAGGACGAATGACGTGATTATAACTGGCTGATTCGTCAGTGAAGAGCTGACTCTCAATTACTGTGAATTGATGCACATGATTAACCAGTATTTCACCTGTAGTGTTCCTCACTACTCGCAATCGGACTTGCCCACTGTTTCGTCCAACCGTTCCAACCACTGGTGGTCGGTCATGATCCTAGGTGCCTTTACCTCGTCGTTTGTTCGCTCGTCGTCGAGGTGGGTCAAACGGGTCAAGATGCTGCTCTCCTTTTTTCCCCCGCCTTCTGAAACATCTCATCGGTTTCAGTTCGAGTGTCAGGTACGGGTTCCTGCGATTGTAACTGCTCGGCACGAGCTTGCAGTTGATGAGGTAAGGTTAACACCGTTTTGTAATTTAACTGTAATTCTCCTGCCAAGCTTTTAGTGGACTCTCCCTTGAGGATGCCTCGCAACAACAACACAACCCGTTCAGGTCTCAGGTGATGTTGCGCTAGTAACGTGCCACTGTAGAGGTTGTAAGTGTGGTCGCACACACGACAGCGATAAACTCTCAACTGAGAGCGATGCGTGGTTCTAAATCTTCGGGCTTGTTCCACCCCAGCTTTACAGTTGGGACAGCTCAAGCCATCCGGATGAAAATGCTCCAAAATTGCGTGCATTTGTCTCGATTGAGCAAATCGTTCAGGGGAAATTCCATAGCATGCTGACATTACTTCTCCTGCACATATTTTACACATGAGCCGCGTTTTTTACTTTTCAGATGTCTTCTAAGTATTCATTAGCCTTGTTTATAGCGCGGAGCAACAAAGCTGAGAAAGCTAAGACCCAAATCTTCTATTTTTTTGCTCCTCTTTTAACCTATTATTAATCAGGACTTAACTAAGCTATGATATGTCACAGTGAAGCAATGGTACAGGTAGGAACCCTGGTTCGGGTACTTTATCCCGATTATGCAGCAGGGATTCTGGGACGGATCCTAGCAAGGGAAACGTCGGGACGTTGGATAGTCAAGTTAGAGGAAAATCCGCTTGAAAAGAGCGACGAGCCACTTTTTTTGTCTTTAGAAGAGGCAGAATTTGAAGTCATCGAACCACAAGGATGATGTTATTTGCAAGAGAGCTTGATACATTAAGAAAAACACAATATTTGCATAATATAACGTGGTTCGTACTCTCTTTATTACCAAGGAAAAACCCTACCCCCCAGCAGGTGGCGTGGAGCTGCGCAACTGGCAAAATATCAACATTATGATGCAATATGGCTCGGTAGGGGTTTTTTCTATCTGTCAGTGGAGCGCGAGTTCGCAAGTGCCCGCAGGAATTGACTTTTGGTATCCCTACACGCTTGCCAAGTCCGTTTCGTCTTGGGAAAATTGGAAACGCCGTGCCTGGTTGCTTCGCCCCAATGCCCATCCCGATGTGGATAGGTTGTATCAACAAGCTGCTGCCAAAGAATTAGAAAAAGTATTAGCAGAATTTCAGCCAGATTTAACTATAGTCGAAGAGATATGGTTGTATCGCTATCTTAAAATTATAAAACGCCAAAAATGTCGAATTATCTTTGACGAACACAATATTGAAGCAGATCTCTTCGAGCAAAAACACGGCGCCTTAAAAATGAGATTGCCGCGCCTTAAATCGATCGAGTTAGATTTTATTCGTAAAGCCGATCAAACATGGGTTTGTAGCGAAGAAGATGTCGCTCTTGTAAAGACGTTGTACGGGCGGCAATTTCAACCCCAAGCGATTCCTAACGGAATTGATGTAGCTTCCTATGACTGCGTTCGCCTCAAGCAATGCAATCCTCCTGAAGGGTTCGGGGAAAAACAACACAATTTAATCTACATGGGAACTTTTTCTTATCCTCCCAACAAAGTTGCAGCGAAGTTACTCATAGAAGAAATTTATCCTCGACTGCGAAAAATTAACCCAAATTGTCGCCTGCTGCTGGTAGGACGAAGCCCGACCAAATCGATGCTGCAAGCTGCCGAGTTAGAACCGGGAATCATCGTGACCGGAAGCGTTCCAGACATTCGACCTTATTTAGCTGCTGCTAGTGTTATGGTCGTTCCTTTACAGCAAGGAGGAGGCACTCGTTTAAAACTTCTGGAGGCTTTTGCATCTGGTTGTCCGGCAGTCAGTACTACTAAAGGGGCAGAGGGATTAAACGTCAGAGATAGCGAGCATCTCTTAATTAGAGACGAAATTGAAGCGATAACCGATGCCGTAGAACAGCTTTGGTCGAAAAATGCCCTAGTTGAGAAACTGACTGCTGCTGCTTACGAATTGGTTAAGGCAGAATATTCTTGGGAAGCCGTGAGCAAAAGAGTAGACCAAGCGCTTCAGCAACTTTTGTAGCGATGTTTTAATTGGTTACTTTTTTGCTGCTCATTTTCAAGTTAACAAACTAATATATTTGCAATTTTAATTTGCATTTCCTATTTCCAAACAGGTGGCTCAAACATATAACCTTTACCGCGAATAGTCTTAATCCATTTGCTGTCAAAATCGCCGATTTTTTTACGAATTTGACCGATATGAACGTCAACTTTCCTTTCGGCACCGATCTCATCATTTTGACTCCAGACTGATAAAATTAATTCCGAACGTTCCCAAACGCGATCGGGATGGCTAGCTAAAAAATACAACAACTCAAACTCTAAAGCGGTTAGAGATACTATTTTTTCTCCTACTACTACCTCGAATTTTTGAGGATCGATAATTAAGTTATCAAAAATGAGGCGGGGTGAATAAGAAGAAACCAGGGGAGATATTACGTCATTAGGAACCTGTCGTCGTTTTAATAAGGCTTCAATTTTAGCCTTGAGAATCTCTAGATTAAATGGTTTAGTTTGATAATCGTCAGCTCCTCTTTCAAATCCTTTTAATACATAATTGGCATCTGTAAGACAGGTTAACATCAAAACAAATTTCCCTGTTTGACGAATTTCTTGGCAGAGATTGAAGCCACTATCGTCGGGAAGATTGACATCTAAAATTACCAAATCTGGTTGAAATATTTGGAAGATTTTACGAGCAGTTTTCGCATCTTCTGCGGCGGCAATTTCATAGTTATTATAGCTAAAAAAACGAGAAATTAGGTAACGAACTGCCGGATCGTCATCTACAACCATTATTTTATTTTGAGCGGAGGGAACAACCATAACAGTTAGGCAATCTATTAGAGAGTCACTAAAATCTTGCTGTTGAGATCGTTAGTTTCTTTTCTCGGTCAGGGTAGAGGGAATTGATGCTAGATTTTGTCTGTTGGTTTTAAGCAAATGTCTTTATTAAATTCTCAAATAGTCTGGCTCGCTCTAACATGCCTTTTGTTGCAAGCTGAGCGAAACAGAGTCCAGACATTTCTTGAGTTTTTTGTAAATTTACCAGAAAAATCTAGCTTTTAGACATTTCTACCATCATTATTGCAATCGTATTGCAATTGTCTGGTTAGCTTATCCTGGATATTGTATCTGTAAAGACGTTAGAAGAAGCAAACACCGATTCCTTAGGGTATAATTTCCTTAAATTGGCAATTATTGCTATTTTGAGCCATTAAAAACCAAAATATCGGAATATTTTCCTTGGGAATCCGGAAAGTAAATGCGAGGTTAATTCTTTTGCACAATTTCTCGCACTCAAAGGATCGCTTCTTTGCCATATTGACTTCTATAGAAATTATAGAAATTGCACCATCACAACTTAAGAAGTTAGTCGAAAATAGAAGAAGTCGAGGACAAGAAAAAGATTTGGCAAGGAAAATCATTTCTGATGTCTATCTCCTCGTCCGTCGTTCGTCTTTGCGATCGCTATGCTTTGGCCCTATACAACTCCCGGCATTTCCGACGATCTATTCGAGCGCTTGCCCGGCATTCCCTTAAGCAAGCGAGAGGTAAGATTGCTGTTGATCTCTGCCCTCAGATTAAAAGCCGATTCGGTTTTATGGGATATTGGGGCAGGAACTGGCACTATTCCAGTAGAAACAGGATTGCTCTGTCCCAAAGGAAAAATTATTGCAGTAGAACGAGACGAAGAAGTTGCCAGCTTGATTCGTCGCAACTGCGATCGCTTTAGCGTCGCCAATGTAGAAGTCATCGAAGGAAGCGCCCCAGATTGTCTTGAAGGGCTGCATCCTTTGCCGGATCGCGTTTGTATTGAAGGAGGGCGACCGATTGAAGAGATTTTGAAGCAAGTTTGGCAATACCTAAAACCCGGAGGCAGAGTCGTCGCAACGGCAGCCAATCTAGAAAGTCTTTACCTGATCTCAGAAGGCTTGGCAAAGTTACAAGCGCGCAATATTGACGTAGTTCAAGCAGCCGTCAATCGCTTGGAGACGCGCGGAATTCATCAAATCTTCGCCGCAGTCGATCCCATTTTTATTTTGAGCGGCGAAAAGTTGGATTCCTGAGAGCGCGATCGCTCCCTACGATCCATCCAAAATTTATACAATTTGAATACAGGAATTTGTTAACCTTTCATAAGGATTTCTTAACCTGACCTGGCTGGTATTTATTTTCGCCACTGGGTTTTTTTCTAAAAACAATAATATGCCTTGGTCTCGTATTGTTAGTGCTATTGTTGCGATCCCCCTGGCTTTGGGGATGATTATTGTCGGGGGCTGGTACTTCACTCTAGGAATTGGAGTCATTGTCTTTTTGGGACAACGGGAATATTTCCAACTGGTTCGTGCCAAAGGCATTGCACCTGCTGCTAAGACGACATTGGTCCTCTCTCAATTATTGCTCGTCACGGCTGCGATCGCGCCTACGCTAACCGATGCCGTATTTCCCTTGACGGGCGCTCTAATCTGCTTTTATCTGCTGTTTCAGCCCAAATTAGCGACGATTGCCGACATATCGACCTCGATTCTCGGATTATTTTACGGTGGCTATCTTCCCAGCTATTGGATTAGATTGCGGATTGGTTTTATGCCAGCCACAATGCCAGTCAGTATTGCTAGCAGCAATCTGCCTTTGATGGGTTTTTGGCCCGAGTCTTGGATGCACCTTAAGCTGTTTCCGCCAGCTTTAGTCATTACTTTTCTGGCATTCGGTTGCATTATTGCAGCCGATATCAGTGCCTACATCACGGGCAAGTTCTTTGGTCGCACTCAACTGTCGCACATTAGTCCAAAAAAGACAGTTGAAGGCACTATTTTTGGCATTTTAGGAAGTATCACCGTTGCAGAAATTGGAGCCTGGTATTTAGAGTGGCCCTATTGGCAAATAACGGGGCTGATTTTAGGGGTGTTAATTGGCATTGTCAGTCTTCTAGGAGATTTAACCGAATCGATGATGAAACGCGATGCAGGCGTAAAAGATTCGGGACAATTAATTCCCGGACACGGCGGAATTCTAGACCGCACGGATAGTTATGTTTTTACTGCTCCTTTGGTTTACTATTTCGTCACTTTATTTTTGCCCTTGTTAGATTAATTTTTTCCTCGCGCTCATTCTCTAGTGACTGATAACTGACTAGAGCGACGGCTATCGAGCCACTGCTGTAAAATAATCGCAGCAGCTAGGCGATCGATCGCTCCTTTGTCGCGGCTAGAAAATTGTTTGCGCTCTTTTAACTGCTGTTCGGCTTCTAGGGAGGTCAGCCGTTCGTCAACGTATTCGACGGGTAATTGCAAGGCTTTCGATAGTCGCCGAGCAAATTTTTGTACTTGCCGCGCCTGAAATCCCAGACTGCCATCCATCGAATAGGGCAAACCAACGACCAGTATCTGGACGTCTCGTTCCTCGACGAGTTGCCTGAGCTGCTCTAGGTCTCGCTCGAAGGAGGTTCGCTCGATGGTAGTTATGCCGGTGGCGATTAACCCCGTCCCATCGCACCCCGCCACGCCAATCCGCTTTTTACCCACATCCAATCCCAAGGCAGAGATTTTTGGCATCAATGACTCTTTTTTTAGAATTGAGGGTTGATATCCGATCCTTCTGAAGCTCCGTCAGAGGTTTTCCCATTTTTAGACGACGAGTTGGAGGGAATTTCCGAACTTTCTGGACGACGAGAGGTGATTGGCGGCGACTGAAACGGGACTTTTTGCCAAGACATTCTGCTAGGGATTGGAGTACGAGGAATTGCTTGCAATCCCTGAAGCATTTCTGACAACTGCAACCCTTCTGGTTTCGTCTCTTTTAATTTGTGCCATACGGAACGAGACATGAGTAACGTATGCGCTATTCTTTGCGCTCCTAATTTTTCCAGATACTCTTCCCGTTCGTGCTGGTAGTCTGCCGATACCAGTTCGAGATCTTGAGACGGTAAATCTTTTACAAGTCGCGCCATTTGAGCGAGTAACTTGGGATAGAGCCAGGTGTAGGCTGGGTGAACGGTCAGTCTAGCTTGATGGGGACGAGAACCATTTTTCTGCAAATTTAACTGAAAATAGCCGATCGCTGCTTTGCGCTGCGGTTCAAAAACGTAACCGCTAATCGTCTCGGTACGATGGCACCATTGGTTGAATTTTGCCAGCAGCGTGTTGACAAAGCTGGTTTTGAAGTCCTGGACGTGACGGTCGAAGACTTGGCGCAACAGAGGCGGCATCGAAACACAATCCAATTGGAAGAGTAATTGAGCATCTGCGTTGCTAATCGGCAGCAGATTGGGCAAGTCCGGGTCGTTTTGCGCCAACTCTGCTAGCAAATCGGGAGCGAGCGACCAATAGGTCATCTGAGCTAACGGCTGAAACCCATTGTGTCGATATAATGCCAAAGCATCTTTTTCGTTGACATCGAGTTCCAGAACCCAGGTTCTTGCTTCCCAAATAGTTTCAAAGCAGTAGCGTAACAGTTGCGAACCGATCGCTAGCGGATCTACCAGGGTTTCCGGGCAATCGCCCGATCTTGCGATCGATACCCGACCTACTTGCCAGGTGCTGCGAGTTTTGTTGAAGGGGGCAACTTGAATCCAACCTAGCAGTTTGTGCGCGTTGCGATTGTCTGCTTTTACTAGCTCGGCAACGTAAACGCAAAAATGGTACTGAAACGGATTGGGAAAAAGACTCAAAAACTTAAGAGGCCCGTACCAGCGTCGGAGTTGTTGCACTTGCTCGCCTATGTTCGCGCGATCGCTCAACCGTTCGACTTCGGAAGACTCGGCGGCTAGAACCTCGATCGCTTCTAAGTCGCGATACTGTGCCGGACGGACGAGGATTTTGGCGGTGTCAGAAAGAAATGAGTTCATCAGATCGCGGCTCGGTGAAATGCCTACTGCCCTTATCTTATATTTCTATCAGTCTATCAAAATTTTTGGGGCGACCGATTTTAGTAGCGATCGGCACTTTTGCGTTCTTACTACTAAGATCGTTTGTTAAGAGGCAAAGTGCCAATATTTCCATAGGTTATCTTCAGCAATCACGATTTTTAAGAGAATTTTTAGATTTGCGTTACCTATTCTCATAAAGATTTGTAAACTATTACTAATCCATCTCTCTATTTGAACGCTGGATATCAAATTAATGAAACCCATTATCAGTGCTGAGCGCTTTTTACTAATCGGTCATATCCTATCGATGGCTTTTGGCTTGGCAGGATTATTAATCGTCTTGCCGAATCCTGAATTTGTCGTCAACCTGCCAGAATTCGGTAAAACTGCCTTTGCTTGGTCGATGGCGGGGGGTGGCGTAGTTTATATGCTTTTAGCAACGGCTGCCGTTGCCGTCTACGCCTATCGAACCTTGGGACTGTGGCACTGGCTGGGGTTTATGGCGCCGGCGATCGCTCTGTCTCTGTGTAGCGAACTGCTGGGAACGAGTACGGGCTTTCCCTTCGGTCACTACCGCTATCTGACCGGCTTGGGCTATAAGGTGGCGGGTTTAGTGCCCTTTACCATTCCCCTATCTTGGTTCTATCTGGGATTTAGCGCCTATCTGCTTGCCCGTGCGGGCTTGGAAAGCCGTCAAATTCCGAATTGGGTACAATATGTGGGCGCGATCGCTCTCGGTGCAACCATGTTAACTTCTTGGGACTTCGTTCTCGATCCCGCTATGAGTCAAACCACCATGCCGTTTTGGATTTGGGAGCAACCGGGCGCTTTCTTTGGCATGCCCTATCAAAACTTTGCTGGTTGGTTGGGAACGGGAACGGTATTTATGACCGTAGCAACTCTGCTATGGAAAGCAAAACCCGTAACCCTGCCTCGGACACAATTGGGACTTCCATTAGCCATATATCTCAGCAACTTTGCGTTTGCCACCATTATGAGTGTGGCTGCTGGGATCTACATTCCTGTCTTCTTAGGGGTCATTTTAGGAGTAGTGCCCGCGATCGCATTTTATCAATTGGCACGCGCTGGGGCTAGCCAAGCTGCAATGCAATCCTCCGATGAAATGGTCGCTACGGAAATGACCGAGATCGCCTCCGTAAAAGTCCCTATAGGAGTCATGCCCGAGTAAGCAACTCCGCCCTAGAAGGGCGGAGCTTTCAGTAGCCCTGAATCATCGCGGTTCAAAGAAAAACTTAGATTCGAGCCTCCAGGCAGGCTTACAAACGCTGCCCCAAGCTTAGAAATATTAATTGCGCCATTTACATCAGCATCGCCATGCCATCCACAGTTGCCACACTTAAACCGCTTCTCACTGCGCAATCCCAAATGATTGCAGACGTGGCAAGTTCGGCTTGTGTAGGCAGGATTGACCGCAACAACCCCAATCCCTTCCTTGAGTCCTTTGTATTCCACGAAGGTGCGAAGTTGGTAAAATGCCCAAGAGTTAGAACGTCTCCGTTCTGTCTTGTTTCGCGGTTGCTGATTGGTTCTATCTCTGATGCCAGTCAGATTTTCAATGGCAACCATGGCGCTTTGAGATTTTGCAGTTTCAATGATGCGTTTGCTGATGTTGTGGTTCAACCAAGCTTGATAGCATCGCTCTCTTCCCGACAGCCGTTTCAAGATCTTGCGCACCCTACGGCGCGTCGTTCTTGTGCCTTTCGAGACTTTTGCCAGGAGCAATGCTCTTGTCTTGGAAAATTTGTCTCTAACTTTCTCGATGGGTTTACCGTCCCACTTCTTTCCATCGCTCGTTACAGCAATGTCTCGTCTGCCGAAATCAACGCCGATGACATGATTAGATTTAATTGGCTGTGGCGTTTCATCGCTCACCTGAATGTGGATGTAGAATTGCCCGTCGCGATGTTTACACAGCGTTGCAGATGTCGGTTTTCTCCCTTTGAGCTTGCC
This sequence comes from Pleurocapsa sp. PCC 7327, assembly GCF_000317025.1. Taxonomy (NCBI): domain Bacteria; kingdom Bacillati; phylum Cyanobacteriota; class Cyanophyceae; order Pleurocapsales; family Pleurocapsaceae; genus Pleurocapsa; species Pleurocapsa sp. PCC 7327. Next base: position 2,372,236 of record NC_019689.1, on the reverse strand, counting down.
ACTCTGGTATTTGCCAACATCGAGTTCGATCTGTTCCCGATGCCCCAACAAAGTCAGGCTCACCGACCAATCCTTTTCTCGAAACGCAAAGATTCGAGCGTCATAATCAGCGCTAGTTGGTTTGAACGTTTTAACCGATTTGCCTTTGAGCTTTGCGGTTTTCCGGTTAGCTGCAACACGGGCACAAACACGCACTGCTTGATTAGCGCTCAAACCAAACCGAGAGCGCAACTGCCCATAAGTCTGTGCCTGAATCGTTACCTTGTTTGTAACTTTTGGATTCACGGATTCATTGGCAAAATTGCAGCCATCGGCAAACGCCTGAAGCATTGCCTCAATTTGAGGGGCTTGTTCAGGTGTAGGTTTAAGCTTACAAACCAGTGTCAGTGTTTGTTTCATGCTCCAATCATATCAATTAGTGAGGTAGCAAGTGGATAAAGAGAAGCGGTTTATAGTTGAAGATTATGTGGCGGTTTTCGAGGCATCGAGCCTCTTAACCGCCGCTCCTATCCCTCCCCAGCGCGAACTCACGGGGCTTCCCGGAGGTTCTTGGTGATAGCTGGATTGCTGGGCAAAGAAATTCTGGGTGCGATTTCCCTTGGACTGTTGCTATTCCAGGGAACCGCTATCCCAATTCTTCTCTCCCGTCTTTTGAGGGGTTCCGGTCGCCGTCCGCCCCTCGAACCCAAAAACCCCACACCAGACCTGTTAGGAACGGTCAGCATCATCGTTCCTACCCTCAATGAAGCGGAACGAATCGATCCTTGTCTGGCGGGGTTGAGTCGGCAAAGCTACGAAGTGCGGGAAATTATTGTCGTCGATAGCCATTCCCAAGACGGGACGCAGGAACGGGTTAAAGCAGCCGCCCAAAAAGATCCCCGTTTTCGCCTAATGACGGACGATCCCCTCCCTCGCGGTTGGGTCGGTCGTCCTTGGGCACTACATACGGGTTTTTTGAACAGTTCCCCTAAAAGTCAATGGATTTTGGGCATCGATGCCGATACACAACCTCAACCCGGCTTAGTGGCGAGTTTGCTGGCAGCAGCAGAGGAAGAAGGATACGATCTCGTTTCCCTGTCGCCCCAGTTTATCCTCCGCCATCCGGGGGAATGGTGGTTGCAACCAGCCCTGTTGATGACGTTACTGTACCGATTCAATTCGGCAGGCGTGAGGGAGCAAGTACCGGAAAGAGTCATGGCAAACGGACAGTGTTTTTTCTGTCGTCGTTCGGTTTTAGAGAGGTTGGGAGGATATAGCAGTGCGGCAAGTTCGTTTTGCGACGACGTAACCCTTGCTCGCTACGCCGCTACCCAAGGATTCAAAGTGGGTTTCTTAGACGGTGCTAAAGTCATTCGAGTGCGAATGTATGAAGGGGCGAGGGAAACTTGGCAAGAGTGGGGGCGATCGCTCGATCTCAAAGATGCTGCTTCTTCCAGTCAACTCTGGGGCGATTTGTGGCTGCTGTTGGGGACGCAGGGATTGCCGCTGTTTGTTTCTGCAATTTTATTAACCTGTCTGGGTTTAGGATATTCTTTTCCTACCTTAAAAGCAGCAGTCGGATTGAACCTTTTTTTACTTGCCATTCGCTTTGCACTACTGGGGGCGATCGCTCCTTCTTACTATCGAGGCGAAAAACCCTCGCCTGCTGTGCGGTTATTCTGGCTTTCTCCTTTGGCAGATCCGTTAGCGGTGTTGCGGATTTTTATTTCTGCTTTTCAAAAACCTACCCACTGGCGAGGGCGAATTTATAGCTTGGAGAATTAAGAAAGCATGGGAAAATCTTTCAATCGTTTGTTTCTCACACACGATTTTTAATCGACTCTTTCGAGTTGCCAGAGGATTTGATTGCCTTCTCGTCTTACCCGCGAGACAACCCAGTTCCGCCACGACCAATTATCGCCGCGACTGGTTACGGCGCTCGCGTTAATATCCATTAAATCTGCTAGTTCGGAGCTAGTAATTAAATAGCCTTGAGTAGCAATTTCATCGGCGATGCGTAGGGTTTCTATGACATTTTTTAGTTGGATTACCCTCTCCTCTCGTGGTAATTGTGGTTCATCAATTGCATTAACAGATGATTCGATCATAGTTGTAATGAAGAAAACAGTGTGTACTACACTTCTAGTAACTTACTATTTTACCAGTAAAAAATTCTGATAATTATGCTACTGTCATCTTAACGATTTTTCAAACAATATACGGAAAAGTCTTTAATTTTCTATCCAACCTTGGCTAGGGATAAAGATAGTAAGGAAATAAAAGAAATAGATTAATCGCTCGTACTAATCGTTGAAATCATGCAATTTAAATAATCAAAATCTTAGCGCCTTTTTATATTTTTTTTATCTTTTTCGTTAATTAAGAATAATCCAAGGATTTATTTTCTAAAAAAGATAGCTCGGATTTAATCCATCTAAATAGAGAAGATCGCGCTTTTCGCCGCGATCTTTCAACTTGGTGTATTTGGCTTAACCCTTAAAGACGGCAATTAAGGGACGATCGCAGGAAGTGCGAGTTTCGGAAAGCAGCGTCCTACAGCTGCTGCAATCGGTTCTAGAATGCGGGTTAAATCGACCATTTCTTCTAGGAAAAGAGCTTGACGGGCATCGGAAACCGACTTGTCCGGTTCTGGATGACACTCGATGATTAAACCATCCGCACCAGTCGCGATCGCAGCTTTTGCCATCGGTGCGACCAACTCCCGCTTGCCGACAGCATGGGAGGGATCGACGATAATCGGCAAATGAGTAATCTGTTTGAGAGCGGCTACTGCCCCTAAATCGAGTACGTTACGAGTATAAGAATCAAAACTGCGAATGCCTCGTTCGCAAAGCACTACGTTTGGATTTCCGTGACTTAAGATATATTCTGCCGCATAAACAAACTCCTCAAGGGTAGCTGCTAGACCACGCTTGAGGAGTATGGGTTTATTCACTTGTCCTAATGCTTTGAGTAAATCGTAGTTTTGCATATTGCGGCTGCCGACTTGTAGGATATCCACATGGGCAGCGATCGCTTCTATCTGTTCTATTGACATTACTTCTGTAACGACGGGCATTTTATAACGTCGCCTAACGTCGGCCAGGATCTTGAGTCCTTCCAATCCCAATCCTTGGAAAGCGTAGGGAGAGGTTCTCGGTTTGTAAACCCCTCCCCGTAACGCTTGAATGGGGGTAGGTTTGAGGTGACTGGCAACTCGTTCCATCTGTTCTAAACTTTCAACGGCACAGGGTCCACCGATGATGACGATTTCCCTACCGCCGAAAGCAATGGTATCGGACAGGGGAACGATGGTTTTTTGTTCGGGATGAGATTTGAGGGCGAGTTTGGCATTCAACATAGTTAATAGTTCCTTTGACGAAAATAAGCAATTAAAAAGCCCGGTTCCGATTTCGGTTCCGGGCAAGGTGATGGAAGAAATTAGCTACACGACTCTAGCTACCCGGAACTGGTCTGGGCCAAAAAAAGTAAAAACCGTAAAAATAGTTCGACAATAGCGTCATTTTGCGTTTCTTCAAGTTGAGAGCGAGCGTTTTAGACAAAACAAAAACCGCAGATTTTACTCTGCGGTTCGCCATTGGTTGCCAGTAGAAACTGGATTCACCTTTGGCGAACCGACATAAACCAAAAATAAAAATAGGGCGTAATGCTGTTAAGCATTTAATAATTTCTAAAACTTTTATTACTTGCAATGCCTTTAGATTAGCAGAGAAGGATGCGATCGTCAATCCCAATACACGTACAGAAATTCTCGCTTGGACGAGGTGAGGGATTCAAACCCATGTAAATAGTTAAGCTTTGCGATCGCTTAACCAATTTTTATACTTTAGATAAATTTTTAAACCGGGGATTTCTTGAGAAAAATCTTTCGGTTGCTTGTATTGGCTAGGCGGATATTGTTGACGAATAGCGAGAATAGCTTGGTAGTGTTTACACCATTGCCACAGAACCGCCTCTAACTCCTGAAATTTCAAAAATGCAAGTTGATATTTGTGGTTGAGTGCAAGATATTGAATCAATCTAGCATAAGTTTCAGGGGTGTTTTTTTCTTCAGAAAGACCAATAATTTTTTTGAGTTTTTTGAAGAATTCATAATTAACTAACACTAAAGAAACTAATCTCTTTAGATCTTGTATGTCTTTCTTGCCAAGACGGTTGATTATCGCAGCGATTTTGCTCAAGATTGAGTAATCGATACAGTAATATCCTTTTAATGAAACAAGGAGTTTTAATCCAAGCTCGTGTTCTGAAAGATCGTTTAACTCTTTGACATAAGCTTGCAAAGCCATTTTATCTTCTTCAGTTTTTATTTGCACGAGAAGTTCGGTTAATTTAGCTTGAACTCGCCCTCGAAATGTTTCTATATCTAAGTTTTGAGACAGTAGATCTTCAACAAACTTGTAAAACTGCTGTTGTTTATAGGTTTGATAACGCAATTCAGTTTGATTAAGTACCATTAAGCTATCTTTAGCTTTAAGCGCTACTGCGAGAAGTTGTGCGCTATCGGACAATCCTTCATACCCATCTAAATTACTAGCCAATAAGTACTTAATCTTGACAAAAAGTAAAAACTCTTGAGAGCCAAATTTATCGCTATCAATAGCTTTAGCCATCTTGCTAAAGCCTTGTGCTTCCAGGAGTTCTCGATTGTGTAAATGTATTGCACCCTCGAATACTTCAGGTTTGCTGAGCTTACATATCAGTTTCTCCAATAGACTCTTGTCCCCCCAGAGCGGACGATTCCACCAAGGTTTTTGGCTTGGCTGAGTTTTCAGCTCTGAAGCCATGCTGTTTTTGACATTTCTAGTTTTAACTAGGGGGTACAAGTTTTTACTCATTATTATCTCAATTTTTGGGCTAAAATCGTTTTAATTTTGGGACTTGTGCCAACAAAAAGCAATCTACTCATTCGCTACATTTAGAGTAAAAAAAGAATAAATATTTAGCAAACAGTTTAAAATAATTCAGACTAATTTTTGCTTATTTTTCTTTATCTTTTCGTTAATAAATGCTTAATTTAGTACTTTAATTTCTAAAAACAATACTTTTTATAATTCTTTGATAACACTTTGGTGGGTAACTGTCTACGTGTTTTTACTAGGTTCATCAAAACTTTAAACTAGAGTCAGTTATTTTCAAGAAAAGGTAAAGAAATTATCAAGAGCGGAAGTCATCGAGGAGGAAATTTTTGGATTAAAATTGCTACTTGGCTCAATTGGCTCAAACCTGTACAGATTTATTAGCGATCGCACCTCGGTTCGGTTGTCTCTACCTGCTCGGAGACGGTGCCTAAACCCCTTTGAAGCATAAATATTTGTTAAGTTATATCAAGTACGATCGGCAAAAAATCAACTATGGCAGACCAATTAATACGGGCGACAGCAGCAGATGGTGGCATACGAGCAGTGGGAGCGATTTCAACCCGTTTGACCCAAGAAGCAAGAGTGCGACACAAACTCTCCTATGTCGCAACAGCCGCCTTGGGACGTGCTATGACTTCTGGACTGTTACTCGCTTCTAATATGAAACGCGAAGGATCGAGAGTAAACATTCGCATCAGAGGCAATGGACCGATGGGGGGATTATTAGTCGACGCGGGACTCGACGGAACGGTACGCGGCTATGTAGACAATCCCAGCGTAGAATTGCCGCCGAACGAGCAAGGAAAATTAGATGTTGGCGGAGCGCTCGGTCGCGAGGGATTTGTTTATGTCGTGCGGGATATCGGCTATGGCTATCCCTATTCCAGCACGGTCGAGCTAGTGTCTGGCGAAGTAGGAGATGATATCGCCAACTACTTAGTCACCTCCGAACAAACCCCATCGGCTTTAATAGTCGGGGTTTTCGTCGGAGCGGAAGGCGTGACGGCATCGGGAGGAATCCTGTTACAAGTGATGCCCAAAGCAGCTAGAGACGAAGCGTTAGTAGCAACTCTAGAGGAGCGCGTCGGTCAATTATCGGGATTTACCCCTCTGATGCAGCAAGGTTTGACCTTACCTGACATATTCAATCGCTTGCTGGGCGATCTCGGTTTAGTTATCCTGCCAGAAGTTCAGATGATACGCTTTGATTGCCCTTGTTCGTTCAACCGAGTCTTGGGAGCTTTGAAGATCCTCGGAGAAGCAGAACTCCAAGATATGATTGAAAAAGACGATGGAGCAGAAGCTACCTGTCAGTTCTGTGGCGAGATTTACCAAGCTAGTAGGGATCATCTAGCGCAGTTGATTGAAGATTTAAGAGCAGAATCCGTTTGAAGTGTCGCTAACTTCAATTAACTGGTAAAGAAGTCGAAAATTCAAACCGCTTTCGCTAAATGTCGTGGTAAGATCGAACACAATCTACTTCCCTAGGAAAATTTAGGGATAACTACTCGAATAAATAGGTGGCAAAACCTTAAGTTCGATCCAAAAGGGAAAAAAGCCACCTAAATGCCATTGGAAGTCGTTAGAGCTTCTCGTCCTAAAAGCGAAACAGCAAAAATTCTTTCTCAGTGGTGGGATGAATTTAGATATTTTGAGTAAATCATGAGGACAGATCGGGAACAACTGGCACCTACAGAAATCCGTCATTCGAGCGCTCGGCTTGACTCTGCCAACCCGGTAAGAAAACTGTTTCAAAACACTTTTGGCAAACTGAGTTGGCAGGTTTGGGCAATTTTGTTGGTGCTGGCATCGGGAGGAATAGGATTTGCGGCTACGTCTTGGTTGTTGCAGTTGCCCAAAACTCCCAATTGTCCGAGGATTTTTTGGCCCGTCGCTTCGGCTTCGATGCGCCTTTATTGCGCCCAATTAGAAGCTGAAAAAGGGACGGTAGACGGTTTGTTAGCCGCAATTAATCTAGTAGAAGCTCTATCTAAAGATCATCCCTTGCGATCGGAAATTGATAGTAATGTCGAGCAATGGGCAAAAGAAATCTTAAACATTGCCGAGAAGGAGTTTAACGAAGGTAGCCTGGTCGCGGCGATCGAAACTGCCCGGAGAATTCCCAATAACGTCCAAGCCTACAACCTCGTAGAGGAGCGGATCGAAAGCTGGCAGTCTACCTGGTCTGAAGGCGAGAAAATTTTTGCCGCAGCGCAGGAACGCTTGAGAGAATCTGAATGGAATATGGCGTTCCGCGAAGCTATCAAATTGCTCTATTTGGAAAATCAATACTGGGCAACCACTAAATACGGGGAACTTACCCAGGAAATCCAACGCGCCCAAGAAGAAAGTCGTCAACTCGATGGTGCTTATGTAGCCCTGCGTCGGGGCGGCATCGACAATTGGTTTAAAGCCGTAGAAGATGCAGAAAAAATTGAATCCAACAGCTATGCCTATCAGGAAGCACGAGAGTTAATCGCCAAGGCAAAAGAAAAGATTGTCGAGCATATCGAGGGCTTAATCGATAAACGCGATTGGCAAGCTTTGTTAGATGTCACCGACCGACTTCCCGAAAGCCTCGGTCTCAAGGAAGAAGCTAATGACTGGCAGACGATCGCCACTGCGGGGGCGGATGCGCAGATGGGAACGGTCGAGAGTTTGGAATCAGCGATTGTCATCGCCCAACAAATCGAACCCAATCGTCCTCTTTATCAAGTTGCTCAAGACTTAATCGGTCGCTGGACGTTGGAAATTGAGGATGTTGCCGTTCTGGAAAAGGCGAAGAGCTTAGCACAACTGGGGACAACTGAAAATCTCAACGCAGCGATCGCGCAAGCAGAACTCATCCCACGGGACAATCCTCGCTATCGGGAAGCGCGAGAAGAAATCGGTCGCTGGGTTAGTCAGGTGCAAACGATTGAAGACCAGCCGATTTTAGATCGCGCCGAAGAATTGGCAATGAGCGGTACAGTTCCTGCCCTACAAGCAGCGATCGCTCAAGCAAGTTTAATCGGTCAAAATCGCGCTCTCTACAATAAAGCTCAGGAGAGAATCGGTCAGTGGAGAAGCATTATTGAGGAACAAGAAGACCGTCCTTTTCTAGACCAAGCAAATACTCTAGCCAGTAGCAAAGATTATGGAGCTGCTATAGAGGCAGCCCGAAAAATTGGACGGGGAAGAGCGCTTTATCGAGAAGCACGCGCCAATATTAGGGACTGGGAGCAAGAAATTCAGGCGCAAAAAGATTATCAAGAGGCCATAATCGTAGCAGAGGCGAGAACGCCAGAAGCTTTAGTAGCAGCACTTAATATTTTGAGGAGAATCCCATCTTCGACGGACGTAGGAGGAGAAAGCGCACAGGCACTCAATCGCTGGAGCTATCAACTGTTGAGTATGGCAGAAAACCTGGCAAACTCAGCCTCAATAGAAGAAGCGATCCGTTTAGCCAGAAGGATTCCCAGCGAAAGCAGCGCCTACGAATCGGCACGGGCACAAATTCAGACATGGCAGCAAATGTTAAACCCCGCTCCCAATCCAACGCCTTCCTCTCCTTTGTTGCAAACTAATTTCCCAAATCCGAGATCGGGTTCTAGATAATGACCAGTGATTCGATGAAAGGATTTTTGATTTTGGCGAAGCCGCCGCACGCTCCTCGAACCTCTTCAAGGAGAACGGCGGATGAAAGGATTGGTTAGTAGTTAGTTGTTAGTAGTTAGTTGTTAATTGTTTCCCCTTTGTCTCCCTTGTCTCCCCATTCCCAGTCCCCTCTCCTCCGTCCTTAATAGGCTCCCTTCCCAAATAAAACAACTCTGATAGTTTCAACTAAGATATCTAAATCTAAGTTCAGCGACCAATTGTCGATGTAATAAAGATCTAGCCGAGCAGCGTCGTTAAAATCTTCTATATCAGAGCGCCCGGAGATTTGCCAAAGTCCCGTTACTCCTGGAAGGACACGATGGCGAATGTGATGCCATTGCTCGAAGCGCTCGACATCCCTTACAGGTAAAGGACGAGGACCTACTAGGCTCATTTGACCCAAAAGAACATTAAATAGTTGCGGCAGTTCGTCAATGCTGGTACGTCTGAGAAAGCGACCGATAGGCGTAATGCGGGGATCGTTTCTCAGTTTGAACATCACTCCATCTTGAATCTGATTTTGCGCTTCTAGGAAGGCTTGTAGTTCGGCTGCATTGACTACCATCGTGCGGAATTTCCACATCTGAAAGACTTTGCCGTACAACCCGATGCGTTCTTGACAGAAAAAGACGGGTCCGGGCGAAGAGAGTTTAATCGCGATCGCGACTGCTATTAATAAAGGAGACAAAAAAATTACCCCAAAGAAAGCACCAATAATATCCAGCCAGCGCTTGAGTCGGTAATCCCAGCCAATTAGCAAGGGCGTTTCTACTCGCAGCGTCGGCAATCCGGCAAATATTTCCGGTACTCCCCGACGGTAGAGGATTTCTCGGCTCGACGGAAGCAATCTTAAGGCGATGCCAGCACGCCGCAAGTTCCAGTAGAGGGTTGAGGCGAGTTCTGTCTGGGGGATATCTGCCGCCAGAACCTCTGCTGCACCCGATCGCAAAATTGCCTGAAGCGTAGCAGAAGTATTTGCTGTCGAGGCGAGTGCCGCACCGATGACCTGATAGCGGGAGCGATGTTTTAAAATTTGCGCTAATTTCTTTAACCGTCCTGCGGGAGCAATGAGAAAGACAGATACCTGCGGCTGTTTCTGGACAAATTGACCGAAGATAAGGGTAATAAACAGCCGAAACCCCATTACCATAACGACGCTGCCGATCCAAGCAGTAAAAAAGAGCGATCGCGGCGGGTCGAGTTTGGGATCGTAGAAATAACAAATAACCAGAGATAAGAGATAGACGACGCTGACTAACTGAGCTGTCCGTACATAGTTGTGACTTTGGTTGGAAGTGCTATACAATCTCCCGTAGGCAAAGAATATTAGCGTGATGGCGGCAAAGATCCAAAACAAACTCGGCATTCCCAACCAAACCCACCAAACTAACTGAGGAGGAAGAGGAGAATAAAAGTGATTGAGATATCTGGCAACCTGCCAAGCACCTGCTAGCGCTAACACATCGCTCAGCAGTAATGCCAAAACTTGATACCATTGCCAGCTCGCAAGATGGAATAGGCGAAATTGATAGGGCGCTCGAATATCAGATTGAAGTTTGCGCGTTTCGCCAGGAAGCTTTGCCATAGCGACGGAAGGAATTCTGAATGCTGAATTTAATTTTACGTCTACCTTGAGAATTCCCAATTCCGTTGTCGAACGCTCACTCAAGAATTAAGTTTATTGGCGATGGCTTCTAATTCCGATCCAGCGATCGAACAACTGTAACCCAAATAAGATCGAGAAGGTAGGATTATTAATGAGATACCGTCGCCATAATCTTCTAGGTTCTCTGGCAAGACGATAGAGCCACTCCCATCCTAATCTCATTATCCATCTGGGAGCTTGGGCCACTTCGCCGCTATGAAAACTAAACGCTGCGCCAACGCCGACCATAACCGCTTTTAGTTTTCCTTGTTGTCTGGACATCCATGCTTCCTGTTTCGGACAGCCCAAGCCAACAAAAACTACTTGAGCACCAGTAGCCTGAATGCGCTCTCTATCGCTCGCTTCTTCCTCTGGAGTGAGAGGACGAAAGGGAGGAGCATAACTGCCAGCGATTGTCAGTCTGGGAAAGCGTCGTTCTAGGTTGTTCTGAAGTTTTGCTAGCATCGCCTCGGTGCCGCCGTATAAGAAAATAGGAATGCCATATTTAGCCGCGCGATCGCACCACGCTAACATGAGATCGGGTCCATAAACCCGCGATTGTCTTTTAACACCCAGAAGACGCATTGCCCAAACCAAAGGCATTCCGTCAGGAGTAACTAATGCGGCATTGTTAATAATCTTTTGATAGTTTCGCTGCCAGTAGCCAGTCATGACGACATGCACATTAGCAGCAACGATATAACAAGAGGTTTGATTAGTTGCCCAGGTTTGGATGCGATCGCAAGCATCCTCGTAACTGGTAGCATCGATTCGAGTTCCTATAATTAATTTATGTTCGAGATCGGGATTTAACACAACGCGATCGCCTTACTATTAACTAGCTAATCGTTTAGAATATTTTCAATCTTTAATATTCCCTAATTACGACAAAAAACACTCAAGATGAAATTTAAAGCTATTGTTCATCAGGCTGAGGAAGGCGGTTATTGGGCAGAAGTCCCTGCATTACCAGGTTGTATCACGGAAGCAGATACGTGGGAAGAGTTGATGGCTCGCCTTAAAGATGCGATTGAAGGATGGCTCGAAGTAGCTAATAGCAGTGAATCCATTCAATCTAGAGAGGATACGGATAAAGTAGTTGAAATCGCTATATGAAAGCTGTTTCTGGGAAAAAGTTATGTAAAATAGTGGAGAAAAAAGGCTGGATTTTAAAGAAAATTACTGGGAGTCATCATATCTATCAGAAGCCTGGAACCATGCAAATTTTATCGATTCCCGTACATGGAAATAAAGATTTGAAAATGGGAACCTTAAAGGCTTTGATGAAAATAGCTAGGTTAATTGCAAAAGATTTAGAGTAAGCGATCGCTGATAGATTTGACTGTAGCTAGCTCGTGAAAGTAATCTAGGGTAGGCTGCGATCGTAGGCATCCTCGTAACTGGTAGCCTCGCTCTGAGTGCCTATAATACTTTTTGGTATACTTGTTCTGTTAATTGGGCTAATCTTTCCCAGGTAAATCTTGACGTTACTTTCTGTCTGCCTGCTGTTCCCATTGCTTGTGCTTGGCTGGGATTGAGTAATAATTGACAAATAGATTCTGCAATTTCATTAGAAGTTTGGGAAACAAGGTATCCATCAACACCATCAGTAACGACTTCTGAAACGGCGGGGATATTGCAACCAATGACGGGTTTTCCAAAACTCCAAGCTTCTGTATAAACTCCACCAAAGCTTTCTTGATTTGAGGGAACGCAGAGTAAAGTACAAGCAGCTAGAGCATTAGTTTTTTCTTGTAAGCCTACCGCACCTAAACGGTGAATGCGTGGATCTGTTATTACTTCAAAAACTTTTTCAGATTGAGCTACAGGAGGTCCAATAAAGAGAAAGTTTGCTTCTGGTATTTTCTGCCAAACAATCGGCGCTGCTTCTAATAGTTGTCGATAGCCTTTGTAGGGATAATGTTGCCCTAAAAATAGTACTATTGGCTCATTTATTTGATAGCATTTTTTAAAAGCTTCTGCATCTGCCTTCTCTGCCAAGATAGGACCGTGACCTGTAACATGAATTCGTTCTTCTTGTACTCCGAGATCGATTAGTACTTTTTTCTCAGCCTGAGTTAGGGTAATAACTGCATCAGCCAATTTATACAGTTTTAAATAAGCTCGGTAGAGCCATCCTACCCAGCGAGGATGATGGACTGGAGTCAGAATAAAAGGAATATCATAGTGATGAGCAGCCTGAAGAGAAGCATAACTCAATCCTTCTCGACCAATACGAACATTATGAATTAAGTTAGCTTTTTTGGCATATGTATGGAGATGCTTTTCCAGAGAGGAGGCAATCTTGGGCAATGCAACATCCATTAATGGATAGTAAATTAATATGTAAGGGGTTAGTTTAAGTTTTTCTTGTCGAGAAAGCCCTATTTGATGTACTTTGATTTCTTCAATTATATAGTCATGGCTGCTTTCTGGTGCGTTTAAGGTTGTTCCCAGTAGCCAATCAGTTCGATTTTTATTCCAATGACTAATTACCTGAATATCGTGTTTTTTGTTAAGCTGTTGTGCGATTAGGTGTTGGTGAAGTTGTGCGCCGCCAATTGCAGGGGGATAAGTTGTAAGAGTATAAAGAAATTGCATTTAATTTTTCATGACTTCAGTTTTTAATTTAAAATAATATAGCTTCACTTGCTAAAACAAATCCATTCTATATAATTAACTGTTAATGATTAGTTTTTATCTATGTCAATGATATTGCAGCACTTTGCTAAAAAAAAATTATTTAATCGCAATTTTTCTTCAAAACTTCGTCAGTTTTGAAGAAAAAATTCAGCAAGATTTTAATTTTCATTTTTCAAAGCTAGAGAAAATAATCACTGCTATTTATCTAATTATAAAAAATATTAAATCCTCTTGTATACATTCCATTGTTGAAAATAATAACCTTTAAATAATTTCAACAAATAGCGCTTGCTCATTGCCATAATTTTTAAAAAAAATCTAATCAAGTTTCTTGATTTTAAAGGTACTTTTTGTAAATTGCAATCATAAATCAATAAAGCTTTTTCTTTTTCTTCTATTTGTGCTTGTGCGTGCTGGGTTGATTTGCTTGAAGAATGCCAGCGAAAATCTGCCAAATAAGCAGGAATACGAGCGAATTTATAACCTTTTAATGCTAAACGCAGAAAAAATTCGTAATCCATTGCATAATTGTATGAAGTATCTAAATAATTGTCTTCTTCAAAAATTTTTCTTCTAAAAAAGACAGAAGCAGTAGGAATATAGTGAACGTGAAGATACTTCAAAATAAAGAGATCCAAATCTAATTCTTGTCTCAACTGTAGCAATTTTCCTGTCTCATCAATCCATCGATAGTTGCCATAAAAAATATCAATATCTAAATTGTTTAAATAATAATTTCCAACATTAAAAAAACAGTAAGGAAGATATAAATCATCAGCATTTAACCATCCAATCAAATCTCCTGTAGCTATTTTAAAACCTTTATTTAAAGCATCACTTTGTCCTTTGTCTGGTTCGGATATCCAAACTAAATGGTTATATTTTTTTACAATTTCTTTGGTTTGATCTTGAGAACAATTATCAATAATAATATGTTCAAAATTAGAATGATTTTGTCGTAAGACACTTTGAATGGCAGATTCTATAAATTTGCCTTGATTATAAGATGGAGTAATAATTGAAATTTTTGGCGATCGATCCGTCATTTTTTAATCAATTAACCTGAAATTAATAAATATTTAATCTCAAACGAGAAATCCTTAAGCGCCCAAAACTCCCATACTGATTTTGGATTTTGGGTTTTGGATTTTGGATTCTTTGAACCAGTGACTTCGCACCATTAGCAATCACATCCCGTAGCGCAACATACTTCGATCGCCCTTCACTCTGATGACCGATAATATACTTTTTCCCTAGATTTTCAACCCGAATGATTGGATCTGACATACTGCCTGCGATCGCTCTGGTTGCTCTTTTGAGTTACCTTGCTATTTAAATTACCCATTTCCTTCTCAAAAACGATCGCGTTGTGAAAAAAATTCTCAGTTTTTTCAACCGAGACACTGAAATCCTCCATGAGTAAGGCAGACAGCGCGATCGTAAGCAAAGATCTTATACTACCTTGCTATTGAAGCGAGCGCTAATTTTTAGTTTTGATTGCCAGAGTGAGCTAAGCTATCTAGATAGTGTATTAATACCTCAATTACTTGGCGATCGCCGATCCTCTATACAGTAATACATTTGTTCTCGACTCATTGGGGTTAAAAAGTCCTCGATGAAGGCGATCGCGATTCTTCGATTTAGATATCTGAGGTGGGATAGAATTTTTAGTAGGAAATTTCTTACTTACTGTTTAGTAATACTATGCAGTCGCAAAAATTATCAATTTCCTTATCACCTTCCCTAGTAAGGTTTATTGAGAGTTATAGGGTTGCCAAAGGATGTAAATCTCGCTCTCAAGTGATTGAGGAAGCTTTAACCTTATTACAAGAACGAGAATTAGAAGAAGCTTACAGAGAAGCCTCTCAAGAAATCGATCCAGATTGGGAGTTGACAGTTGCGGATGGGTTAGCTGATGAAACGTGGTGAAATCTACTACGCTAATCTTAGCCCCACTGTTGGATCTGAGATAGCTAAACGCCGTCCAGTGTTGATAGTCAGCGATGATATTAATAACCATGCTGCTTCTACAGTGACAGTTTTACCGATTACATCAAATCTCAATCGCGTCTACCCTTTTGAGGTTCTTCTTCAGCCATCTGATAGCGGTTTGCCCAAGCCTTCTAAAGTTCAGGCGCAACAGGTAAGAACGATTTCTAAACAGCGAATTACTGGGGAGATGATGGGAAATTTAAGAGAGGAATTAATGCAGTTAGTCGATGCAGCTTTAAAGCTTCATTTGGCACTAGAGTAACTTCTCCATCAAAAGATCGCAACTCATACCAATAACCGCTCGATACATGCGATCGCTCTGCTGACTCCTTTGCTTAAACTACAACAAAATTCTGAATCCTTCTTGCGTAAAGTGTTTGTCATGAGTTAACACTTCAGTCAATCCTCGCTCTCTCATGACCGTCATCGAAATGCAATCAACCATACTATAACCTTTGTTCTAGGCGTTGTTCGTAGAGTGCCAAACTCGACAAAAACAGTTCATTAGTATGAGGAATCACCTCAAGATCGGCACTACTCAAGATAGCACGCACTATGTTTACTGCTACTTGACGCATTCTAGAACCATAAGAGCTGAAATAGTTAAGCAGTTCGATGAGGACAGCTTCTGTTGTTACTAGACGAATGGCTAGATCATTTTCCCTAATCTCAACCGCTTTTTGATGCCACTGGTCTTTTGGGTTCGTTATCGCTATCCAATATAAAGTATCCAATATAAAGTATCGACAAATACAGCGTTCACAGTCCTTTTTTTGGGGTTCCGTAAAGGTAATGGTAAAGGTAATGGTCGTGTTCTTGTGCGCCATCGGTAGGTAATTCATCCCACACTTCTTCTGGAACTTCCTTGACTATTTCGTCAATCTTATCCCAAATCGTTTTGCGGGGCTGGTTTTTGTAAATGAGAAACTCAATGTAGTCTAAGACTTCCTGTTGTTGGGATGGGGGTAGTCGATCGAGTTTTTCAATGATGCGATCGCTGATAGTTGATTGAGATGTGGAAACTATAGCAAATTATCTCCAAAAGCTTGTCATCTCAATCTTAGCTTTCTGCTCGTAGTCAGAGATCGAAGTAACAGTTATCCTGAAACAATCGTGACAGTATTGCGATCGCGCCTAGCCATTTTTCTAGGTACTGTCCTCTCCAAATACCCGATGTCACTTTCCTCCCAACAACGGCACGATTGAGAACAGAAGAATCTAATTCTCAATCTCTGGAGGAAAGAATGTCTTTATCAGCTACAACCGAGAGTACTTTATTGGCTCTTTCTAATAGCCTAGCCGATATTGTCGATCGCGTCGGTCGATCTGTAGTCGCCGTCCATGCGCGGCGCATTTCCTCAAGCGGTATTCACTGGCGAGAAGGTATTATCGTTACTTCCGACGAAACGATTAGGCGAGAAGATGACATCACCGTTACCTTACCTAACGATCGTACCGTTCCCGCGACGCTGATCGGGCGCGATCCCAGTACTGACGTAGCCGTTCTCAAACTGCCAGATGCCGAACTCCCCGTAGCAGAGATTGGAGATGCAGCATCGCTTAAAGTCGGCCATCTCGTTCTAGCGATCGGTCGGGGGCGAGATCGCGGTCTGTCTGCCAGTCTAGGCGTTGTTAGCACGGCAGGCGGTTCTTGGCGCAGCATGAGCGGCGGATTAATCGATCGCTTTCTCCGTCTAGACCTGAATCTTTATCCAGGATGCGCTGGAGGTTCGCTAGTCGATGCGACCGGTCAAGTTGTTGGCTTTACCACCACAGGGCCGCGTGGTACAGTTCTAGCGATTCCAGCAGCTACCGTCAATCGAGTTCTCGATCGCTTACTGGAGAAAGGATACATCAGTCGTGGCTATTTGGGTGTAGGAATGCAACCCGTTCGCTTGCCCGACTCTCTCAAGAGCAAACTGCCTCTATCTTCCGAGCAAGGAGTGATGGTCGTTAGCATCGAACCGCAGGGACCTGCCGAGCGCGCGGGAATTTTACTCGGCGATATATTAGTCGCTCTCGATGATACCCCTGTAAAGGACACAAGAGATGTTCAGGCATTTTTAGGTTCCCAAAGTGTCGGTCAAACTCTAAAAGCACAACTCATTCGCGGCGGCGAGTTAGTAGAACTAGCAATAGTTGTCGGCGAAAGACAGGGGAGATGAGGGAGATGGGGGAAGTCGGAATTCGCAAATCCCAGGAGTATAGGTAAATCTCTCGCGTTTTAAAATCTACCCGCCCCTACTAACCACTAACTACTAACTATTAACTCTCACCAATCCAAAATCCAAAATCAAATGCCTGGTAACTGATATGACGATCGCATCATTTGAGTTAGCCTTAGAATTAGCCAATATAGCCGAACGGTTGCAAGCTTCTACCGTCCAGATAAGTGGCGGTCGAGGCAATAGCGGTTCGGGCACTATCTGGCGATCGGATGGTTTGATTATTACCAATGCTCACGTAGTACGAGGTTGGCAGACTACTGTCGTGCTGGCAGACGAGCGGGTGTTGGAGGCCGAGGTAACGGCGCAAGACCCCCAAAGGGATTTGGCTGCGCTGCGAGTGGAAGCAACCGATCTGCCAACCATAACAATAGGAGACGCTAGTAAACTGCGGGTAGGCGAATTGGTGCTGGCAGTTGGCAATCCCTTCGGCGCGACTGGCGCTTTGACAATGGGAATCGTCCATTCGCTCGATGGCGAAGCAACAGGAAAGATAAAACAGACAAAGGTATATGCCAAGAAATCTTTTGTACCCAATCTCCAATCACAAGGATGGGTTGTTGCCGATATAAGACTTGCTCCCGGCAATTCGGGTGGACCTCTAGCTAACGCAAGGGGTGAAGTTATCGGGATTAATACAGCGATCGCAGGTGGTTTGGCTTTGGTAGTGCCCAGTTATGAGGTCGAGCGCTTCCTCGCTTCGCCGCACCGCATAACGCTTGGAGTAACGATGCAACCCGTACTCGTTCCCTGGGAAAACGGGCGCGTTATCGGCTGGTTGGTGTTAGAGGTGGCTTTCGGCAGTCTAGCCATGGCTACTGGGTTGCAAAGGGGCGATATTATTATTAGTCTCAATAGGCGATATTTTCGCACTCCTAACGAGCTAGCCCATTTTCTCTGGAATGCCCAACCTGGCGATTGCTTTCTCCTAGAGTTTCTGCGCGATCGCAAGTGCTACGAGCGAACCGTCGTTGTCGGGAGCAACGCAAAATGACGCGGGTATTGGTACATGCTACCAATCCGATCGCGCGGGCGGGGTTAGAGAGCATCATCCGCGCTCAGCCCGATTTTGAGATAGTTGGGAGTTCTTCAGATTTAAACGCTCTCATGCAGCTCGATCGCGATCGACAGCCCGACGCAATCCTGCTGGATTGGTGGGAAACGGATGAGGAGTTTTTTTGGGAGTCGTTACTTTCGGATGAAACCTCTGACCCCGCGATCGTTATTTTGATAGATCCAATGGAGGGCGATCGCGTTATTGAGATCCTATCAACGGGAGTGCGGGCTGTACTCCCGCGAACCGCGACGCCAGAGGAGATTATCGCTACTGTCGCGGCGGCAGCAGCAGGACTGATAGTCTTGCATCCCAATCTTGTCGAGTCTTGGCTGAACGTCAATCCGTTTCGGACGCAGGCGCTGCCAGCCGAACCAACTGAAGCGCTCACTCAGCGAGAGGTTGAGGTGCTACAAATGCTAGCGCAGGGATTGGGGAATAAAGCGATCGCCTCGCGTCTGGGCATTTCGGAACATACGGTTAAGTTTCACATCGGTTCCATCTTTGCCAAGCTCAATGCTTCGAGTCGCACGGAAGCCGTAACGCTGGGACTGCGACAGGGTTTGATCGTGCTTTAAGACATGGTTTGGTAAACGACTTCTACTAAATCTCCCCAATCGACCTGTAATTGGGATTTGGCACTCCCGCCATTGACGGCAATTTCTACCCATCCGTGACTGCCAACGAGGGTAATAATCTCTCCTACTTTCACGTCGCTGTAGGTTCGACCGCAAGGAACGATCGAATCGGCGATCGCGATCGACCATCTCTTGTCTTCTACGGCTGTTGCTGGAATATTAGTAATTAAGTTACCGAATACATCGATATACTGAATCGTTCCAATGATACTGTTCTCCGTCATCTTATAAAATCCTAGCGGTAGTTCAACTAGGCTTGTCGGATCGATAGGAGAGCCGAGTTTTTCGAGAGGAACGCCACTAGCGAGATGAGCGCCCACGGGGGCAAAAATATCTCGACCGTGAAAGGTAGAACTGGGATGAGGAGAAAGCCAATAATCGGAATTGGTCAATTCGACGGCAGCAATAGCTGGAGACCGGCTGAGAACGCCGCTAAACAAGCCATTATCGGGACCGATGAGATATCCGCCCGCAAACTGTACTGCGACTCCTCGTCGCTGACTACCTACGCCGGGATCGACGACGGCGACGAAAACAGTTTCAGGAGGAAAGTAGGAGAAGGCATTCATCAAACAAAACCGTCCCGCAGCAATGTTTTGAGGCGGAATTTGATGCGTTAGATCGATTACCTTTAGCTGAGGATTAATTTGAGCGATCGCGCCTTTCATTACGCCAACATAAACATCCTGCAAGCCAAAGTCACTCAGCAAGGCAATAATTCGATTGTCAGTCATCATGTCTGCGGGGATCGACATAAGTTTTAATGAAATCTTAGGAGCCTAGTATTACCAAGCATAAGCCTGGGATTGCCATCCCCGTCAGGTTTGTGAAATTTCAGTAACAAAATCTACTAGGTTTCTCCAAAATGTTATGTTGGAGGTGTAGGTTATATCAATTGGCTTAAAAAGAATGTCCATTATGAACAAAAATCGTCAGCAAATATTAACAGAAGCAGCGATTGCGCACAGAGAAACTTTGCGGAAGAGTCTACAACATCGTTTAGAAGTCGCTAGAGCACAAGGCAACGAAAAACTGATCCGTCAGCTAGAAGCAGAAGCTGCCTACCTACACTTGAAGTAAAGTTTCTGTTGCAATAGCCACTAGCAAATTTGAGTGTGCGAGGAGCAAGCCAGGGAGATGGCAACATTCCATTCCGTTTTGTTTAAATTCTAACCAAAACTTATTTACCTAAATCGCTTGTTTGTAAAAAATTATTTTCTCCAGTACAAGAAAGGGCGGTAGAGTAGCGAATGATGGCTTTAGTAATTGTCAGTTCGCTACTCTGCCCTTCAATTTAATTATTTTGAACGGTTTCTACCCAGCCGCTAAAGCAGGTTCTTTCATTTGTAGATTAGTTGTCTCTCCAGCTAACTGGCGGCAGTAAATTTCGCAAGAATTGTTCGGGCTTTCTATCAATTTAACCTTCTCAAGTTCCGCACCGAGTTCGCGAATGGGTTGTTGCAATAATTGCGCGATGTAGAGGGCAATATTTTCAGCCGTCGGTACGACTTTAGCAAAGTGAGGGATATCTTTGTTGAGAAAAGTGTGGTCGAAAGGTTCGACAACATAGTCGTCGATCGCTTTTTGGAGCGCGCCTAAATCGACTATCATTCCAGTACGCGGGTCGATTTCTCCCACTACCGATACTTCTAAATGATAATTGTGCCCGTGACCGTTGGGACGAGCGCATTTGCCGTAGATTTCGTTATTTTCTTCTTGACTCAATTCGGGTAAAGCCAATTGATGAGCGGCACTAAAATGAGTTTTAACAGTCAGAGTCGCTTCCATACCGTTTCCTTTATAATCTGCCCACAGATCGGGATGTTCAAACAGTTGAATGTTAACCAGAGGTAGGTGGGGGGCTAATCGCTGCCAAATGACCCTAGCAATATTTTCTGTTGTTGGAAGGGTTTGTTGAAATTCCGACCACACGTCATTGAGATAGGCATAGTCCAGTTGACTGGTAACTTCTTGCTTAATAAGCCGTTTGACCTTGGATAGGTTTTGTACCATGCCATACTCATCGATTTCCCCGGCGAGAGATACATACAGGACATAATTATGTCCGTGTCCGGGAAATCGACTACCTGCCCCAAATCGCTCCCAGTTTTCTGCCTCATCGAGTTCTGGCAGCCAGTAGCGATGACTCGCTGAAAACTGCGCTCGACGGTGAATGACGCACTGCATAGTATTTTGTAAAGTTACGTAAACTGCGATCTATTCCAGCATAAACTAATTTGGCTAGTAATTGGGGATGAGTTAGTAGTTAGTGGTTAGTAGTAATTTGTTGCTAATTCCGACTTCCGACTTCCGAATTCTGACTTTTGCTCTCCGTCCTTAAAATCTAGTTTGCCTAAACCAGAAAAAACGATTAATATAAAAGAAGTTGAGCTGCTACGTTGGTGACTGCCAATCAAGTTTTTTGATCTATGCTTGAAAAATAAGGGAACCAACGATTTTACGTGGCAGTAGACCGAGCTTGTACTCGGAAACGAAAGCGTAAGATGTCGGTACCCACCTGGTTTATCCAGGTCATAAACTGAGGTAAAACGGCGTAGCGGTTAATCTATACAGAATCGCTTCAAGATCCCTCTAGCTGTTTGGCTGAGGGGTTTTGTTTTTCAGGGATAAGATAACGCCGAGACGCTGACCAATTACGTGCTTGATGCAAGAAGACTTTAACGGCAGGCGAAGCCGTATCCAGAGAAGGCAGTGCAAAGGCTAATCGTCGCAATCTCTTTGGTTCGAGGTTCAAAATGCAAAGTCCCGTCAGATTGTCAGGAAGTGACATTTCCGGGACAATCGTTACGCCCATTCCTTCTTGTACCATTGAAAAAATCGTTCGCAGGTCGATCGCCTCAAACTGAATTTTGGGAGCGATATTAGCTTGACGAAACATTTTCACAATGATAGGTTTGCATCCGGCTTTGGATATGATAAAGGGATCTTGTGCCAGTTGGCGGATGTGAATTCCATTGCGTTCTGCCAAGGGGTGGGAAGCCGACACGACTGCTAGAAACTCGTCTTGCGCGATCGCGATCGTCTCTAAATCCTCGACGGGCAATGCAATCACGCCGAGATCGACGGCGCGAGAATTAATCCACTCTAGCACTTCATCATCGGTTCCTTCCAACAAAACAACATCAATGCCGGGATAGCGCTGTCGAAACTGACGCAAAAGTCCGGGGAGAAAACGTGCACTCACGCTGGGAAAACTGCCCAAACGAACTTTTCCCGTCTCCAAACCGACTGCTGCCGCCGTCTCCTGTCGAATTTGTTCTACACGAAACAAGATTTCTTGCGCTTGCACGAGAACTCGCTTGCCAATTTCGGTAAGAAAGATGCCGTTGCGATCGCGATCGAGCAGCGAGACTCGTAACTCTTTCTCTAAGCTAGCGATGGAGTGACTCACTGCTGATTGCGTCATGCCCAGCACCTCACTAGCTGTGGTAAAGCTGCCGACTTCTGCAACCGTTGCGAAAGCTTGAAGCTGCGCCAATGTTATATGATTTTTTTTCATTTAAAATGTGAATTTAATAAATTTGACTCATTCTACCGCAGCAACTATGCTGGTACTGAAAGAACGCTATAAATAAAGCTTATGAAAGCAATTCAAAAAAAAAATTACCGGATACGACGCTGAGGGGGAACCTCGCATTTTCGAACTGCCAACCCATCGCTTTTTTCTGGCAAGCTTATTCGTTCCTCAAACTTCATCGACCCCCGAACGACCCCATCCACTCATCAAAGGATTTTTGAACGCTTGTTGCAAAGATCGAGAATAATAAAGTAATTTCCCAGTTGCTCATTTTCAGTGACGAGCAACCATCTCTCACATCTTTCGTTCCTGGGATATTCTCAGGAGCCAATTTAGTCTTGTTGAGGATGTGAAAGAATATAGGAGTTAATCTATGAAAAAAGAATTATCAGGGCTTTATTCTGCTGGCGAAAGGAATTTTTCTGGGATCGATCTGCGTGGTGTTGATTTAAGCGATACCAAACTGAGAGGGGTTGACCTGAGCGGAACTAATTTGGAGGAAGCTAACTTGGATGGTGCCGATCTCAGCGATGCCAATCTTAGCAGTGCTAACCTTAAAGGGGCAAGTCTGGAAGGAACTGATTTGAGTAGAGCTAAACTCGATGGTGCTAACCTGAGTTGGGTTTATGGGGATAAGACTAACTTTGATGAAGCTTCCTTAGTTGATGCAGACCTCAGCTTTGCTGTGCTCTGCCAATGCCGTTTTAACAGGGCTAATCTTAATGGAGCTAATTTGAGTAATGCCAATTTATTGTATAGCAGCTTTAAGGATGCTAACCTCACTGGTGCTAATTTGATGGGTGCTGTTGAGACGCAAGGATGCAGCGATGCTATCTTGCAATTCACGGTTATGCCGGATGGGAATATGCGAAGCGATCGCGAGTAGGTAAAGATGAGAAGAATTCAGACAGAAAAACTAACGTTATTTTAAATTAGTAGACTGACAAAAAGCATCGTCAATCTGGCGAAATAAATTTTCTAAGGTAGAAGAATTATCTAAAATGACATCAGCCCAAGCCACTTTTTCTTCTATAGGGATTTGACTTTGAATACGAGCGATCGCTTGCTCTTTACTTAGCTTATCGCGTTCGATTAAGCGTCTAATTTGCTCTTGAAAAGAACAATAAATTAACCAAATTTCAGTGATCAGATCGGTCATTTTTGCTTCAAATAAAAGCGGAATTACTAAAGCTATTGTCCGGGCATCTGTTCGCTCTATTTCAGATTGAAAGCGCTCGCGAACATAAGGATGAATTTGTGATTCTAGCCAGTTTTTTTCTTCTAAGTTATTAAAAATAATTTCGCCTAATTGCTTGCGATTTAGACTTCCGTCAGGCAGTTGAACGCGATCGCCATAGCGTTTGAAAATATTAAATAAAATAGGCGAATTGGTTTGAACAGCTTCTCTTGCATAAAGATCGGCATCGAGAATAGGAAGCTTATAAGTATCGGCTAGATATTGAGAAACCGTGCTTTTGCCAGTAGCAATTCCGCCTGTTATACCAATTAATCGCCTCAAATTATTAGACATTTATTTAAATTTTATAAAAACCCAAAAAATTACCTTAAAAATTTACTAAGAAAAGGTTAGCGTTCTCGTAATGACTTCTGCTGCTGGCTCGGTTAATCTAGAAACAAAAGATTTATTCATAGATAAATAAATAACATGAAACCTATTACCTGTCCTAAGTGTAAGGCAAAACTGGAAAGCATTGTCTATCAGGGAATAGAAATCGATCGCTGCCCTAAGTGCGCTGGAATTTGGCTGGACTCTTTAGAAGCCGAACGGCTCAAAATGATTCAGGGTTCCGAGAGCGTAGACATTGGTGTCTCTGCCACAGGCATGAGCTGCGCTTGCAGTGAAAAAGAACTCAAATGTCCCAGATGCCATGCCAAAATGATACGAATGCTGGATATCGACCTATATGCCATTTGGTACGAACAATGTTCCAAATGTCGCGGCATTTGGTTTGATGCTGGCGAATTCAAAAAATTCAAGCAAAATTTTCAGCCGAAAAGTATTTTAGAGCGAACAGTACGAGTTTTTAACCCCAAACAGAAATGAATCAAAAAATCTGTAAAGATTGATAGACTAATTTCGAGAGAAGGAATTAGGGAGAGGAAAACTTTGCTAGACGAACAAGCGAAAAAAACGATGCTGCGCAAGATTCCCCATGGACTTTATATCTGTGGGGTGAAAGATGGGGAGGAACTCAATGGTTTTACTGCTAGTTGGGTAATGCAAGCTTCCTTTGAGCCTCCCCTAGTCGTCAATTGCGTGAAAAATGATTCTATCTCCCATGAAATGATTAAAAAAAGTGGGGTATTTGCCATCAGTTTTCTCGAAGACGGACAAAAAGACCTAGCTGCAAAATTTTTTAAGCGCAAACGTCGTGTAGGCAATAAATTCGATGACGTAGAGTTTTACGAAGGTGCAGTGACAGGCTGTCCCATTATTAAAGATTCACTCGGCTATATTGAATGTCAAGTAATCGATGCCGTAGCCAAAGGCGATCACACCGTTTTTGTCGGTCAAGTAATCGCTGCCGGCATCCACCGCGAAGGCAATCCCTTATTGCTCGAAAGCACGGGTTGGCAGTATGGAGGGTGACTAAAACAATTCGCAATTCGCAATTGTCTCTTGTTAATTGGCAATTGCGAATTGGTGTTACCAGTTACTAATCCCTAATCACTAATTACCAATTACTAGCTATGCCATTAATTAAAGTTCAATCGTCTGTTGCCGCACCAGATTCAACTACTGTAGACGAACTGCTCAAAAGTCTTTCGGCGAAGTTGGCTAAGCATCTGGGAAAACCAGAATCCTATGTCATGACATCGTTTGAGCCAAATGTAAAAATGAGTTTTGGAGGAACGTTTGAGCCAACTTGTTACATCGAAGTGAAAAGCGTTGGCAAGATGTCTCCCTCGCAAACGCAGGCGATGAGTCAAGACTTTTGCCAGCAAATTCAAGAGAAGTTAGGAGTTGCCAAAAATCGAACGTATATCGAGTTCAATAATTCTGAAGGGTCAATGTGGGGATGGAATGGCTCGACTTTTTAATCGTACTCACTAATTCTCAACTGAGATGACATCAACTCCCCAACAACAACCGCCAACCTCTAAAAGATCCCTTCAGCGCTTCGAGCGCATTGTTCTTGGTGCTATTTTAGTGCTGTGCGTGCTGATAGGCATCGTTCTTTTGCAAGGGGATCGCGTTCCCTTGCGCGTTACGGAGTTTAGCTGGGAAGATAAGATCGTAGGGATAAACGACCTTTGGTTTACGCTGGGGTTTAATCGTCCCGTCGATCGCGAAAGCGTAGAAAAAAATCTTATCATCGAACCTCCTTTGCCGGGAAAAATTAGCTGGACGGGACGAAAATTAACGTATACGCTCGCCAAACCGCCAACTTATGGAAATAATTATCAGCTCAGTCTGGCGAGGATAAAACAACTCAACAGCGACCGCGTCGGGGAATCCTATGCCAATGTCTTTAGAAGTCGCGATCGCGCCTTTGTCTACATAAGCATGGCAGATAAAGAGAGAGGACAATTAGTTCTCGTCAATCTCACTCGCAAGAGAAGAGACGCACTCACGCCTGGCGATTTAATCGTCACCCATTTTGAAATTTATCCCGATGGCGACAAAATATTATTTTCTGCTTTCGAGCGAGGGAGCGGAAACCAAGGATTTGAAAGACAACAACTTTATACCGTCTCGACGGGACTGAATTTTCAGTCTTCCAAGTCAGTCGAACGCCTGGGAAGAATTCAGCGCATTTTAGATGCCAAAGACTATCGAAATCTCAAATTTGACCTATCCGATAACGGCAAAACCATCGTCGTTCAACGGGTAAATAGAAACAATCCGGCTGACTCTGGATTGTGGGTGATTCCAGAAGGCGGTCAACCGAGACCGCTAGGATTGCCGGGAAATAATTTTCTCGTTGCACCCGATGGAAAGACAGTTGCAGTTGCTCAGCGAGGAGGCATAGCGACGCTTCCCCTAACGCCAGAAGGCGGAGAATCGAAATTTTTGCCCGGTTATGAAGCCATCGTCGGGTTTTCTAAAGATGGCTCCCAGCAATTTCTCGTCAAAGATAATGCCAATTATACGCGATCGCTAGTACTCATCAATAAAGAAGGCGAAGCAAAACCCCTGTTTCAAACCCTGGCTCCGGTCGTCAATTGCCAGTTAGAACCGCGAGAGGAAAGACTTCTCTACTGTCTTAAAATAGGTTTGGTTCAAAGAGACGAGCAACAAATCGATCGAGAGGCTTATATAGCCGCGATCGACCTAGAAACGATGAAAGAAGTTCCCATACTGGGATTGCCTAACTATCAAAACGTTAGTATGAGCATGTCTCCCGATGGCGTAGCATTGCTGTTCGACCAACTTTTTACTAACATCGCCGTTGCCAATGCCGAAATTAGAACCGATGGCGGAGAGGCAATTTTGAAAGGAAGCCTCTGGCTATTTCCCTTACCAGAACTCCAAACAATTCAAGCAGACACGAAACCACCTAAGTTCGATCCGAAAAAACTAGAAGAATTAGAAGACCCTGGTTTTCAGCCAAAATGGATTCCTTGAGTCAGTGACCAGTAATCAGTAATCAGTAATCAGTGTATAGTTGTCAGTTGTTAGTTATAAATTATCGATGAGTAATGAAGAGTTAGCAAGCAGAAGTCTAGTATATAACAAAGCCTATTTGTTTGCTCTCCCTATCGAATCAGATTGGTTGCCTTGACCATTAAACGCGCTCCTACTGATTACTGATTACTAATTACTGACTATGCTGAGACCAGAGCAACGTGCCAAATTAGACGACACGGACGACACGCTTTTTTATTCTTTTCCCCGTTTTGTCACGCACGTCGATGAGGGATTTATTGAGCAACTGACAAATCTCTATCGAGAAAGACTGAAACCTAACACGCGCATTCTCGATTTGATGAGCAGTTGGGTTTCTCATTTGCCAGAAAAGATAGAATTCGCCCATGTTGAAGGACACGGCATGAACGAAGAGGAATTGGCAAAAAATCCTCGATTGAATCATTATTTCGTGCAAGATCTCAATGCCAATCCCAAGCTAACTCTAGCAGATGAGGATTTTGATGCCGTTCTCATTGCGGTTTCCGTGCAATATTTGCAATATCCCGAAGCGATCTTCTCCGAAATTCATCGCGTTCTCAAACCAGAGGGAATTGCAATCGTCAGTTTTTCCAATCGGATGTTCTATCAAAAAGCGATCGCGGCTTGGCGAGATGGCACGGACATGAGCCGAATAGAATTAGTCAAACGTTATTTTAGATCCGTCCCCAGCTTTAGCGAACCGGAAGTCATCGCTCGTGCCTCCACCATGCCCAGTTTTCTACAAATGCTAGGCATGATGGGAGCAGATCCTTTTTATGCAGTTCTTGCCAAACGTTTGTAAATTTGAACAGATAAATGAACCGGAAGTCATCGCTCGTGCCTCCACCATGCCCAGTTTTCTACAAATGCTAGGCATGATGGGAGCAGATCCTTTTTATGCAGTTCTTGCCAAACGTTTGTAAATTTGAACAGATAAATGGGTGGGCATTGCCCACCCATTTATTAATATTGCCTGTCTCGATCAACTCTTCCCATTCCCATTGCCAGCGCTTGCCAGAACGGTTTCCGTAAGTTTTTCGGGCACTTCTTGCAGGTGGTCGTATTGCCACGTAAAGGTGCCAACGCCCATGGTTAGCGATCGCAACTCGATAATAAAGTTGTGCATTTCGGCTTGGGGTAAGTATGCCGTCACGCGATCCCAACCTTTCCAGTCTTCTCGTCCTTCATAACCAAGAATTTGCCCTCGCCGTCCGCTTACTAGCTGTAGTGCCTTGGAGGTAAATTCAGAAGGTACCGATACAGCAACCATGAGAATCGGCTCTAGGAGGATCGGCTGGCACTTAGGCATCCCTTCCGTCATCGCGATACGAGCCGCTTGTTTGAACGCTTGCTCGGAACTGTCTACAGTGTGATAGGAGCCATCAGTGAGGGTAACATCGACATCGACCACCGGGAAACCTAAAGGTCCGTGTTCGAGGTACTCGCGCACGCCCGTTTCCACGCCTGGGATGTACTGCTTGGGAACCACGCCGCCTACGATGGTTTCGTGGAAGTGGAAGCCTTCTCCTCGCGGCAGGGGTTTGATATCCAAATAGACATCTCCAAAAGCGCCGTGACCGCCCGTTTGATGTTTGTAGCGTCCGTGGGACTTGGTAGCCTGACGAATGGTTTCTTTATAAGGAACTTGGGGTAAATGGGTTGTCATGGGCAGGTTATACTTGCGGCGCAAGCGATCTAGAGCAACTTGGAGATGAATTTCTCCCTGTCCCCAGAGAATCACTTCCTTAGTATCCCCGTGTTGCTCCCAGTATAGCGAGGGATCTTCTTCGATCAGTTTGCCCATCGCTGCGCTGAGTTTCACTTCATCTTTGCGGTTTTCCGGAGTAATTGCCAAGGCATAGACGGGTTCTAGCTTGTCTGCTTGAGGCAATTGGGGAACTTTTTTCTGATTCGAGCTAGTCAGAATATCTCCTGTTTGGATGCCTTCCAAACGACCAATGGCAATAATTTCTCCAGCAAACGCTCGTCCGATTGGCTGTTGTTGCTGTCCCATCATCCGATAGATGCCGCCCGCACGAACGCCATTAAGCGCCATGCCGTCGGTAACTTCCCCTTGCCAAACTCTGACCAGAGAGAGTCGTCCACCTTGGGGAGTAAAGTAGGTTTTGAGAACTTGTACTATCGTGTTGTCCTTATCTGCGGCAGTTAGTCCGCGACGTTCGGCTGTTACTGTGGGGGCGGGAGCTTCTTTAATTAGGGCATCCAACAGGGGAAGCACGCCATAATCTTGCTCGGCAATGCCTAAAAATACGGGCACGATTTGGTCTGCGCCTAGCTCTTTCTTCAAGTCTTGGAGAATTTCTTCTTGGGGGGGGTCTATATCTTCGAGCAGTTCTTCTAGTAAATGGTCGTCAAAGTCTGCTAAGGTTTCCAGCATTTCGGTGCGGGCTGCCTTTTCCTCGTCTTTGAGGTGTTCGGGTAGAGGAACGGGATCGGCAGAACTACCTTGGTGGTAGTGATAAGCTTGTTCGGTAACGAGGTCGATATAGCCAACTAGCTCTTCTCCCTGGTAAATGGGGTATTGTTGGGGAATTAACGGACGGCTCGACACCTCTCGAAGAGCGTGGAGAACATCCATAAAGCCGTTCTTCGACCGATCCATTTTGTTGATGAAAACCAGGTGAGGAATTTCCCAGTCGTCGAGAAATTTGAATAGAGGCGATAAGGTCAGGACGCGATCGATGACGGGTTCGCAAACGATAATAGCTGCTCCTGCCCCGACTAAAGCATTATAGGTTTCTTGAGCAAACTCGATGGAACCGGGACAATCGAGAAAGGTAAAGTTGATGTCTTGATAAGTTGCACTGGCAGCAGTGACTTCTACGCTCATTTGCCGTTCCTTGGCTTCCGGAGAACTGTCGCCAACGGTATTGCCATCTTTGATGCTGCCTTTGCGAGTCGTTGCACCTGCCAAAAATAACAAACTTTCTAGTAAAGTGGTCTTTCCACTTGAGTATGGACCAACAATCGCTACATTACGGGTATTTTCGAGGACTTTTTGGTTCATAAATTCACCCCCAAGAGTAAAACTCGATTGAATTGAGCTACACAATTTCTTCAGGATTGATTACTTCATTTATGGGCTTATTCCTTACAAATCGCGCTCAAAAGTATCTACTATGATTTGTGAGCGTAGCGCATTCTTGGGGCAAATCGGCAAAACTTGCAACTTCTTTTAAAGCAAACTCGATACTATATTAAATAAGTTAAACAAACGTTAACTATTAATAAAAAGCTTTAAGTTAAATAAAATTGGATCGGAGAAAAATCAAAGCTAATCTATGAAGTTTAATTAAAGATTTGGCTAAATAAAAGACCTTAAAGGTAGAGGTTCGATCCTCTCAAGAGCGCGATCGCGCGAGCAGCTCATACGGAGCGATAATTGCGAATTAATTTGACTTACGGCATGTTGAAATCCTGTAAATTAATGTTTCAAGTTTAACGGTTGCGTTACTCTTAAAAAATTTTGGGGAACTTTAAATGTGATTGAAGTCACTATTTGGTAAAAATTCCTGATGCAACCCGAAGCTAGTCAAGTTCCCGAATCACAGGAAGAAACTCCCAGCGAATCTCAACAAAAGGCTCAATTAGAATATCTTCTAGCCAAAACTGCCCTCCGCATTCGCCGTTCGCTCAAGCCAGGCAGAATCCTCGGCATCACCGTGGCAGAAGTCCGAAAGCTACTTAAAGCCGAGCGGGTAATTGTATATCGATTTAATCCCGATTGGAGTGGAGTTGTTGCTATCGAGTCAGTCAGCGACGGTTTGCCTTCGATGTTAGGGAGAAAAATTCATGACTCTTGTTTTGGAAAAAATTGGGTCGAACCTTACAAAAACGGTCGCATCCAAGTTACGACAGATATTTATACTGATGGGTTATCTCAGTGTCATATCGATCTGCTAGCTCCATTTCAAATTCGGGCTAACCTAGTCGTTCCGATTGTGTTAACAGGAGAAGAAGAGAATGACAAAATCTCCAAGCAACTGTGGGGGTTGCTAGCCGCTCAACAATGCTCTGCTGTGCGACAGTGGCAGTCATGGGAAGTTAAATTTCTCCAGCAACTAACCACCCAAGTAGCGATCGCGATCCAGCGAGCAGAACTTTACGAACAACTGCGAACCGAACTCATCGAGCGTCAACAAGCAGAAATCAAAATGCGCAGATTGAATCGAGAACTCGAAGAACAACTGCTCGATCGCACCACCCAACTCGTCACTGTTAACGAAGCCCTCAAAAGGGAAATTAGGGAGCGCCAACGCATCGCCGAGCTTCTTTTTCTTGAAAAAGAACTGGCTCAAGTCACCTTGCAATCCATCGGAGATGGAGTCATTACCACCGATATGGCGGGTAAGATCCAGTATTTCAATCCGGTGGCGGAACAACTCACTGGCTGGAGAGCAAACGAAGTCAAGGGAATTCCTTTAGCCGAAATTTTTAAGATCGTTAACGAAGTCACTAGAGAGCCAGTAGAAAATCCGGTAGAACGAGTCTTGCGCGAAGATCGCATCGTTGGTTTGGCAAACTACACCATCTTAATCGCTCGCGACGGAACAGAATATGCCATCGATGACTCAGCTGCGCCGATTCGCGATCGCAATGGCAAGATAATCGGTGCCGTGCTGGTGTTTCACGATGTCACCCAATCTCGACAGCTAGCCCGTCAATTGTCCTGGCAAGCAACCCACGATACCTTGACTGGATTGGTCAATCGGCGGGAATTCGAGCGGCAACTGATAGAAGCCATTGCCGATGCCAAAAATAGCGCTCGACAACATGCCCTTTGCTACCTAGACTTAGACCAGTTCAAGGTTGTCAACGACACTTGCGGTCATATTGCTGGCGACGAACTATTGCGTCAAGTGACCGCCCTTCTGCAAAAACGAGTTCGTACAACAGATATTCTCGCTCGCTTGGGAGGTGACGAATTTGGGCTGTTATTCTATCAATGTCCCCTACCAATGGCTCAACAGATCGCAGAGACTCTCAGGCAGATCGTCCAAGATTTTCGTTTCATTTGGGGCGGCAAAATATTTACTATCGGAGCAAGTATCGGCTTGGTTGCGATCGATGCCGATGCTAAAGATTTAAATGATGTCCTCAGCGCAGCCGATGCAGCTTGTTATGCAGCCAAGGGAAACGGGCGCAACTGCATCCGCGTCTATCGAACTGACGATAGGGATCTAGTGCGACAACGAAGCGAAAGACAGTGGATCGCTCGGATTACCCAAGCCCTAGAAGAAAACCGCTTCCGCCTGCACTGCCAAAAGATCGTCTCGGTTACTCGCGCCTCTAGAAGATGCCATTACGAGGTCTTGCTTCGTTTAGTTGATGAAACCGGGGAGTTAGTATCGCCAATGGCTTTTATTCCGGCGGCTGAGCGTTACGATCTGATGCCAGCTATCGATCGCTGGGTAATTAGTACTTTCTTCGCTAGCTACGAACGCTACCGTCAAGAAAACCCCGATTGCTTGCAGGAATTTTACGCAATCAATCTTTCCGGAGCAAGCGTCAACAACCCCCAGTTTTTTAATTTTCTCGCCGAGCAATTGACGCAATACCAAATTCGTCCACGAACAATTTGCTTTGAAATTACTGAAACCACTGCGATCGCCAACTTGGATCGCGCTGCCAGGTTAATTAACTCTCTTAAAGAACTTGGCTGTCGCTTTGCTCTCGATGATTTTGGCAATGGCATGAGTTCCCTTGCCTATCTCAAGAACTTACCCATCGATTATTTAAAAATTGACGGGAGCTTTGTTAAAAACGTTGCCAGCGATCGCATTGATTATGTCATGGTCGAGAGTTTCAATCAGATCGCTCATGCTATGGGAATTCAAACTATTGCCGAGTTCGTAGAAAATGAAGCGATTTTGAAAAAGTTGCAAGAAATCGGAGTCGATTACGCACAAGGCTATGGCATTGCTAAACCCAGACCTTGCATGTTTAATTAGTGAGTATGAAAGATTAGACGATCTAGTCTATTGAGCGGGAGGTTGCTACTAAAGATGAGTTCTTTAGAAAGGTGGAGAAAGCAAAATTTATCCTATCATCAAGATCTAGAACAATTATGTCAATTTTTTGTGCAACCCAATTCGGAAGTTTTGGAAGTTGGCTCCGGGCTGGGTTATTTACTAGATTCCGTCAATCCCAAATCTGGATTGGGTATCGATCCTAACAATAGTGTTGTTGAGGTAGCCAAACAAAAATTTCCTCATTTGGAGTTTTGGGTTAAAGAAGCTGAATCTTTTGAGTGCGATCGCTGTTTTGATTATATTCTATTAGCTAATACAATTAGCTATTTTGAAAATATTCAAAAAGCACTTCTGAACTTACAACAAAACTGCAAGCCCTCTACTAAAATTTTATTGGTATTTCACAATCCTGGCTGGGAATTTATTTTAAAATTAGCAATTTTAATTAACCAAAGAATGCCAGTAGAAAACTTAAACTGGTTGAGTTATGAGGATATTGAAAATTTATTAACTCTGGCAGGATTTGAGGTTATCTCTCATGGAAAGCGCATGTTATTTCCTCGGCATTTTCCTTTATTATTTTGGTTATTCAATAAGATATTAGCCCCTCTACCTTTAATTAATAATCTCTGCTTGACCGAGTATATTATTGCTCGAATTCAACCCAACCCATCAGAGGGACAAGAAAATATTAATAATTTAACCTGTTCGGTGATTATTCCCGCACGAAATGAAGCAGGCAATATCGAAAGCTGCATTACCCGAATGCCCCAATTAGGAAAGCACACAGAAATCATCTTTGTCGAGGGACATTCAAGCGATAATACCTGGGAAGAGATTCAAAGAGTTCAAGCAAAATATGGCGATCGCTGGGACATCAAAATTTGCCAGCAAACGGGCAAAGGTAAAGGCGATGCAGTCCGTCAAGGATTTGCGATGGCAACTGGGGATGTATTAATCATTAGACCTCCTGCAAAAGTGTTACGCGATCGCATAATTGGAGTGGGAAAGAAGTTCATAATTATAAATGCCAGCAATCAAATTAAATCTCAACCCAAACCGTCTTCTTCGGTTGCGATATCGACTTGAAAGAATTCTGAATATTTTTAGACTGCGATGAATATTTTCAATTACAATCCTTTCACTTGCTAACTTACGATTAAACTTCTTTTGCTCTAGACTTAACTGTTGATTGCGCTTTTTTTGTTGGGAATTCTACTGTTGGGATGAAGTTTCTGAATTCCTTGATATCCTTTATCAGCCAAACATTCTATCTGTTGTTCGATTCCTATTTTACTATTTTTCCAAATCTTAAAATCATGACTTTTTCCCTTCTCATGAGCAATACAAAGAATTTGTCTCGTTTTTGCGTCAGCTAAAACTTGCGATTTTATCGTGTGACACTTTTGCCGACCACTGTAGTAAGCTTTTTGTTTTTTTCGGTCTTTCTATTTCATGTTCTGCTACATCTACTACGACAATTTCAATTTCTGTATTTTGGGGTTGAACAGCTTTTTTCCCAGGCAGATTGAAAAGTCCCGATTTCATTAAAATATCTTCTACTTTTCTGGTGATTCGTAAAGCCGTTGTCTCGTTTATTCCCCAGCTAGTTCCGATATGAAAATAGGTGCGATACTCTCGCCAATATTCAAGAGTCATTAAGATTTGGTCTTCTGCGCTTAATTTATTTGGTCGTCCTGTTTTTTTTGTAAGACTTTTTCGGCTTCTAGAACTTTTACCATCTCTTTAAACGTCTCTGGATATACTCCACAAAGCCGTTTAAACTCTGTCGGTTTTAAATTTTTTACTTGAGAGTAAGTCATAACTCGAATTGTAATTTGGTTTTATTTTACCTAACTTACTCTGACTTTTGCTGGAGGTCTATTTTGGATTCCGATCTGACTGTTAGACCAGAAGAGTTGGTACATTTCTTCCAAGCAGTAGCCTCTTATCGTTGCGAATTTGCTAATGGTTGTCGATTAATTTATCCCGTGAGTTCCCAAGCAATGCCCTGGCTAAATCGGATGGCAAATCGATTTTTTGCTTGGGTATTATCTTACTTATTAGATACTAAAATTAAAGACTCGCTGTGCGGCACTAAAGCCATTTCTAGAGAAAATTATTTGCGAATTGCTACTAATCGGTCTTACTTTGGCGAATTCGATCCTTTTGGAGATTTTGACCTCCTTTTTGGTGCTGCTAAATTGGGGCTGAAAATTAAAGATATACCAGTTAGATACGTACCGAGAACCTATGGAAAATCTAACATTCAACACTTTAAGGAAGGAATAGTTCTCCTGAAAATGTGTCTTTATGCAGCGAAAAAAATTAAATTTCGCTAGTTTTCCAACCTGCGATCGCAGGGAAGTTAAATTTAATGTTCTGAGAAATCCAAGCCATGCAGTTCTTTCAAAAATTACTTCTTGGAGTTTATAGCCTGATTAAAAAAACTGGCTTACTAGAAAAACCCTTATTTAACAAAGGATTTTGGTTTGCTTATTTTCTCTACAAACAGTATTTTGAAGACCCGTTTTTCGGACTTACCCAAAAGTATCCTCATTTATTTAAAGAAGGATGCGTTCTAGATATTGGCGCAAATATTGGCTATACCACAACAGTTTTTTCAAAAGTTATTACTCCTGGTTTCAAAGTTTATGCTTTTGAACCGGATCGCGTTAATTTTAATAGCCTGCGAGAGATGGTAAAACTCCGTAAGGCAAAAAGCAAGATCGTTCCCGTTCAAGCAGCCATGGGAGAAACAAAGGGAGAGATCGAGCTTTGGCATAACGAAAACCATCATGGCGACCATCGAATTCTCACCCAAGACTATAAGCAATCTGGTGTCGATTTAATGAAAGTTTCAGTGGTTCCTATGTGGTCTGTGGATGAATTTGTCGCATCTGAGATGGCTAATGCAGCCGTCAAATTTATCAAAATTGATGTCCA
Source organism: Pleurocapsa sp. PCC 7327 (assembly GCF_000317025.1). Taxonomy (NCBI): domain Bacteria; kingdom Bacillati; phylum Cyanobacteriota; class Cyanophyceae; order Pleurocapsales; family Pleurocapsaceae; genus Pleurocapsa; species Pleurocapsa sp. PCC 7327. The sequence continues at coordinate 2,336,431 of NC_019689.1, read as the reverse complement.
AGGTTATGAATTGCCTGTGTGTTTGGGAATGCAACAAACTCTAGCAGCTAACCCAGATGTCGTCGTTGCCATAGAATATATGCCCAGTACTATGTCCGAGTTAGGTTTTGCTCCAGAGACAATTTTTACCTTCTTTCAAGAGCAAGGATATTTTATGTATCTTTTGCATAAAAAGGGAAAATTAAAACCCGCTCGGCAAGAAGTTATCGATAAATTGGTAAAAAATAGAGGCTATACCGACCTGATTTTTTCTAAAAGAGAATTGCTGGCTTCGAGTTAACCTTTCGGGGTTAAAAAATCTGATTACTTGAGACCAACCGAGCAGTGAACGGACAGATGCGAATAGGAAAAAGATCGACAACTTCAGACAGCCAACGGCTCTATTTGCAGGGACTAAGGCTTGTCGCGCTTGTCAATTGCTATCGCCAACGGCATAGCCCGATTGCTTCTGTGACCATCCCATCTACTCTAATCAATAAATTCAATTTTAAAAACAGGTACGTTTCATGCTGAATCAATGACTTTGCTGTCTCGTTGACACGCTGATAATTGCTGCGCAATCGCACCCTTTTAAACAGCTTCTAAGCTTGACTTAAATACAAATGCAACTAAGAAAACTATTAACCAATCTAGACAATCGATGGCTTTCTTCCCTAGCTATCTTAGCTGTTGGTTTATTGGCATACTCTGCCGTTTTAGCGATCGGCATACCAGACAGAATCAATCAGATCTTTCTAGCTAACGACTCAAGCTTGCTCTTTATTGGCAGCGTTTTACTGCTTTATCTTGCCTATCTTCCGTCTGGTTGGATTGGAGAGCTGACTAACTTTAGTGCAACATTAATCTTATTTGCCCTGCAATTATCGGGACTTTGGCGTAGCGGACTCAACCAAAGTTCCTACGTCCTAGCTGGTTTACTGGCAATGACCGATACCCAGGGCTACTACAATGATGCCTTGCGTTTGCTAGAAGGCGATACATTCTCAGTATTTTCGTCTACGCGACCTTTAGCTCACGGGGTATTAGCTACGCTACTAGGATTAACTCAGCAAAACCTACAAGTTACCTTCGCAATTTTAACCCTCATTACTACCATTGCCTGTTTTTTGCTCGCCCGCGAAGTTCAACGCAGTCACGGGACGGCAGCAGGAATTTTAGTTGCGACAACGCTATTTCTATTTTACAGAAAATACCTGGGAACCGCTTCGACGGAAAACCTGGGATTAGCGCTGGGAACGATTGGTATGGCAATCCTTTGGCGGGGCGCGACTGCCAAGCGCATTAACCCCTGCTTGCTGGGCATTCTCCTGCTAACGTTGGCATTAAATACCCGTGCGGGAGCCTTTTTTATTCTACCTGCCCTCCTCTTGTGGGGAGCTTGGTCGTTTCGCAGCTCATCTCGTCTTTCCGTGCGCTTCCTAATCAGTGGGGCTAGCGTGGTTTTGTTGGGGTTTATTCTCAACTCGCTGGTGTTAAAAGTCATTGGTTCTCCCGATGCCCTAGCCTATTCCAATTTTTCTTACTCACTTTATGGATTGCTCGTCGGCGGCGATTGGCAGACAGCAGTAGCCAAGCATCTAGATATACTTAGTTTAGAAGAACCAGCGCGATCGCAGCGGGTTTACGAGCTAGCCTTAGAAGCACTCCGCGCTAATCCATTTAGTTTGGTGAGAGGCTGCATGCGAGCCTGGACGGACTTTCTCTGGAATGACTTTATTTTTTCCTTTGTTACCAGTGCTAAAGTCAACGTCACTCTACAAATCCTCAGTCTTATCGCCCTAGTTCAGTGCTATCGCCAAAGACAAACTGCAACAGCTTCTCTTATAATTGCCGTCACGATTGGCATTTTGCTTTCCGTTCCTTTCGTTCCACCTTGGGATGCTGGTATCCGCCCCTATGCGGCGACCATTCCCTTTATTGTGCTCTTGCCAGCACTCGGAGCGACTTTTATCGCTCAAAAGATGGAATGGCATCGCCTGGCGCAAATTCCCGCGCAACCAGATCGGTCTTTCCTGCTATGGATGTTTGGATTGAGTTTAATCATTCTGACTGTTGCCGGACCGATCGCGACAACCATCTTAAGCAATCCACCCCAATTTTCCGAGATTTCTTGTCCGGTAGGTACGGAGGTTGTCTATTTTCGGTATAGTCCCGGCTCATCTATTAACTTAGTCGCAGATGATGCCAGGCGGAAAAGCTATGTCCCGAATATTCGCGTAAGTAATTTCCAAAGAATGTTAGACAAATATTTGACCAGAGATCCTAGAGTTCCCGAACTCGTTAAAGAACTAGCCAAACTAAACCCTAACACGACGCTAATTTATAAGCTCGATTTGAAAACCAAGGAAACGCTCTGGGCTATAGTAGATAGCGCTTTAATTCCCAAGGAAAGCGGAATTGTCGGCGCTTGCGGGAGGCGAACGACCAATCCAGCAGCAAAAAAGCTGCACAATGCCGACGGGGCTTACTTGCGATTTCTCTTCTATGCTGACTCGATGACTTTGGTGTCTCGTTGATATTGCCGATCGCCATCAATCATTAACAATTAACTATCAACATTGGCTTGGTGAGTTTCTATCCATCTTTTCCAGAGATCGGGACGGCGTTCTTTCGTTCTTTGTATTTGTTGCTGTTTGCGCCAGCGATCGATCTCCTGGTGATTTCCCGATCGCAAAACCTCTGGGACTTCCCAGCCTCGAAAAACCGCAGGTCTGGTATACTGAGGATAATCGAGCAATCCATCCTCGAAACTTTCTGCCTTGAGAGACTCAGCTTTTCCCACCGTTCCCGGCAACAGTCGCACCACGCCATTAATGATTGCTAGGGCAGGAATTTCACCGCAAGTAAGGACAAAGTCGCCCAGGGATACTTCCCTGGTAACTAAATGCTCTACTACTCGTTCGTCAACTCCTTCATAATGCCCACAAATCAGAATCAGTTGGTCGTAATTGCTGGCTAACTCTTGCAGCAGGGGCTGATTCAAGGGTTGACCTTGAGGACTCATCAAGATAACCTCTCTTCTAGGCAAAATCGGCAACGATTCCACAGCTGTGAAAATTGGTTCGGGTTTGAGCAGCATTCCCGCTCCGCCGCCGTATGGTTCGTCATCGACTCGTCGATGTTTGTCCATCGCAAAATCGCGGGGATTGACTAAATTGACTTGGGCAATCTGTTTGGCTAAAGCTTTGCCCAGCAATCCAGATTCCAGCGGAGAGGTAAAAAAATCAGGGAACAGCGTAATCACGTCGAATCGCACGGAAATCCTCAATCAGTGTTCGGTGTTCGATGACCAGTAATTGGAAGGATAGGGAAATGTGGGAAGTGTGGGGGAGCGGGAAACTGGGAAGAAGACAAACTACTAATCACTAACTACTAACCAACGATCGACAGTATCTTGTATCGAGATATCGTTGACTTTTCCCCTATTGTGTAGTAATTATAAAAGTTCTATACGAAGTGTAAACTCAATAATTACTTCATGCTAACCGAATCGAGCTAAGCTTTAAAGTCTAAAAAGGGGCGAAACCTGGTTAATGCAAATAGCTTGGCGATCGCAGAGGGTGACACTTAGCCAAGCAGTTATACAAGTCAATCCCGAAAAACTAGAGAAGGGGACGGAGTTATTCAAAGCCTCTGAGAAATCTCAACAAATAGGAATTGTTTTTTTTCAGCGCCGTCACCCAAAATACCTTTAGACCATGCCTATGCTCAAAAGCGATAACATGCCGCAAATAGAGACTGAAATCCCAGAAAGCCATATGCCCCCATCCACAAAAACTGCCATTTTGGTAATCGGCGGTGCTGAAGATAAAGTTCACGGGCGAGAAATTTTACATGCCTTTTGGGTTCGTGCCGGAGGAAGCGATGCCACGATCGCGATTATTCCCTCGGCATCGCGAGAGCCTCTGCTCATTGGCGATCGCTACCAGCAGATTTTTGAAGAGATGGGGGCTAAATTTACTAAAGTTCTCGATATCCGCGATCGCGAACAAGGCGAAGACGCTTATTTTCGAGAGTACATCGAACAATGTACGGGAGTCTTCTTAACCGGAGGCGATCAACTCAGGCTGTGCGGCTTGCTTGCCGATACGCCGCTTATGGAACGCATCCGAGGACGGGTGCAACAGGGAGAAATTACCCTCGCCGGAACCAGTGCGGGAGCCGCCATCATGGGGCATCATATGATCGCTGGCGGCAGTAGCGGCGAATGTCCCAACCGCGCTCTCGTCGATATGGCAATCGGTTTGGGCTTCATCCCAGAGATTATCGTCGATCAACATTTTCACAACCGCAATCGCATGGCTCGTCTGCTCAGCGCGATTTCCAATCACCCCGAACGGCTGGGGATCGGCATTGACGAAGATACCTGCGCCTTGTTTGAAAAAGATGGATGGTTGCGAGTCATTGGGCGAGGAACGGTTACAATTGTGGATGCGAGAGAGATGTCTTACACCAACCAAACAGAAGTAGGGGCTACCGAACCAATCAGCTTGCACAACCTGCGAGTTCACATTCTCTCCCACGGAGATAACTATCATCTCCACTTGCAAAAACCCGTCCCAAAACAGTAAAGGGACTAGCAGTCACAAAGTTCTAAAAAATTGTTCATAGCGAACAGTTTCTCGTTTCTGGCAAGCGAGAAAATTAAAAACTGTCTCTTCGCGCTTCTCATCAAGGCACGACAATCGACACTTATGAAGATTCTCAAAACCCAAACCCTGCGCGGTCCCAATTACTGGAGCATTCGGCGGCAAAAATTAATTGTTATGCGTCTCGATCTAGAGGATCTGGCAGATAGACCCTCTAACGAAATCCCCGGTTTCTACGAAGGATTGGTCAAGGTATTGCCGACCATAGAAGAACATTTCTGCTCTCTCGGTCGTCGCGGCGGTTTTTTGGAGCGGGTGCGGCAAGGCACATACATGGGACACATCATCGAACACGTCGCCCTCGAACTCCAGGAATTGGCAGGGATGCCAGTGGGATTCGGTCGCACGCGAGAAACCTCAACTCCCGGCGTGTGTAACGTCGTTTTTGAATATGTTGACGAACAAGCGGGACGTTACGCTGGCAGAGCAGCCGTGCGCCTCTGTCGAGCGATTGTCGATACGGGAACTTATCCCAAAGCAGAATTCGAGCAAGATATAGCCGACCTCAAAGATCTCCACGCCAATGCCTCACTCGGTCCGAGTACAGAAACCATCGTCAAAGAAGCCGAGGCGCGAAAAATTCCCTGGATGATGCTGAGCGCTCGCGCCATGGTTCAATTCGGTTATGGGATTCACCAAAAGCGCATTCAGGCAACTTTAAGCAGTTACTCCGGAATCTTAGCTGTCGAACTCGCCTGCGATAAAGAAGGGACAAAAACGATTCTTCAGGATGCGGGAATTCCCGTGCCTTGCGGAACCGTCATTCAATATCTCGACGAACTCGAAGACGCGATCGAAGATGTAGGCGGTTATCCCATCGTCATCAAGCCTCTCGATGGCAATCACGGACGCGGCATTACAATTAACATCAAGAACTGGCAAGAAGCCGAAGCCGCCTATGACCTAGCAAGCGCGGAAGCCAAAAGCCGCTCGGTAATCGTGGAGCGCTTTTATCAAGGAAGCGACCATCGCATTTTAGTGATTAATGGCAAACTGATAGCCGTTGCCGAGAGAATACCCGCTCACGTGGTCGGCGATGGGAGATCGACCATTGAAGAATTGATTGAAGAAACCAATCGCGATCCCAATCGCGGCGAAGGACACGATAACGTGTTAACGAAAATTACCATCGATCGCACCTCGATCTCTGTCCTAGAACGTCAAGGCTACACCCTCAAAACAGTACTCAGGCAAGGAGAAATCGCCTACCTGCGAGACACGGCTAATTTGAGTACGGGCGGGATTGCTATCGATCGCACCGACGATATTCACCCAGAAAATATTTGGATTGCCGAACGAGTTGTCAAGCTCATCGGTTTGGACATTGCAGGCATTGATGTCGTCACCCCAGACATCACCAAACCCTTACAAGAAGTCGGCGGCGTAATCGTCGAAGTCAATGCGGCTCCGGGATTTCGCATGCACGTCGCTCCCAGTCGGGGCTTACCTCGCAACGTCGCGGCTCCCGTCCTGGACATGCTCTTTCCAAAAGGAACGCCAGTTCGCATTCCCATAATTGCCCTGACGGGAACCAACGGAAAAACTACTACGACTCGCCTGACCGCTCATATCTATTGCCAAACGGGAAAAGTGGTCGGCTACACCACAACTGACGGCATTTATATTAATGATTACTTAGTACAAAAAGGCGATAATACCGGACCCCAGAGCGCGAGCGTTATTTTAAAAGACCCAACCGTAGAAGTAGCAGTTCTAGAAACGGCTCGCGGCGGAATTCTGCGTTCCGGGCTAGCGTTTGATAGCTGCGATATCGGCGTGGTTTTGAATGTGGCAGCCGATCACCTGGGAATTGGCGATATCGATACTATCGAACAAATGGCAAAAGTCAAAAGCGTGGTGGCAGAAACCGTCAGTCCCGATGGCTATGCCGTTCTCAATGCTGACGATCCTCTGGTGGCGGCAATGGCGGAACGAGTTAAAAGTAAGATCGCTTATTTTTCTATGAACCCCGACAATCCAATTATCCAAAACCATATCCGTCGGGGTGGCATGGCTGCTGTCTATGAAAATGGCTATCTTTCAATTCTAGAAGGCGAATGGACGCTGCGCATTGAAGAAGTCGTCAATGTTCCCGTCACGATGGGAGGGATGGCTCCCTTCATGATTGCCAACGCGCTAGCTGCTTGTTTGGCAGCCTTTGCTAATGGCGTTGATATCGAAGCAATCCGTCAAGGGATCAGAACTTTTAGTCCGTCGGCAAATCAAACGCCAGGACGGATGAATTTATTTAAGCTGAGTTCTTTTCACGCTCTAGTCGATTACGCTCACAATCCTGCCGGATATGAAGCAGTCGGCGGATTCGTCCGTAATTGGAATGGCGAGAAACTTGGAGTGGTGGGCGGCCCTGGCGATCGCCGCGATGAGGATTTGATTCTTTTGGGTAAACTCTCGGCGCAAATCTTCGATCGCATTATTGTCAAAGAAGACGACGATACGCGAGGACGAGAACGCGGCGAAGTTGCCGATCTGATTGTCAAAGGCATGCTTCAAGAAAAGCCTGATGCTCGCTATCAAACTATTTTGGACGAAACAGAAGCGATTGAAACGGGTTTAGACCGCGTCGATAATGGCGGTTTGGTGGTCATTTTCCCCGAAAGTGTCAGCCGCGCCATTGCTCTAATTAAAAAACGACAAAATCATTCAGATAGTTAACTTTCTCTGTCTTCTGCCTTAAATTTCACAGACTACTCGAAAGCCGACGGTACTCGATCTCAGATCGGGTTCGCAGCTATCGCGAAAAGCCGAACGGCAGTGTCTGGGATAAGAGAGCCAAAATCCCCCGCGAATTACGCGATCCTCACCTTCTTCATCTTCAGACAACCAAGCACTTCCATCGCTCGGCGCACCTTCATAGTTGTCGTGCCAGCAATCGGCACACCACTCGTAGACATTTCCGTGCATATCGTACAAGCCGAAGGCATTGGCTACCCCAAAAATTCCTACGGGTGTAGTTCCCTTTTCGTATCCTTGCATCGATAGCGATCCGTAACAATTGACCAGGTTTTTCGGCAGTCTTCTGCCAAAATGAAAGCGACTATTGGTTCCGGCTCGACAGGCATATTCCCATTCGGCTTCGCTGGGCAATCGATAAATTCTTCCAGTCAATCGCGACAGTCGCCAACAAAACTCGACGGCTTCATACCAAGAGACTTTCTCGACGGGGCGATCGGTTCCTTTATATCTAGCGGGTTCTGGGTTGAGTGTCAACTCGACCGGATCGAGTGCCGCGATCGCTTGCCATTGAGCTTGGGTAACGGGGTATTTGCCCATAAAGAAAGGCTTCACTGTTACCTGATGCTGCGGTTTTTCGCTGTCATAGGCTTCTAATTCGCTTTCAGACGAACCCATCATAAAGCTTCCTTTAGGAATAGATACCATTTCCAGAACGATCTGGTTTCCTAATTCTTCAGTGAAATACTGACTATGACTTCGATTCAAGTTAATTTTCGAGGCTTTTGGCTGGACGGTTACTACGTCAAATTCAAATTCTTGGGTATTCATTATTGACGAACGTTCAACTTGTAATTGGAGTAAAAGATTAGCCTTTAAAGGTTTGACTCACCTATTCATAACTCGCGGTAGCTTTCGGGTTTGGATCGATCCTGCCAGAGCGAATTGAGGGGGTCGCATCTACTCCTCCCTTTTACCGATCGTTGACCTGTATGGTCTATTGAAAAACAAATTTTTGAAATCCCTCAAGATAACCTCAGTGTAGTCTATCCGCGAGATCCGAAGGTATCGTAGAAACACTTAATTTTTGTCTTGAGATAATGTGAAGTTTTAATGATCTAATTTGCATAAATTCGGTAGTTTTACCTATGGCGACCTGCCCTTAATTAGATTGATAATTAACGCTAAATAATAAGATTTAGTGCGTTAATTTTTTTTTAAAAGTTGGCTGAGTTTAACAATTTGAATTTGTAAGGTCGAAATGGGTTCGGCACCTTTTTTGAGATTCATTTCGAGTTCTAGGAGAATTGGTAGAGTAGCAAGCAATTGACGAGAAGAAAAAGATTGAACTTGTTTGCGAAGATGAAAAACGCGATTGGGATTGGCAATATCTGCGGCTGTTGCGATCGCTTTCTCGTCTCGTTCCCCGGCTTCTAATTTTAGTTTAACTATCGCCCAAGTCCGAAACTGTCCGACTAAGGTTGCAACAATTCTTAGTGCGGGTTCGTTGCGATTGATGAGATCGGCGACTATCCCCAAAGCCAAATCGACATTGCCATGGCTAAGGGTTTCTGCTAGCTTGATGCTATTTTGAGCGCTAGCATTGACTAGCTGAGTAACGATGTCGGTATCGATGGGATGAAAGTTTTCTCCCCTGTAGAGGCGTAACTTTTCCAGTTCGCCCCATAACTGCCTGGTATTATTGCCGAGTAATTCCGCAAGCAGATGAGCAGCAGCAGGCGTGAGGTTTACCCCAACTTGTCCGGCAACTTGCTTGACTTGCTCGACCAGTTCGGTCGTTTTCCAAGGAGGAATAAGAGAAAATTCGCGAATATCTGCATATTTTTGCAATAATTTGGTCGATTTGAGTCGTGCATCCGGTTTTTTCTGAGAAGTCAGCAGCAAATGCGAGGTATTAGGAATCGCAGGTAAAGTTTGCTGCAAGCGAGACAACAACGCTTCAGAACAAGAGTGGCAGACAGAAGAATCGACTAACCAAACAAACCGTCCTCCCGTGCCAAAAACTGGGGTCATTGCCTGGTTTAGGGCAAATATCGTCCCATCGGGTTCGTCGCCAGAAATCTTATCATAGTTAAAGGACGACCAGTTAGGATCGAGCACGGTTTGTTGCAGTTGTTTGACTGCTTGCGCGATCGCAAAATCATCGTCTCCCCAAAAAAGATAGATTGGCATATAAGAAATTTAGAATTCTCAATTCTGAGTCAAGTTAGATGAGAGAAAATAGGTACAGTAACTCATAGAGGAAATTAGATTGGACGAAACTTATCAAGTCTACGTCAATCGGATGGCAAGAATGACCCTGCCTTCCACTTATCAGACTCAACTTCAGAACATCCAAAAGTCTCCCAAATTTCGGGATGGAAAAGCAGTTCCTTTTCCAGGTTACAGCGCGATAACGCCTCCCGCAGAAGAAGACTCAGACAATTCAGATTTCTATAAAGATCTAGAGCTTGCTCAAGAGGAGCTACTGAAACAATTAGACTCAAAATTGGTCGTAGCAGTTCCTCCAAGCAGTTTTCATTTGACGGTAGCCGACTTAATTTGGAACGATGCCTATAGGAACTCGATCGCAGAAAATCTCGACTTCGATCGCCAACTCCAAGCATGCATCCGAGAAAGCTTTGAAAATTATAAAAAAATTATTCCTCAAAACAGTCCGAGTCAATGGCAATTGATGGGATTAATTATTTTTCCCCGTGCCATAGCTGTCGGTTTAGTGCCAAGAAACGAGATAGATTATGAAAAAATTTTGCGGCTGCGGCGATCGATTTATCAAAACTCCAATTTAATGGCTCTAGGAATCGAACAACAATATTATTTAACCGGACATATAACTTTAGGTTATTTTGGTGAAATTGCTGCCGATTTAGACCGCGATCGCTTGGTCGAACTTCTGTCCAATTTTAACGATCGCTGGTTGGGAACCGAACCCCAAATACTTACCATTCGTCAAGTTCAGTTGCGTAAATTTGGGGATATGACAGCCTATAAACGAGAACTCGATTGGCCCGTTGTCGAAATTTAGAGATAGGGAAGGTTTTTAAACCCAATTCAATTGCGAATTGCGAATTATTAATTGCGAATTGGCATTAAAGGGGTTCCTTCAAGACAAGCACCTTTGAGGGTAGCACCAGTCAAAACGGCTTGCTCGACTTGGGCACACAATAAATTGGCTTTGGTCAAATTGGTTCCTCGTAAAACAGCACCGTTTAGGGTGGCTTCTTCTAAATCGGCTTGCGAGAGATCCGCTCCCGATAAGTTAGCATTGCTCAAATCTGCTCTATCTAGCCTAGCTCCTATCAGCGTTGCTCCCCGCAAGTCCGCCCCTCGAAAATCTGCACCGCTCAAGTCTAGATGACTGAGGATCGCGCCTCCTAAAAATGCCCCAGCAAAGCTAGTTTGGGAAGATTGCGCGTCTAGAAGATTGGCTCCGCGCAAGTCGGCATTGCGACAATCTGCTCCAGTCAAATCGGCTCCGCTCAAGTCAGCTCCTCGCAGGTTAGCCCGCAAAATAGCTCTCTGTAAATTCGCTCCCGTCAGCATCGCTCCCATTAAATTGGCTTGAGACAAATCCGCATTAGCTAGCTGCGCTTCCGCTAAATCAATTCCGGCGAGATTGGCATGGACGAGGTTTTTTACTTTGCCTTGACGGATAGCTATTAAATCTGGAGGTTGGCGATCGCTCATTGTCAAACTTGCTTAATGGTTAATTAACAAACAGGGACACTTAGCAATTCTTTATTAATAGATATACCAGAGGAAACTACAGAAGTGGCTCTAGAGAGTATCTAAGCATCTTCAGGATTCAAATCGATCGTCTGCCAAGTAACAAAAGTCCCAATCGGACTCCAGATTAAATAGGGAAGCAGTAAAAAACGCTCCCCTCGAAATGGGAAAAACCAACAACCCCAGAATTAGCCCCAAGAAAAACCCCGTCGCCCCAATAAGAGTTCCAACTCTCAGACTGCGAAGATTGCACATCACGGGCGTATAAGCCAAAATCGCGACCTCTACGAGTAAATAGAACGCCATCAGCCACCAAGTTCGACTGCTACCGGGAACAGTTTCCCAGACGAGATAAGCCGACCAGGTTCCGCAGATAAAGATAAAAATCCAGATCGAAGGGATTGCCTATTCAAAGGTAAGCCAGTTCGGTCGGCGCAGGCGGCTAAACCAGCGACGACCTCTAGGAGAAACTCGATTGAGTGCAAAAGCGATCGCAAAAGTAACGCTCGCGATCGCCAGCCATGAAGGAATCATCTAATCTATTTCTATCGACGTAGGACTAGAATCGGTTGCACCGCTACCAGTTAAGGGTTTGCGGTATTCGGCATAGAGGCGATCGCGCCAGGAGAAAAACGGCTCGTAAGCACTTCGATCTGCCAACCCCGGAATTCCTTTGCCTTTGAGTTGTTCGGGAACATTTAAATAATTTCCGGCAGGAAACTTCAGGATCGTACTCAGTCCCGCCACTGCCAAATCTGCCAAAGTCGGTTCGTCCCCAACCAAATAGGGACGATTCTGTAAAATAAGAGTAAGGGCTTCTAAATCTTGTTCGAGTCCTCGGCGTGCCTCTTTAATGGCATCCGGACCGAAGCCAACCCCCGTTCCCAACAAACCCAAAAATTCAGAAGGGACTGCCCCCACCAAGGATTTGAAAAAGTCTGGGACATTCTTGGGCAAAATTGAGACGCGGAAATTCTGATTTTGGTTTAACGCGCCGATAAAAGCCTTGCGACCTTTTAACCCGATCGATTCATCCGCCCATTCTTCTATTAAAAGGCATTGTCCTCGCAAAAGCGGCTCGGTTGGAATAATTGGTTTTTCAGGATACTTGCGATCGAGATAGAAAGCAATCTCTGTCGAATCGGCAATGAATGTCTCTCCATCTTTGAGAACGGGAACTTGCCGCTGACCCGAAAGTCGAAAAAGTTCTAATTGTCCGATACCAGGAGTTACTTCAATTTTTTTATATTCCAGTCCTTTGTAGTCGAGGATTAAACGGACTTTCTCCGAATATTGGGACAGTTCAAACTGATATAACTCCAGCACTGGATTTCCTCTCGTCTTGCAGTAGTGAACATTATTTAATGTAATGGATTACTACGCGTTCGGGAACTATCTATAGTTGGAGGATTGAATCCGATCGATAAAGAGGAGCCAAAATCCCGTGAAGATTCTGTAAAGATGATTCTTAACGAACGGATAACCGATTTAGCGTTACACTTGTTTATATTTTTTACCGCTATGATATTAGATTAATTTCAGCAGTTAGTTAATATCGCTTAGTAGTACTTCTCAAGGAGGGCTAACATAAATTGTCTCGCCGCTATTTATTTACTTCTGAATCCGTCACTGAAGGTCATCCCGACAAAATCTGCGACCAGATATCCGATACGATTTTGGATGCATTACTCGCCCAGGACGACCACAGCCGCGTCGCCGCAGAAGTCGTCGTTAATACGGGTTTAGTCCTCATCACTGGGGAAATTACCACCAACGCTCACGCCAACTACGTTGACTTGGCACGCAAGAAAATTGCTGAGATCGGCTACACCGATGCCAATAATGGCTTTTCTGCCAATAGCTGTGCCGTCTTAGTTGCCTTAGACGAACAATCTCCCGATATTGCTCAAGGGGTAACGGCAGCTCACGAACAACGCGAAGAACTCAGCGATGACGAATTAGACCGCATCGGCGCTGGCGATCAGGGGTTGATGTTTGGCTATGCCTGCAATGAAACGCCCGAACTGATGCCCATGCCTATCAGCCTTGCCCATCGAATTTCTCGCCGCTTGGCAGCCGTTCGCAAAACCGGAGATTTATCCTATCTACGTCCAGACGGAAAAACTCAGGTATCCGTCGTCTACGAAGACGGACGACCCGTTGGAATCGACACGATTTTAATTTCAACTCAGCATACAGAGACCATTGGCGAGATATGCGACAACGCCGCCGTTCAGGCAAAAATCAAAGCCGATCTCTGGGAAGCTGTCGTTGAGCCAGTCTTTGCAGACATTGATGTCAAACCCGATCGCGATACTCGCTATCTAGTCAATCCAACTGGGAAATTCGTCATCGGCGGTCCCCAAGGAGATGCGGGTCTAACGGGTCGGAAAATTATCGTCGATACCTATGGCGGCTATTCTCGTCATGGCGGCGGTGCTTTCTCTGGCAAAGATCCCACTAAGGTAGACCGTTCGGCTGCCTACGCTTGCCGCTATGTCGCTAAAAATATCGTCGCAGCAGGTTTGGCAGATAAGTGCGAAGTGCAAGTGAGCTACGCCATCGGGGTAGCAAAACCCGTCAGCATCATGGTAGAAACCTTCGGCACGGCAAAAGTCGATGAAGAAAAACTGCTAGAGGCAGTCAAACAGCATTTTGAACTACGTCCTGCTGGTATTATTCAGACCTTTAACTTGCGCCGCCTCCCAGCCCAGAGGGGTCGCTTCTATCAAGATGTGGCTGCCTATGGTCACTTCGGACGGACGGATCTAGATCTGCCCTGGGAAGCTACTGACAAAGCAGCACTCCTAAAAGAAGCGCTATCTCATTCTTTGTCGAATGCGACGGTTGCTATCTAAAATCGTGCGCTTAGTTATCTGACTCATGTTTAAGTTCGAGTTATGGCTGCCAGCGTGCGGCGATGTCATGCTGGTAGCTTACGGAAGCGCCAAGGTAGACATTCTCGGCTTTTCTAGGCTAAACTGGTAATGAGTTTGTCTTAGTACGTAAATAACTAGCCTCAGATATGAAAGAACAAGGGGCAAAAACCAAACCCATTCACTCCCTCGAAGATGCTATCGAACGCTGTCAAACGATGGGGATGCGGGTTAGTCGCCAGCGCCGCTACATTCTCGAACTGCTTTGGGAAGCGCAAGAGCACTTGTCAGCCAGAGAAATTTACGACCGTTTGAACCAACAGGGCAAAGATATCGGTCACACCTCTGTTTATCAAAACTTAGAAGCCTTATCCAGTCAAGGAATAATCGAATGCGTAGAGCGATGCGACGGCAGACTCTACGGCAATATCAGCGATTCTCACAGTCATGTCAACTGTCTCGATAGCGATCGCATTATTGACGTTCGCGTCGAACTTCCAGAGACATTGATAAAACAAATCGAAGAACAAACAGGCGTTAAAATAACCGACTATCGCATAGATTTCTACGGTTACGAGAATTAATTTCGGGATACTAGTATAAACTAAGATGACTGCGGTTGTCGCTCGAAAGTCGATTGTCATTGACAAATGAACGATGACCGAGATAATGACAATCGATCGGTATTCCAGAGATAGGGAATTGTCGTGAATGGCTAATTCATAGAAACTTTCCTCAGTGTCAGAAGTGCAAACTGACGACGGGTTGTAAACTATGAAGTGTCAATCGAACCGATCGATGACTGACGACTAGCGATCGACGAAATTCTGTGAGCAATCGCCCGATTGAACTTCTGACCATCGACGACGATCCGATCTTTCGGCTAGGTCTTGCTACAGCATTAGAAGCCTTTGACGATATTCGGGTTATTGCCCAAGCCGACAGCATGGCTACCGCACTCGCCCGATTGGCAGAAAAAATTCCCGATCTTGTTATTTTAGAACCAGCTATGCCCGATGGCTGGCAACTCTGTCGGCAGATTCGACAAGATTACCCTGATTTACCAATTTTTCTCTTAAGCGCAACAACCGATTCAGAAAACCTGTTAGCAGCTCAAGTCTATGGCGTGAAAGGTTACGCCCCGAAAGGAACGGCGATCGAAGAAATCGTAGCAGTTCTGCGTCTGGTTGCCGCAGGCGAAACTCAATGGTACCCAATAGTATCCTTTTCCCCCGACCGCTCTCTTCGACAACCCATCCGCCGCAGAAATTGGCTCGTTCGCACGGGAGAGTCGGGACTGGCGCAAATTGAAGCAACGCTAAAAGAGGTACAAGCTCAGCTAGATAACCCTCAGCTACCGCTATTCGATTGGTTATATTGGAGTGGGAGAAGGCGAGAACTCCTAGCTTCGCGTTGGCTAGTCAAGCAACTTGTGCCCGTAGAAGTTGTCGTCGTTCCGGAAACTGCTCCCGAACCGAAAAAACCCAGCGATCGCGGCGGCGAACTAGCCATCTCTCCCAAACGGAACCTGTCCCGTCTCTCCCTTCCCACTACTGACTTGCTTGTGCCTGGGACATCTCCAACAGCAATTATATTAAATAATACGCTGGCAAAAATTCAACTGGGGATAGAGAATCGAACTGGCGTTCCGCTAGAAATCGATATTCTGCAAGCCAATAAAAAACAAGAAATATTTTATTTAGTTCTCGATCGCTTCAGAAAAATTTTAGAAGACTTGCGATCGCTCAATGTTACTCGCGAGGAGCTACCCCAGAAACGCTCCCTGGTTTTGCGAGAGTTATTAGAGTCTTCTTTATTAGATTTTTTTAGCCAATATTACACTTCGCTCGGTTTGAATGCTAATAAAATTATCGAGATCTTTTCCCTAGATGCTAGAACGATTGAAGAAGAAATCCTAGAAAAAATCCCGATGATAACCGAGCTTTTGGAATATTGTTTATTTGAAACACATTTAGCGATCGATAATATCTTCTATCGTCCCGAATCGCCTGAAGCAATAACCAGAGCGGAAATTATTTTACAAAACCTAATCGAGCGAATTGTCAATGCGATCGTCCAAACGATCTTGAATAATTTTTCTGAAATTGAAATAATCAAACAAAATCTTTATCAGAAAAATTATCTGTCTTCTAGAGAGATTGCGCGATTTCGGAACGACATTTCTTGGCGATACCGAAAAGAACGCTACATTGAAGAGCCAAAAAATATTTTTGAAAGTCAATATCGGTTATTTTTCCTAAACGGAGGCAGCCTGAAAACTACTTATATCTATGCGCCGCGCCAAGACGAACTCTACCAACTTAACGGAATTCCTTGGTTGGTGACAATAGCTCTAGAGTTGCGCGACGCGCTTTCCCCGCGCCTGCGAGCGGTTGTTGCGTTTGTTGGCAAAGGTGTTGTTTACTTGCTGACACAAGTTATCGGCAGAGCCATTGGCTTGATCGCTCGCGGGATAATTCAAGGGATCGGCAACACTCTACAAGAGACGCGATACGGAAAAAACAGCGAACGAGGCAAGTAACCCACCAACCGATAAATCGGGCGGCTTTATTCCTAACTACATTTCGTAGAAAACAAAACATAATCGAGATTTTAGATCTCCTTGCCGAAAGAAAGAAGATCCCAACGTCAGCAGTCGTAGGAACAAGGCAAAGCATTGCCCGCACAGAGGTAGTTTGGAAGTCTAACAAACAACAAATGACCAATGACCAATGACTGAGGCGTAGCATAATGGAAAATAGAGTCACATCTACAGCAGTTGGTTATGAAGGAAAATTCTTGGCAGGAAACGCGGCAGGAGCAAAATAACGAACGAGTGAGAACAAAAAATCCCCCCAGCGATCGCAAACTCCCCAAAAAACGATCCTCTCCCCGATACCTCAAACCGCTTGTGACGGGTTTGATAATTTGCCAGACGATTTTAATGGGATTGCCAGCCCTTGCCACAGGAGAAAAAAATGCGCTTAGTTACAGCCAACTGCTAGAGAAGCTGGAAAAAGGTCAAGTTAGTAAAGTCGAACTCGATCCAGCCAATCAGATAGCAAGAGTTACCTTGGTAGGTCAGGGCGAAAACGAATCTTCCCAAGAAGTCCAATTATTCGAGCGGAACCCAGAATTGGATGCGCTGCTGACGACAGCAAAAAATGTTGAAGTAGAGAATCGCCCTACGGCAGACCGCTCGGCGGCTATCGGGTTAGTCGCTAACCTATTAATCCTGTTTTTACTGTTGGGAATCGTCATTGCGATCCTGCGCCGTTCTGCTAGCGCCTCCGGGCAAGCAATGAACTTTGGCAAGTCTCGCGCTCGCTTTCAGATGGAAGCGAAAACGGGCATTAATTTCCAGGATGTTGCTGGAATAGAAGAAGCCAAGGAAGAATTACAGGAAGTTGTTACCTTCCTCAAACAGCCGGAAAAATTTACGGCGGTTGGAGCCAAAATTCCCAAAGGAGTATTGCTAATCGGACCTCCCGGCACAGGGAAAACCCTGTTGGCAAAAGCGATCGCGGGAGAAGCAGGCGTTCCCTTCTTCAGTATCTCCGGTTCGGAATTTGTCGAGATGTTCGTGGGAGTTGGTGCTTCGCGAGTGCGCGATTTGTTTAAAAAAGCTAAGGAAAACGCTCCCTGCTTGATCTTTATCGACGAAATTGATGCCGTCGGTCGCCAGCGCGGCGCTGGGATTGGCGGTGGCAATGACGAACGAGAACAAACCCTCAACCAGCTACTCACCGAGATGGACGGGTTTGAAGGCAATACGGGCATCATCGTGATTGCTGCCACCAACCGTCCCGACGTTCTCGATTCGGCGCTATTGCGTCCGGGACGTTTCGATCGACAAACGACCGTCGATTATCCCGATTTGAAAGGGCGGTTGGAAATTCTAGAGGTTCACTCCCGCAACAAAAAAATTGACTCGGATGTCTCGCTAGAAGCCATCGCTCGTCGCACGCCCGGTTTCACGGGAGCCGATTTGGCTAACGTCCTTAACGAAGCCGCTATTTTTACAGCGCGGCGGCGCAAAGAGGCGATGACCATGCAAGAAGTTAACGACGCGATCGATCGCGTCGTCGCCGGGATGGAAGGAACTCCCTTGGTCGATAGCAAAGCTAAGCGCCTGATTGCCTATCACGAAATCGGTCACGCGATCGTCGGAACGCTGTGTCCGGGTCACGATCCGGTGGAAAAAGTGACCCTAATTCCCAGGGGACAAGCCAAAGGGTTAACCTGGTTTACACCCGATGAAGAACAGGGCTTGATTTCGCGAGCGCAACTATTGGCTCGCATTACCGGACTCTTGGGCGGAAGAGTTGCTGAAGAAATTATCTTTGGCGAGTCCGAAGTCACTACGGGAGCAGGTAACGATTTAGAGAAAATTACTTATCTGGCGCGGCGAATGGTCACTCGCTTTGGCATGTCTGAGTTGGGGCTAGTAGCCCTTGAGGGCGAGAACGAAGCGGTCTTTTTGGGCAACGATCTCGTCAACAAACGAGCTGAATATTCAGAAGAAATTTCCTCTCGCATCGACGCGCAGGTACGAGAGATTATCAGCCATTGTCGCCAACATGCCCAAGCAATTATCCAGGGAAATCGCGCCTTGGTCGATAAGTTGGTCGATCTGTTGATCGAGCAGGAAACTATTGAGGGAGACCAGTTCCGCCAACTGGTCGCCGAATACAGAAAGCCAACCCAAGAGCAGCTAGTCACTCCTGCGTAAATTCCCTCTATCCTCGCCTACCTCCCCTGCTTTGCTATCCCTAGCAATGAAAAACCCTGCTTGGCAGCAGGGTGGGTTGGCAAGAGGAAAACCATGACAATAGGAGAAAACTCGAATTCGAGATTAGCGAGAAAAAACTTTTTGCGAGTAGGTTGATATTGTTTAGAATAATTGGCGCGATCGCGCCATGTCAGTCCCAAAATTAAAAGAAATTCGACCGATCGAAGCAAGATTTTGTTTCTTTCTAAGTGGAAAAAAGTAGAAGATCCTCGAATCGCGAATCGACACAACAATCGTTACAATCAAAGAGAAGTCGGACAAAAGATAGAAACTCAATGATTCCTACCGTAATTGAAACTTCAGGTCGTGGCGAACGCGCATTTGACATTTACTCTCGACTGCTGCGAGAGCGAATTGTCTTTTTAGGGCAGCAAGTTACAGATGAGTCGGCTAACCTAGTCGTTGCCCAATTGTTATTTTTAGAAGCAGAAGACCCTGAGAAAGATATTTATCTGTATATCAATTCTCCCGGCGGTTCCGTATCGGCAGGTCTGGGAATCTTCGATACCATGAATCAAATTCGTCCAGATGTTTGCACTATTTGCATCGGATTAGCAGCTAGTATGGGCGCTTTTCTCCTCAGTGCCGGGGCAAAAGGCAAACGCATGAGTCTTCCTAATTCTCGGATCATGATTCACCAGCCTTTGGGAGGTGCCCAGGGACAAGCGACTGATATTGAAATTCAAGCCAAGGAAATTCTTTACCTCAAAAACTTGCTCAATGAGCATCTTGCCAGCCACACGGGACAACCCCTAGACAAAATCGCAGAAGATACCGAACGCGATTTCTTCATGTCTGCGGAGGAAGCAAAAACCTACGGGTTAATCGACCAAGTGATTAATCGCCGCCCCTCTGCTAGCCATCCACCCGCAGCAGTTAATGGTCAGTAATTGGGAATTAGGCGAGAAGGTGACTGGGAGAGTGGGAGACTGGGGGACAAGGAAGAAGACAAACTACTAACCCCTATACGGGCGGGTTTTTGACAGTAACTGTAGGTAAATCTCTAGGGTTTTTAGATAAAGCTGCTCCTACTAACTACTATCCACTAACCATCCCCAATTCTTTCATCGAATCATCGAATCACTGGTAATTGCCTTCTGCATAAAAGCCTTACTAACTGGGTAAACTCTCCAAATAGCGAAGAAAGTCGAGCAGTTCTTCATCGTTGAGCAAGTGGCGCGATCGCTTTCCGTAAGCTTCTATCAAGTATTCGCGCCCTTGTTTGTCCGTCCAACCCAAACGCTTCATTTGAACGGTGGTTTGGAGCATCATCTCATCAAAAGATAAGGTGGGCGATGGAGTTGCAGTTTCCAGGGGAAGTTGAGGAGATCCGGAGACTACCTCGCCCAGTTCGGCAGTTTCTGTGGCAGTTTCCTGAAAGCTTAAGCGAGCTTCCTCAAGATCTGAGGTCATAGATTCGCGGAAACTAACATTCTCCTGGGATCCCTCGGACTTGGCAAACGCGCCAGTGGTTTGAGGGGAAGTGGCTCCGTTAGATAGTAAAGGTAGCGATTCGGGCGATTCAACTTTATCTTGAGCTTGGACGGACGCTGGAGTGCAGTCTCGCCCGGACAAGCGGAGTGCGTCCTCCTCCAAGTTATCTCCCGAATTCCTTTGAGCGGCACGGATGTCCCTTTGGGCGACTGCAAGCGAGTCCGAAATGGTTCGGAGTCGGTTGGTTGCGGAACTTTGAGATGGGGAAATTTCGGCGCGATCGATTTTTTCAAGCGGTTGAGAAACGGCTGTTTGAGGTTCTCTTGTTTTGACGCTTTCAACTTTCGGAGTTTTTGTTACTGTAACTTCTGAGGGAACGACTATTGCCTCGTCGATCTCCAGAATGGCTAAAGCTCTACTTCTTGCCCGATCTTCTGCTTGTTCGACTGTATCGGCAGCAGCTAAACCTGTAGCGATGGTCATGCCTCCCACTTGTACCAAAGCTCTGACGATGTATTTGTCGCGATCGATTTGCACTAGCTCGCTAATGAGACTGGCGTGAGGATAGCGTTTTCGGAATTGCGTCAACATAATACGATTTTTCTGACTAAAAAATTATCTCGCTCAAACAATGAGATCTTAGTACTAATTTAGTACTAATTGAGCTTAAAGGTTGAAGAAAAGAGAAGCAAAATGTCTCCTCTATTGGTAAAATTAAAGACTAAATGAAATGTCCTCTGGAAAAAAATGCTGAGGGGTTATCTACAGTTTGACAATAATAAAACCTCAGCGCTAGCCCTTAAAACGCTTAAACTATTCTAGTTTGCTGAGAGATAGCTCTCAAAATTATAATAGGGCTATAACTCCCTGCGGACAAAGTAATTTTTTAGCTAGCTGCAACTTCACAAAGTTATCGCAGCCGCGCGAACCTAGAGCGCACGGAACGATAACCGCCAGCTAGAGTCCTCCCTAGCCAAGTAAAAAGCTAGAAAATTTTTTTTGCATTACGACGGTTCTTATAGCCGAATCTTGTATGTCGCCTCTCGATCTGCCAATGATAGATTTAGAAAACTGCATGATGAGAAAATTTACCCGATCGCAAAGTTAGCTGGGAACAATCGGTTGTTAACGCAACGGTTTGCGATCGATTGATGGCTGACATTTTTAAGTTGGGTTTTCTCATTAGCGATGCTAAAAAATAGTAGCTCGTAAAAGCCGTTGCTCGGAAAATCACAATTAAACACGGAAGGATTATTTTAGATGGAATTTTCAATCGCTACATTACTATCCCATTTCAGTGAAGATAAATTAGTCGCTGCTAAAGTTTTAGAAAAAAAACTCGGTTGTGAAGATGAAGAAAGCATTCAGGAATTGCAAATTGTCTTAGATGCCTTAGAACGAATTGGAATCTTGGTTAAAGAACGAGGAAAATATCGTCGAGTCCAGGAAGAAAATGTCGTAGAAGCTAAGCTGCGCTGTTCCAGTAAAGGCTTCTGCTTTGCCATCCAAGACGATGAAGATGCCGACGATATTTACGTTAGAGAAAGCCATCTCAGCAATGCCTGGAATGGCGATCGCGTCCTCGTTAAAATCATCAAAGAAGGCAGTCGCCGTCGCTCTCCGGAAGGAGAAGTCAAGCTCATCTTAGAAAGAGCCAACCCTTCGCTGCTAGCGCAAGTAAAGCGGGATGATAGCAAATACCGTGCCGTTCCCCTAGACGACCGACTTTTGTTCGAGTTAGACCTCAAACAGAATGGCAACAATCTAGAAGAAGCCGTCAATCATCTCGTTCACGTCTCGGTGGTGCGCTATCCTATCGGACAATACGGACCACTGGGAAAAGTGACCCGCATCCTGGGAAGCGATGCAGAAGCTGCCGCAGATACGGATATCGTTTGCTGCAAGCACGACCTGCCCCAAACCTTTATGCCAGAAGTCCTCAAAGCAGCAGAGCAACTGTCAGAAGCCTCCATATCAGCCGAAATCAAAAAACGGAAAGACCTAAGAAAGTTACTGACCTTCACCATAGAAGAATACATAGAAAGAGACCATCCCCCCTTTATAGAAAATGCTTTCACCCTCGAAAAACTGAGAGGGAAAAAGTGGCAGTTAGGCATTCACATCAGCGATGTTGCTCACTATATCGAACCGGATTCTCCCTTGGATAAAGCAGCCAAAAAGCGCGGCACGGCAATATATCTCGGACAAAAAGTCCTGCCCCTGTTTCCAGAAGCCGTCACTCGTCTGTGTTCGTTTGCTCCAGATGAAAATCGGCTAGCTATCTCAGTCCTAATGACCTTCGACGAGACGGGTCAACTGCTTGAATATGAAACTTTACCTACCGTTATTAGCGTAGACCACCAACTCAGTTACCAGCAGGTGCAGTCTTTGCTCAACAATCCAGAAGTGATCGAACCGGAGATGGCAGAGGTCGTCGATCGCCTCAAGCAGCTATTTTTTAATCTCAGCCCTCTAATCAAAGCTCAAAGAATCCAGCGAGGCAGCTTTGAGATTCTTTCAGAAACGTCATGCCCTTATAAAGATGAGGGAAGAATCGGTGCCATTCTGGTGTCTTCCTCCCTGCCAGTTCGTTCTCTGTTGACCGAGTTAACGGTATTGGCAGGAAAAGCGGTAGCCGATCACCTCTTTGCCCTCGGCGTACCCGGAATTTACTGCGCCCAGCCGGAACCAGATTGGGATGAATTGGAAGATGTCCTGAAATTGGCGAACAATCTGGGATTAGACCAACGCTTAGAATCTGATGAGGAGATTACTTCCCGCGACTATCAAAATTTGACCCAGGCATTCTCGAAAGCGCCTTGTGTTAGAATCTTGAATCATTTGTTGCTATCGACGCTCAAGTCAGCCAAATACAGCAGCCATCCCGCGCCTCATTTCGGACTAGCCTACAAGGATTGCTATACTCATTGTCTTTCGCCGGGACAGCGCTATGCCGATTTGTTAGTCCAGAGAGTCCTGAAGACGGTATTGACAGAAGGACGCGATCGCCGTCAGAAACAAGCAAAAACAGGCGTTAATCTCGGCAGCAGCACCTCTCACGGGAAAATCAACTGGAACGTTTTGCCTCCTCAAACCCAAGAAAAGCTAGAAGAAGAATTGCACGCGATCGTCTCTCACCTCAACGATAGAGAAAAACTCGCCGAGGATGCAGAAAAAGACCTCCAAGGCTTAAAGAAAGCCGAAAAAATGAAGGAACGCACCGGACAGGTTTTCCGGGGCTTAATCACCGGAGTGCAATCCTATGGCTTCTTCGTCGAAATAGAAGACCTGTTAGTCGAAGGATTGGTTCACGTTAGCTCGCTCAAAGACGACTGGTACGAATATCGTTCTCGCCATAGCTGTTTGGTGGGACGCAAAAATCGCATCGCCTATCGTCTGGGAGATGAAGTCGAAGTAGAAGTAAAAAGCGTCGATTACTACCGCCAGCAAATTGACTTAGTAACTGTTGGTGGCGGCAGCGCCGCGAGTAACGAAGATTTAGAAGAAGACTAGAGAGAAGGGATGAGGACGGACGGCGGAGGAGAAGGAGTGGGGGAAGTAGGGGAAACAAGAGACTAATGACCAATGACCAATGATTAATGACAAACAACCAATGAAGACAGAAAAGAAGATAAGAAAAAATCCATTTAGATTGCTTTTGCCTTTTGTCTTGTGCCTTTTAACATTACTAACAGGTTGCGTTCGCTATGAAGTAGGCATTAACTTCGATCATCAGCATCGCGGAGAAATCGTTCAACACATCAAATTAGAACAACAACTAACTACGCTAGGCGGTTCGGAAGCAATTAAGTGGTTGAATAGCATAGAACGACGAGCCGAACAATTGCAGGGAAAAACCGAACGGATTTCCCCGCAAGAGATTGTCGTCACGATTCCCTTTGGGAACGGACAGGAACTCGCGAAAAAGTTTAACCAATTTTTTAAGGCTGACGAGCAAGTCCCTTCTGGGACGGTCGCAAGCGAAACGCTCGACTTAGTGCAGCTAAATTCTCAAATGTTCGTACAGCAAAATAATTGGCTGATTGTGGAACGCAATAAATTAAATCTAAACGTCGATTTACGCGCTCTAGGCGTTCTCTCCAAGCAGGGAAATATCATTGTCAGTCCTGGGTCTTTGATCGATTTAGAATTGGCTTTAAATACCCCTTGGGGCGCACGCACTACGGAAAATAATTTCTTGACTCCAGAAGTCGGCGAGACAAAAAATCAGCTAATCTGGCACCTTCAACCCGGTCAAATCAATACCATTGAAGTCGTATTCTGGGCACCAAACTATATGGGATTGGGAACAATTGGGATTGCCTTGTTGATGCTAGCAGGTTTCTATCTAAAATACGGGCGTTTGCCTTGGGTTGAGGAAGCGAGAGCAGCAATTGGCAATTAGAGCTTGATGAGTGCGAATTGACAATTGTTTGGTTATTGTCGCTCGAATACTACGAATCCGTTTGCTGGGATGCCTGCAATTCGGTTGGCATTATGGACGTGGATAAGATCGATATCGTGCGATCGCAACCCAGAATGAATAATACCAATTTGCAAGTCTATTTATTTTTACACTGGGGTGCTAGGATTCGAACCTAGGAATGGCGGGACCAAAACCCGCTGCCTTACCGCTTGGCTACACCCCAACGATATCGCCTTGTTTATAGTAGCAGCTAATCGCTATAGAGTGTCAAGTCCTTCTAAAATTTTTCTTGAGAATAAGAAGAATCCTTTAGGGGAGCGCGATTTATCAGTTACGTCCCCACCTATCTAAAAGAGAACCGCTATGAGTTAACCTTATCTAACTGTTGTTTTCCGAAGCCTCCAGACACAGAGTCCCCCCAAAGCGCTGAAAGCGATTAACCCCATCGTCGCATTGGATTCGGGAACGGAAACGCGATCGCCACTTACAGATCTCGCGCCAGAAACAATATCCTCATCCGCCTCAGCCGACACCGCTAGTGGAGCTGAAGCTAGTTCGATAGCAGAGGCAGTTGTCAATTCGTCGTCTAGTTCTGAGGCGAGAGTTGCTAAGGCAGAGTCGGCAACGATCTTATGAGCCGTCTTCGTCGGATGCACGCTATCCCAGAACAAGTAAGTCTGTGGACTATTGCAGATTGTCAGTTGGCTCGGATCGAGGATTGAGGGAGGTTGATAGAGGTTAATATTAGTACAACTTTCGGTTACATTAGTCAAACCAAACTTTTCTGGTCTGTTTGTGGCATCGTTCAATAAAGCGTTGACATCAAAAGCAATAAAGTTCGTTTCTGAAAACTGTCGGCTTAACCTTCTCAGTTCTCTGGATAGTCTTTGATTATGTCTTCTAATTATCTGACTAAGAGTGTTTTGGCTCCGAGGGCTAGTGCTCCGACCGAGTGGCGTATCGCTCAAGTCTGCTAAGTTGGGGACTAGAATATTACCGGCACCAAGACTGGCAAGCGTTGTTAGGGCATCGGATAGATTCCCCACGGTTGCTTCAACGAGCGCTCTTTGTTGTTGGGGACGAGTGGGAAGATCGTTTAAGCGCAGGAAATAATCGTTGTTCCCAGCCCACAAGGTGTATAAGGCGTTGGGATTGGCAGGTTGACCTAGCAATAGCGCTGTATAAAGATCGATCTGCTGTTCTAACCCAGCCGGTATTCCAGGAAAGCCGATGTTACTGCTGCCCGATGTGGAACCGCCGAGGGCAAAATTATCGATAGTTTCCGGTGTGAAATTTAGGTCTTGGGCAAGGTATTCGACCCAGATTGGACCGTTAGAAAACCGTCCTTGTGCGTAAAATGGGGGTTGGAGGAAAGACCCTTCAGCTCCCCCAGAGAGGTTATAGAAATTATTTACGTCGGAAGTACTGTCTCCAAAGATAACCAGTTCGTCAAAATTTAAGGTCGTCGCCCCGACTGGTAGTTGTCCTATTGTGCCCAGAGCGATCGCAATGCTCGCAGCAGCTATGGGTAGTTTATAGCTCAAGACTGCCTTTCCTCCTCACATTTCGTTTCCTATCGATGCTCGATCTAGATTATCAAGCATCATCGAGCAGATCTAGCCTCTTGAGAAGCTTTTAAAGATAGAAAAGCGGCGATCGCGCTTGAGATCGCACCTAGATAACGATCGCGATCGCTCCTCTGACGGTTTCTCAAAGATAAGATTTTCTTAAGAAGTGGGAAAAATAATTTTGAAGCCTTGCCCCAAGGTCTACTCTGGTGTTTTGTATGTCCGAAACTCGTCTTATCGTCTCTGAGCCTTGCATTATTGTACCCCAGTTACCTTCTAGCAAGCCGTTAGGCAACATTTTGCAAGAAGCCGATCTGGTGTCAGCCTCGCAGATCGAGCTAGCGCTGCAAGATCAAACTTGCTATCGAGATCTCAGAATTGGAGAAATCTTGGCGTTAAGAGGATGGCTCAAACAGGAAACGGCTGACTTCTTCGTCCAGCAGTGGCCCGCCCTACTCCAGCAGAAACAGCAAATGCCGCTAGGCTACTATCTCAGGGCAGCGGGATTGTTAGATGAAGAACAGATTCACCTACTGCTTTCCGAACAAGGACAGATCGGATTGCGATTGGGGGCGCTAGCAGTCCTCAAAGGATGGCTCAAACCGACTACCCTAGAATTTTTCTTGAAATATTTGTGTCCCGATCGCCAGTCGGAATCTCCGTTTACACAAAGCTATCCAGAAAATTACATCCGCTGCGATCGCTCAAGCGGCGCAAGCGATACTTTGACCGAAGATACCTTGACTGAGGAGATGTCGGAGAAGGAGGTTTTGCTCGAAAACATCTTGGAGGCGCAAACCATCATTGAAGATCCCTCAAATGAAGCTCTTTTTGATGAAGACGAGATCTTGAATGAGGATACGCCCACTCAGATAATAATTCCTTGCTCCGCCATCCCCAGTTCGAGCGAGCGCGCCCTTTGAACTTTGTCCTGAGAATCCGACTTTTTCCTAGCGACTGCTCATCGGTTGGGGCGATGAAGGATTATTTCGACTGAGATTGTGGGTTCTCAGAACGCTAACTGCTCGTTCGTAGTGAGGATCGGCACCCGTTCCCATCAGCGATGGATCGTTTTTCAGACGTAGTTGTTGCTCCATGGTCAAGTCTAGATTAATATCTGGCTTGATGCCCTTGTGATTGATGTCGGTCATGCTGGGCGGATAGTAACGCGCCACCGTCACGGCTAAACCCGACCCATCGGAGAGTTCGTGGACGGATTGCACCGTTCCTTTGCCATAAGTAGTAGTTCCGACTACAGTAGCTCGTTTATTTTCTTTGAGTGCCCCGGCTAGGATCTCGCTGGCACTCGCCGAACGGTCATCTACTAGGACGACAAGAGGAAGATTGGTCAACGCCGTGCCGTTGGCTGAGGTTTTGCGATCGCCGCCCTGGCGATCGATGATATGCACGATATCGCCTTTTTCCATCCACATCCGCGCGATATCCACGCTGGCAAACAGCAGTCCGCCTGGATTGCCCCGCAAGTCCAGAACATATCCTTTTACTTGTTGTTTGCCCAGGTCTTCGATCGCCTGCTTGGTTTGCTCTGCCGCATGGGAGCTGAAATCGTCAATTTTGATATAGCCAACCTTAATCTGACCCTCTTGTCTGAGATTATAGCTGACCGACGGAACTTCCATCTCGACGCGAGTCAGCGATACGTCAACAATTCCTTTGTCCTTTTGAGCTACTTGCAGGTTGACTTGGGAGCCGACTTCGCCTTCTAGTTCTTTTGATGCTTCTTCCAGGCTCATCAAAGCAGTCGGTTTGCCATTAATTCTTAAAATTCTGTCACCTGGTTTAATCCCTGCTTTCATAGCAGGAGAATTTTTAATTGGTTCGATGACGATCAGGTCGCTGGTTCGCTTATCGACTGCCAGCCGCAAGCCCACGCCCGTAAATTCTCCGGAGGTTTGACTGGTCAACATCTTGAATTCATCCGGGGCAAGAAAGCGAGTGTAGGGGTCGCCTAATTCTTGTAGTGCGTCCTGGATGGCTTTATATGCTTGTTTTGGGTTGGCATAGTCCCTACTCAGCAACTCTTGTCGCTTTTTTTGCCAATCGCGGTGATTAAACTCTTTGTCTACAAATTCGCTGTTAACCAGTTGCCAAACTTCATCGACAACGGCTTTGGGACTATTGTCTAAGGTATTAGAGGGCTTTTCTTGAGTTTCGGAACGCTCTCGCGAGGGAGTTGGCAGCGACGAGGAACTGGAGGCTGGCGCTAGCAAAGATCCAACGGCTAGAGTAGCGATCGCTCCTCCAAATAGAAGTTTTTGACACAAACAGGACAATCTGGGAAATTGTTTCATAGAACAGCGTTTTGTGCGGTTACAAGAGACAGGAACTAGCCAGAGCCATGGTTTTGCCCGTCGGTCTCGAACGGCTAAATTCTAACGGCAACGATCGAGTTCCTAGCTCCTTAATCCACTATAATTCTGCTTGGAAAAAATCGAGTAAAATTCGCTGGTGAATCTCGCCCAACGAACGAATTTCCCTTGCTTTCGCCGAATAGTAACGACCCTGGCGAATTGCCTCTGGCGGCAGTAAAGCAAAATCCCACCCTTCCCGCAACGCGAGGCAATCGAGGGGAACGGTTAGCAGGGCATGGTAAACGTGGCGAATGACTTTCGGATCGCCGTAGCAGCCAAACGCGATCGGTCGAGCGATGGCGTACTCGATTTCTTCGAGGATCTCTCGCTTCAAGCCTTCTTCTGGCGACTCTCCCGGTTCCAGATGACCGCCAAACAACCCCCAATGTCCGGGATAGGGGATTCCCAGTTTATCATCCCGCAACTGCATTAAAAATTTGCCATCTTGGTAGAGAATCGCCAGAGCTACGTTGATAGGTCTCTGGGTTATCATGCTACTTGTCAGTCGATGGGGGAGTGCCAGCGGGTTGTCGGGATCGAGACTGAGAGCGGCGTTCCAATTTTTCGAGTTCTACAACGTACATCTCTTGAGATTCTTGTTCTCCAATCGCGATCGGTTCGTGTTTGATTTGTCCTTTAATGGCTATCTCGTCTCCTTGAGAGGGGAGTTCTTTTTGGGTCATCACCCAAACCGCGCCCGTTCGGTCTTGCAATTGATAAGCGCCACTGCCTAAAAACGGAACGCGATCGCCGACTATTCCTTTAAGATAGACAACCTCAGACTCTTTTTGATGTTGCTGTAGCTCGCTAATCGAGATTGCGGAAGAATTTGAAAGAGCGATTAGATCGCCCGTACGACCGCAACCGATGAGTCCTATGCCTACTAATAATGGCAACAAACTACCCTGCCAGCGACTCGGCTTTTGAGATCC
This sequence comes from Pleurocapsa sp. PCC 7327, assembly GCF_000317025.1. Taxonomy (NCBI): domain Bacteria; kingdom Bacillati; phylum Cyanobacteriota; class Cyanophyceae; order Pleurocapsales; family Pleurocapsaceae; genus Pleurocapsa; species Pleurocapsa sp. PCC 7327. The sequence continues at coordinate 2,306,944 of NC_019689.1, read as the reverse complement.
CATTTCCCTACCCATTCAATGACATCTGGAAACATCATATCCAACTAAGATAGAGATTGGACGATCGTAGTTCCATCTCTCAAACTCATTCTCGATCTGCTACACTCGATGCCCGCTCAAACAGCTCAAATTCTTGATGGTAAGGCCCTAGCGCAAAAAATTCAGTCGCAACTGAAAGAACGCATTCAAACTCTGGAACCTCAAATCGGACGACCCCCAGGATTAGCCGTACTCATGGTAGGAGATAATCCTGCCAGTGCTGCCTACGTGCGAGGTAAAGAACGCGCTTGCAAGAATGTGGGAATCGCCTCATTCGGTCGTCATTTTCCGACTCAAACCTCTCAACAAGAACTAGAGCAAGTTATTGATGAACTCAATCGAGACGAACGAGTCGATGGGATTCTCGTTCAGTTGCCCCTGCCCGAACATTTAGACTCCAATGCTTTGTTATATAAAATTCATCCCGATAAAGATGTGGATGGATTGCATCCAGTTAATTTAGGGCGACTGGTACGTTCGGAACCGGGTTTGCGTAGCTGTACGCCAGCAGGAGTCATACGTCTGTTGCAGGAGTATGAGATCGAGTTGAAAGGCAAACAAGCGGTTATGGTTGGGCGCAGTATCCTGGTTGGCAAACCGCTGGCGCTAATGTTGCTCGAAGAGAACGCAACGGTGACAATTGCCCATTCCCGTACCCAAGATTTAGCGAGTGTCGTTCGCCAAGCAGATATTCTCGTAACCGCTATTGGACGACAAGAAACGATCGGTGCCGATATGGTCAAACCCGGTGCAGTTGTAGTCGATGTGGGAATCAACCGCGTCGTCGGTGCCAATGGGGAATCGCGCTTGGTGGGAGATGTGAATTTTGATGCTGTCGCTGAAGTAGCTCGCTATATTACTCCCGTTCCTGGCGGCGTAGGACCGATGACGGTGGCAATGTTATTGCACAATACCGTTCAAAGTTACGGTCGGACTGGCTAAATCCCAATCTTAATTTTGTTTTTATTGACGAAGGCGATCGCGAATTTTTATATTCAGAATCGGTCTCGTTTGTAATAGCGTAGGATAATAGATCGTGCAATAAATCTATAGTCGCCTTCATGTCTGCTCCAAAAGACAGATCGACAACCCCTACTATAAAAAAAGGAGAAAGTATTGGTTAACGCGACTTCCTTTAAAACCACGAGATCGGAAGAGATTTTTGCCGCCGCCCAAAAGTTAATGCCTGGTGGGGTTAGTTCTCCCGTGCGAGCGTTTAAATCTGTTGGCGGACAACCCATCGTGTTCGATCGCGTCAAAGGTGCATATATTTATGATGTAGATGGCAACCAGTACGTTGATTATGTAGGCACTTGGGGACCGGCTATTTGCGGTCACGCTCATCCCGATGTCATTGCTGCCCTTCACGAAGCCCTAGAAAAAGGAACCAGTTTTGGCGCGCCCTCGGTGCAGGAAAACCTTCTCGCCGAAATGGTTATCGAAGCGGTTCCCAGCATCGAAATGGTGCGCTTCGTCAATTCTGGCACCGAAGCCTGCATGTCCGTGCTGCGCCTGATGCGCGCTTTTACCGGACGCGACGCGATCGTCAAATTTGAAGGCTGCTATCACGGTCACGCGGATATGTTTCTGGTCAAGGCAGGATCGGGGGTGGCTACTCTGGGTTTGCCGGATTCTCCAGGCGTTCCTAAAACGACGACCAGCAATACTTTAACGGCTCCCTACAACGATCTAGAAGCAGTCAAGGCATTGTTTGCCGAAAATCCCGATCGCATTGCTGGGGTAATTTTAGAGCCAGTCGTCGGCAATGCTGGTTTTATTCCGCCCGATGCGGGGTTTTTAGAAGGGTTGCGGGAAATCACCCGCGAATATGGAGCCTTGCTTGTTTTCGATGAGGTAATGACAGGCTTTCGCATTGCCTACGGCGGGGCGCAAGAAAGGTTTGGCGTTACGCCGGATTTGACGACGTTGGGCAAAGTGATTGGCGGCGGTTTGCCCGTCGGTGCTTATGGCGGACGGAAAGATATCATGGCAATGGTCGCCCCATCTGGTCCAATGTATCAAGCGGGAACCCTTTCTGGCAATCCCCTAGCGATGACGGCTGGGATTAAAACCTTAGAGTTACTGCAAAAGCCGGGAACTTACGAATATTTGGATCGGATTACCAAAAAACTGACTAATGGCTTGCTGCAAATTGCTCAAGAAGCCGGACACGAAGTCTATGGCGGTCAAATTAGCGGCATGTTCGGCATGTTTTTTACCGGAGAGCCAGTTCACAACTACGAGGATGCGAAAAAGTCTGACCTCGTTAAGTTTAGCCGCTTCCATCGAGGCATGCTAGAGCGCGGCGTTTATCTGGCACCATCTCAATTCGAGGCGGGATTTACTTCCTTGGCGCATACGGATGAAGATATCGATCGCACTTTGGCAGCGGCGAGAGAAGTTTTATCTAGTCTGTAATCGCTATCATCGCGATCGCCTTTTAGATCGATCGGTCAAGTGGCGATCGCCTTATCTGGCTAATTCTGCCTCAAGAGCAAGCTAATTAATACAATGTTTAGAACACTCAGAACCAAAGGATACATCCAGATAAATCTAATGTGAACGTTCTTTCTTTTTTCTAATGTGTGTATATGCTGGTTGAGGCTATCAAGCCTAAATTCTATTTTCGTATCCTGACCAAATAAATCTCTATTTTCTTTCAGAATTTTACCCAAATCTTTATCGATAACTTGCTCTATTTTTATCTGTATATTCTTCAACTGATTGTTTAATCTTGTCATTTCTTTTTCATGTAAATCCAGCCTTTTATTGAGCTGATAGATCTCATTTAAATTAGATGACAAGTTCAAAATTTTGTAGATATATTTCTCAATCAAATCCAGCCCGAGGTGAAAATATCCTTGATGAACGTGTCGAATGGCACTTACTAATTCTTTAGCTGAAGTAGTCTTGAGAAAATAGCCCTTGGCACCTGCCTGTAAAGCTCCATAGAGATAGTTATCATCATCCTGAACGGTAAAAATTAACACTTTAGTGGTAACAAATCGCTCAGAGATGATTTTGGTGGCTGTCAATCCATCCATGACCGGCATGTCAAGATCCATCAGGACGAGATCGGGCTTGAGTTCTTCTACCAACTGAAGAGCTACTTGACCGTCCACAGCAAATCCAACTATTTTTATATCTGGTTCGGCTTCTAAGTAGCTCTTCAAAACTTCATGAATTGTTTTCTGATCGTCAACGATAAGCACGCGAATCATAGGGCAAACTCCAGCGAGGAATTGAAGGCTTAGCAGACGGACAGCCTTACTTATTTGCGTTAAGAAGTTAGAAGTTGAGAATAGTTACTTCCACATGGATGAATAACAACCAAGCTGACATAAATAGAGAAAATCTTGCGATCGTTGACGAGCGACCCAACCACCTACTTTTTTTAGCCTTGATTCCGATCCCTCAAGATTATTAAACTTGACAAGCCCACAATAAACAGATAGCTTTGACATCCGTATAAGCGGATCTCTCTGCTTCAATCTTACTCGATTAGTATTAACTAAATTTAAGCAATCGCTCGATTTTAGACTAATTTATTTCATTGTTTCTGTATCACTTAAAATTAAAAATTAAAACTTCAAAATTTACAGATAAGAAATATATTATTAGTAGGATTCTTGCCTATTTCTTGTCTGCAAATTAAATGTGGCATAACCGATCTAACCCCATAAAAAAAGAATTAAAAAAATATAAAAAAATTCCCACGGCGGAACATCCGCCGTGGGAAAATAAGCTATCCTAATTGCTCAAATTAGTCAAGGTCAGGCATAGCCAATACCGGTTCGGTCTCGCGATCGATCCCTTTCTCAAAGCCAGCCGCCGCCGCACGAGCGCGTCCGGCATGCCAGAGGTGACCGACTAAGAAAAAGAAGCCCAAAACGAAGTGAGACGTTGCCAACCAAGCACGGGGAGACACATAGTTAAACGAGTTAACATCCGTGATAACGCCACCCACAGAGTTCAAAGAACCCAGAGGAGCATGAGTCATATACTCGGCAGCACGACGAACTTGCCAGGGTTGAACGTCATTTCTGAGCTTGTCTAGGTCAAGACCGTTGGGACCGCGCATTGGCTCAAGCCATGGACCGCGAAAATCCCAGAAACGCATTGTCTCGCCGCCGAAGATAATTTCGCCAGTGGGAGAACGCATCAAGTATTTACCCAGACCAGTGGGACCTTGAGCAGAGGCGATGTTAGCACCCAAGCGCTGGTCGCGCACTAGGAAGGTGAAAGCTTGCGCTTGAGAGGCTTCCATGCCAGTTGGTCCATAAAATTCACTGGGATAAGCAGTGTTATTGAACCAGACGTAGACAGAAGCAATGAAACCCATCAGGGACAGCGCACCCAAGCTGTAGGAAAGGTAAGCTTCCCCAGACCAGATGAAGGCGCGACGTGCCCAACCGAAAGGCTTGGTCAGAATATGCCAAATTCCACCAGCGATACAAATCAAACCAACCCAAATGTGACCGCCAATAATATCTTCCATGTTATCGACGCTGATAATCCAGCCTTCTCCACCAAAAGGAGCTTTGATGAGATAGCCAAAGATGACGGCAGGATTGAGGGTAGGGTTAGTGATGACGCGAACGTCGCCACCGCCAGGTGCCCAGGTGTCGTATACGCCGCCAAAGAACATGGCTTTGAACACTAACAGTAGGGCACCGAAACCGAGAAGGATAAGGTGATAGCCAATAATATTGGTCATTTGGTTCTTATCCTTCCAGTCATAACCAAAGAAGCTGGAATATTCTTCTAGGGTTTCTGGGCCGCGAAGGGCGTGATAAATCCCGCCAAAACCAAGAACGGCAGAAGAAATTAGATGAAGTACGCCGACAACAAAGTAAGGGAAAGTATCGACGACTTCACCGCCAGGTCCCACACCCCAGCCAAGAGTAGCCAGGTGAGGGAGAAGAATCAAGCCCTGTTCGTACATGGGCTTCTCTGGGGTAAAGTGAGCGACCTCAAACAAGGTCATCGCACCAGCCCAGAAAACAATTAATCCAGCGTGAGCGACGTGAGCGCCCAGCAGCTTACCGGAAAGGTTAATCAAACGGGCATTACCAGCCCACCAGGCAAAACCGGTCGAACTGAGGTCGCGACCGCCGCCTGCATACGAAGTATTAGAGAGCGTTACCACGTGGCAGTACCTCCTCAGGGAAGACAAAATTCTCGTGAGGCTGATCCTGCGGAGCCATCCATGCCCGCAGTCCCTCGTTCAACAAGATATTCTTGGTGTAGAAGGTCTCGAATTCCGGGTCTTCAGCCGCCCGCAATTCTTGGGAGACGAAATCATAGGCGCGCAGGTTGAGGGCGATGCCTATGATGCCAATGCTGGCCATCCACAATCCCGTCACTGGCACGAACAACATGAAGAAGTGCAGCCAGCGCTTGTTGGAGAAGGCAATCCCGAAAATCTGCGACCAGAATCGGTTCGCCGTTACCATCGAGTAGGTTTCTTCTGCCTGGGTTGGCTGGAAGGCTCTGAAGGTATTGGCTTGGTCTGAGTCTTGGAAGAGGGTGTTCTCGACTGTGGCTCCGTGAATGGCGCACAGTAAGGCTCCTCCTAATACTCCGGCTACTCCCATCATGTGGAACGGGTTGAGGGTGAAGTTGTGGAATCCTTGGACAAATAAGATAAAGCGGAAGATTCCCGCTACCCCAAAGCTGGGGGCAAAGAACCAGCTACTTTGTCCGAGGGGATACATTAAGAAAACCGACACGAACACCGCTATCGGCGCGCTGAAGGCAATGGCGTTGTAGGGACGGATTCCCACCAAGCGGGCAATTTCAAATTGCCGCAACATGAAGCCGATTAAGCCAAAGGCTCCGTGCAAGGCGACAAAGGGCCACAAGCCCCCGATTTGACACCAACGGGTGAAGTTGCCTTGCGCTTCTGGTCCCCACAAGAATAATAGGGAGTGCCCAAAGGCATCGGCGGGAGTCGATACGGCTACCGTCAGGAAGTTGCAGCCCTCTAGGTAGGAGCTGGCTAGTCCGTGGGTGTACCAAGATGTGACGAAGGTGGTTCCGGTCAGCCATCCTCCTAGTGCCAGGTAGGCGCAGGGGAATAGCAGTAAGCCGGACCAGCCGATGAAGACGAAGCGATCGCGCTTTAGCCAGTCGTCGAGGACGTCAAACCATCCTCTCTGTGCTTGCGCGCGTCCCATTGCTATGGTCATAGTTTCATATCCTCTTGCTTAACTGAAATCAAAGGCAAGATTTCTTAACGTTAGGTTTTTTTAGTTCGGGACTTAGGTCTCACTTATTGTAATCTGTGAGATGACGAAAATACAGTCAGTTTACTGACGATTTTTTTGAGATGGGAAACGTTTTCCCAATTTCGCCGCTCGGAAACCCTCTCGGCAAACTATCAACATTTCTTAAACTAGCCCCATAAGGACTATTTCCCGATACTAAAAGAGGATTTGGGCGGTTAATGCCCTAATCCGTCTTTAATCATTATTATCAAAAAATTTACAAACTGACATATCAAATCTCAGAAATCGATGATTGGGGATTGGGGAGAGTGTGGGAAGCAGGGGGATTAATTCGTAATTGGGAGCAGGGAACTCCGGAATAAGAGGGACATGGTAAATATTGACAAATGCAAAATGACAAAGGACAAAAGACAAAGGACAACTGACAAACAACTATATGACTCTATCGTCGATTGGCGATCGCAACAAAACTTGCAATAGAATTGTTCGCAAAGCTTGGCTGTTTCTCGTTATTGTTATTTTTCTGTTGGGGCTGTTCTTTCGCTGTGCCAATCTCGATCGCAAAATTTTTTGGGTTGATGAAGTTGCTACGGCAACTCGCACTGCAGGCTATACCAGAGATGAGATCGTCGAGCGACTTGCCGATAGAGGGGTCATTGGGATCGAGGACTTGCAGCAATATCAGAAACTGAGTCGAGATCGAGGTTTAGGCGATACGCTCAATGCCTTGATGCAAAGTCCAGAACATACTCCGCTATATTTTTTGATGGCGAGATTTTGGCGACAGTTATTTGGCAGTTCGATAACGGCAACGAGAAGCTTGTCTGTTGCGTTCGCTTTATTGACATTTCCCTGTCTTTTTTGGCTATGTCAGGAATTATTTAAATCCCCGTGGGTAAAATGGATGGCGATCGCGCTTTTTAGCGTTTCTCCGTTCTATATTGCCTACGCCCAGGAAGCGCGTCCCTACAGTTTGTGGACAGTGATGATTGTACTATCTGGTGTTGCGCTTCTGAGAGCCATTCGCCTTAATACTCGTCAGAGTTGGGGTTTCTATACCGTTACTTTAATTTTTGGATTTTATACTTCTCTATTATCTTTTTTAGTTACTGTCGGACAGGGATTTTATGTTATTGCTTTAGAAAATTTTCGTTATACGAAAACCGTAAGAAATCATCTAATCGCCTTGGGGATTGCCTTAATTACTTTTGTTCCTTGGGCGATCGTAATTTTTCATCACTGGCAGTTGCTGCAAGATAATACAACCTGGGTTAGAGATCCCGTAGAAATTTCATTTATTGCAGCAATTTTTGTAGCTACTATTCTCTTAACTTTTGGTGACCTTCCCCTTTCTAATTCTCTCGAACATCTCAAAATTGTAAAGCTGTTAATTGTTCTTGTTTCGATCATTGCAATCGCTCTATTAATTTATTTTATTTTTTTCAAATCTAGAAAAAATCAAAAAGCCAAGTTATTGATTTACGGCTTGCCTATCTCAACTCCCTTAATTTTAATATTTAGTATTGTCATTAGCTTTAATCATTTGCCTATTCATTCTGCCCTCGAACCCGTTGCAACCGTAGGAATTTTAATTGCTTTAGGGTTGCTAAGCTTAACGGTTTTCTCAATTTTTTTTGTTGTTGCGCAAGCACCCAAGCCAGTCAGTTTATTCATTCTGACGCAAACTCTATCAACGCCTATAATTTTAATCCTCAATGATGTAATTTTAAAGGATCAAAGTTCTGGTTCTCCTAGATATTTAATGCCTTTTCAACTAGGAATCCAATTAGCTGTAGCTTATTTATTAGCTAATAAGATTGAGGCTACTCATCTTTTCAAAACTAGGCAACAGCAAATCTGGAAAGCGATCGCAGTTGGATTGATTTCAGTCGGAATAGTTTCGGGAATTTTAAACCTAGGAAAATCGCCTATCTATCAAAAAAGCCGCAATTTTCATAATCTTCCCATTGCCACAATTTTGAACGAAGCTAAGAACCCACTTCTCTTAGTCGATTCGGCACAAACAATAGATATTTTATCCCTGAGTCATAACTTAAAAGAAAAAGTCAAAGTTGGAATTTTATCTGACTCAAGTCAATTCTCTCAATTCATTGATTCTTGCCAGGAAATATTTTTATTTAATCCCTCTGAAACTTTAAGAAATCGTATTAAAGATGAAGCTCGCATTCAAATCGAGCAAGTTTATCAACCTAAACAGTTAATTCCTGGCGAGACTGTCCTATCATTGTGGTCGGTTAAAAGAGCAAAAAATAGTTGTTTTTCTCTTGTAACCGATCTGAAATTCATGTAATCAGTTACGAAGGGAAATCGTTTTATGTTTAACCCCTACTCAAAACAAACTAAAAACTCGATCGCGGCTGAATTTCTGCTTTGCCTTTTGCCTTTTTACCTTTGCCTTGCTGATGACTCTTGACTGGAACGCCGCTTCTCCTCTACTATGCAACAACTTTGATGTTTTTTAGATAATTTCAAACCAGTACTAAATAATCGAACACTCAATTTCGTCTTCTTTCCACCCGCCCACTTTAAGTAAAGATGCGATCGACCATACCATTAGAGCCTATTGCGATTGTTGGAATAGGATGTCGTTTTCCTGGTGCAAATAATCCTGAATCCTTTTGGCAACTTCTGAGAAATGGTGTTGAAGCAATTTCTGAAGTGCCAAAATCTCGCTGGGATGTAGACCGATTTTACGATCCCGACCCGGCTAAACCTGGTAAAACCCACACTCGTCGCGGCGGATTTTTAGAAGGGATCGATCGCTTCGATCCTCAATTTTTCGGGATTTCACCGCGAGAAGCCAATACTATCGATCCCCAACAACGGCTTTTACTAGAAGTAGCATGGGAAGCCCTAGAAGACGGCGGACAAATCCCAGAACAATTAGCAGGGACGCAAACGGGAGTTTTTATCGGCATCGGCACTCACGACTACTCCATTATGCTCTGGCAGCATCCGGTGAGCGACCCCTACGCCACAACCGGAACGGGAAACTGCATTGCAGCTAACCGCATCTCCTATGCCTTCGATTTCAAAGGTCCCAGTCTAGCTGTCGATACTGCTTGTTCTTCTTCTCTAGTCGCCGTTCATCTGGCTTGCCAAAGTATCTGGACTGGCGAATCTACAATGGCTTTGGCTGGCGGGGTCAATGTTATCTTACTGCCGACGGTAATGGTAGGATTCGCCAAAGGCGGCTTTTTGTCTGGTGACGGTCGCTGTAAGAGTTTTGACACGGGTGCTAATGGCTACGTTCGCAGCGAAGGAGCGGGAATTGTTGTTTTAAAGCCCCTTTCTCAAGCGCAAGCCGATGGCGATGATATCTATGCCGTCATTCGCGGCAGTGCAGTCAATCAGGACGGATGGACGAACGGACTGGCAGCCCCTAATCCCTTGGCACAGGAAGCCGTTATCCGAGAAGCTTGTCGCAGAGCAGGGGTTTCTCCCAGTCAGATCCAATACGTCGAGGCTCACGGAACGGGAACAAAAATCGGCGATCCCATTGAAATGCAAGCCTTGGGAGCAGTATTAGCAGAAGGTCGCGAATCTGGGGATTACTGTGCTGTTGGGTCGGTGAAAACGAATATCGGACATGCAGAAACAGCCGCAGGCGTTGCGGGATTGATTAAAGTCGCGCTGGCGCTCAAATATAAGCAGATTCCACCAAGCTTGCATTTCCAAGAACCTAACCCTGCGATCGCGTTTGATAAGCTTCCCTTGCGAGTGCAAACGACTTTAACGCCTTGGTTAGAGCGATCTTTTCCCGCTCTAGCGGGAGTGAATTCTTTTGGCTTTGGGGGTACAAATGCTCATGTGGTTTTAGAAGAATTTCACGTCCAGACAATCCCCCCTGCCCCCCTTATTAAGGGGGGAGGAAGTGTTGAGCAGGTAAATTCTCTATCTGAGGGGAGTAAGCGTCCGCTACATCTGTTGACTCTCTCGGCGAAAAGCGAGAAGGCTTTGAGGGAGTTAGCGGGACGATACAAGGAGTTTTTGGAGTCCCATCCAGAAGTAGGCTTGCCCGATGTTTGTTTTACAGCTAATACCAGACGATCGCAGTTTAACCATCGCCTGGCGATCGTAACGAAATCGACCGAACAATTGCGATCGCAGCTAGAAGCTTTTGCATCGGGGCAGGAAACCTCTGGATTAATACGGGGTCAGATAACGAGCGATCGCATTTCTAACCTAGCATTTTTATTTACAGGTCAAGGTTCGCAATACCTCGGAATGGGACGAGAACTATATCAAACTCAACCTACCTTCCGCGCCGCCTTAGATAGATGCGCCGAAATTGTGCAACCCTATCTAGATAAACCATTACTTGAAGTGTTGTATTCAGATGACCGGCGTATTAATCCAAAATTAGACGAAACAGCCTACACCCAACCCGCCCTATTCGCTATTGAATATGCCCTCTACGAACTTTGGCAATCCTGGGGCATCTCTCCAACTGCCGTTATCGGTCATAGCGTCGGGGAATACGTCGCTGCTTGCGTGGCAGGAGTCTTTAGTCTCGAAGATGGACTCAAACTGATTGCCGCCAGAGGGCGCTTGATGCAGCAATTGCCACCAGATGGGACAATGGTAGCTGTTTTCGCCAGCGAGGCAAGAGTTAGTACTGCCATTGCCCCCTACCAACAGCAAGTCAATCTAGCAGCTATTAACGGCTACGAAAATCTCGTCATTTCTGGCAAGCGCGAGGCAATCGAGAGGATAGTTTCCCAATTAAAAGCAGGGGGGATTGAGACGAAACCCCTTAACGTCTCCCATGCCTTTCACTCCCCTTTGATGGAGCCAATCTTAGCAGAATTTGAAACAGTTGCTCGCCAGATTACTTATTCCCCTCCAAGGATAGAATTAATCTCCAACCTGACTGGAGAAGCTATCGGCGAAGAAATCGCTACGCCAGAATATTGGTGCCGCCACATCCGGCAACCGGTTAGATATGCCCAAAGTCTAGAAACGTTGCATCGGCTAGGATATCAAGCCTTTGTAGAAATTGGAGCCAAACCCATCCTTTTAGGGATGGCACGCTCTATTTTAGAAAATCCAAACTCCAATTTGTGGTTGCCGAGTTTGCGTCCGGGAACTTCCGACTGGCAACAATTGCTTGAGAGTTTGGCTCAATTGTATGTGCGGGGAGTAAGCGTCGATTGGTTTGGTTTCGATCGCAATTCTCCTCACACTCTGGTACACCTGCCAACTTATCCTTTCCAACGTCAGCGCTTTTGGTGGAAAAGTCCAAAATTAAATGAGTGTCAATCCCCAATCCAAAATTCAAATCATCCTCTACTCGGTCAACGATTACATCTAGCAGGCACGAAGGAGATTCGTTTTCAGGCGCAAATCAGTCAGGATTCGCCTACTTATTTAAAAGACCATTGCCTTGATACTCAGCCAATTTTTCCGGCTACAGCTTACCTGGAAATGGCATTAGCAGCAGGGGCAAACCTCTTCAAATCGGATCGCTTGCGATTAGAGGAATTTGCGATCGCACAGCCTCTAATCTTACCAGAAAACGAACTCAAAACGCTTCAGATAATCCTTATTCCTAAAACTTTATCAGGTTATTCTTTTCAAATTTTTAGCAGCACGATTGATGAAGAAACTACAGAATCATCTTTTATCCTTCATGCTTCTGGAACAATCGATGTAGAGGATAAAAACGAACAACCTTTTCAATCTGAGTTAGCCCGGTCGCAGGCAGAATTCATTCAAAATTCACTTTCAGTTTTAGATTACTATCAAAAGTTGCGAGAGCAAGGTCTTTGCTATGGTATAAGCTTTCAAGGAATCAAACAACTTTGGCAGTTTCAAGGGCAAGTATTGGGACAGATTCAATTACCAGAAATACTAACTTTTGAAGCAGAAAACTATCAGTTACATCCTGTCTTATTAGATAGCTGTTTTCAGCTTTTAGGCGCAGCTTTTGCGGAGGATGAAAGGGGAACTTATTTACCCGTAGGATTAGAACGACTGCATGTTTATCGCCGTTCGAGCCATTATTTGTGGAGTCGCGTTAAAGTCGGGAAAGATAATCCTACTAACGGTTACACTACTGGGCAACGACTAAAGGCAGATTTACAATTATTTGATGAAAATGGTATTTTAATCGCTCAAATTGAAGGTTTATCACTTCAGTATGTCAGCTGCCAATCGCTACAGAAGTTCGCTCCAGAACCAAAACAAGAAAATTTAGAAGATTGGTTATACGAAGTTGTTTGGCAGCCTTCTAAAAGGCAGAAGACAGAATCTCTAGGGCAGAAGACAGCAGAAAATTGGATAATCTTTGCTGACCGACAAGGAATAGGGGTCAAGTTAGCAAAAGCCCTTGAGGAAAAAGGCGATCGCGCTATTCTCATTTTTCTAGGTCAGTCTTATGCTATCTCAGATGAGGGACACTATCAGATCGACCCGACTCAGCCAGACGATTTCCAGCGATTATTTGAACAGATAAAGCCTTGTTGTAAGGTCGTTCATCTCTGGGGACTAGAGGTGACAACAGATTTACAACAAGCGCAAGTTCTAGGATGTGGCAGTGTCCTACATCTGGTTCAGGCGCTAATCAAAGCGCGTTTTCCTCAATTACCTAAGCTTTGGCTAGCAACTAGAGGAACCCAGCCAGTCGGAATAGATTCTACTCCTATACAAGTACAACAATCTTCTCTGTGGGGATTAGGGCGCGTCATCAGATTAGAACACCCCGACTTGCCATGTAAATGTCTAGATTTAGACCCGTCTGAGGAAAGCGATGACATCCTAACTCTGCTAGAAGAATTGTATTCCCCAGATGCAGAAGACCAAATAGCTTATCGTCAGGGAATTCGTTACCTTCCCAGATTGATGCAACGAACTTCTCAAACTCAGTCAGATACTCCCATCCAATTAAAAATTTCCGACTACGGGATTTTAGACAACTTAACTCTTGCCCCGGCAACTCGCCGTTCTCCTGCCCCAGGAGAAGTGGAAATTCAAGTTTGTGCAGCTGGGGTAAACTTCAGAGATGTCCTCAATGCGCTGGGAATGCTCAAAGAATACCTCGAACAGATGGGATTTGCCGATGCTGCTGAGGTTCCTTTCGGCGGCGAATGCGCAGGAAAAATTGTGGCAGTTGGGGAAGGCGTTGAAGGGCTTCAAGTTGGCGATGAAGTTATTGCCGCGCAAGCGATTGGCGGTTTGAGTAGTTTTGTGACGGTCGATGCTCGATTTGTGGTTCGCAAGCCAAAGGAATTAAGCTTTGAGGAAGCCGCTACGATTCCAACGACATTTCTGACGGCTTACTACGGACTTCATTATCTAGCAAAAATTAAAAAAGGCGATCGCGTTTTGATTCATGCGGCGGCGGGAGGAGTCGGTCAAGCAGCCATCCAATTAGCCCAAAAAGCAGGGGCAGAGGTTTTGGCTACGGCTAGTCCTAAAAAGTGGGAATTCCTTAAATCCATAGGCGTGACAAACGTCATGAACTCCCGAACGCTGGATTTTGCCGAAGAAGTGATGGCGTTGACGGACGGGCAAGGAGTCGATATCGTACTCAATAGCTTAAATGGGGAATTTATTGCTAAAAATCTCGAAATTCTTGCCCCAGGAGGTCGATTTGTCGAAATTGGCAAAATCGGTATTTGGGATGAAAGCCAAGTTAGAGAAAAAAGAGCCGATGTTGCTTACTTTCCTTTCGATCTGTTAAACGTATCGCAGGATCGCCCCAGTTTAATCGCCTCAATGCTTGAGGAATTGATACAGGAGTTTCATCAAAGGTCTCTACGTCCCCTTCCTCATACGGTATTTCCGATAGAAGAGGCAGCTAGTGCTTTTCGCTATATGGCGCAAGCGAAGCACATCGGCAAGGTCGTTATCTCGCTGCCACAAATTGCCTCTCAACCCTTTATGATTAGAGAAGATGGGAGCTACCTGATTACGGGAGGTTTGGGGGCGTTGGGACTCCAAGTAGCTCGTTGGCTAGTCGAGCAAGGAGCAAAGCATTTAGTTTTAGTCGGACGCAGCCAATCTTCACAAGCAGCCCAGGAAACGATTAGCCAACTCGAAAAAGCAGGCGCTAGAGTTTGTGTTATTCAAGCCGATATCTCCAATCCAGAGGATGTAGCTCGAATCATTGTTTTCTATCAGAAAATTCAATCCAAAATCCAGTTAAGGGGCATCATTCACGCTGCTGGCATTCTCGATGATGGCGTGCTTCTAAAACAGACCTGGGAGCGTTTTGAGCGAGTCATGGCTCCCAAAGTACAAGGCGCGTGGAATTTACACGTGGCAACCCAAGATTTACCGCTAGACTTTTTTGTCTGTTTTTCCTCTATTGCCTCTTTAATCGGTTCTCCCGGTCAAGGCAATTATGCGGCGGCTAATGCATTTATGGATGCTCTCGTTCACTATCGCCGAGGAATGGGATTACCTGCTTTGAGCGTTAATTGGGGAGTTTGGGCAGATGTGGGGATGGCGGCTGAATTATCGGCTCAAAACCAAGCTAGATTGGAACAGCAAGGATTGAGTGCGATCGCGTTGCAACCAGGATTGCAGTTATTAAAAGAATTGCTGCAACAGCAAGCCACTCAGGTTGGCGCGTTACCTGTCAATTGGTCAATTTTTCTCAAACAACTTCCCGAAACATCTTTCTTTGAAGCAGTAACGCCTAAGTCAGAAGAAAAATTAGTACAGCCACGCTCTGAGTTTCTACAACAGTTAGAATCAGCAGCGAGTAGCGATCGCAAAACGCTACTATTCGATCGCGTTCGCTCGCAAGTTGCGAAAGTGTTGGGGTTCAGTTCGCCCGAACTCATCGAACCCCAACAAAATTTTGGCGACCTAGGAATGGACTCTTTGATGGCTGTAGAGCTTAAAAACTCTCTCCAAACGAGTCTAGGTATTTCTATTCCGCTCACTTCCGCTTTCGACCACCCAACAATAGAATTGCTGACAAATTATCTTGCTCAAGAACTATTTGCAGGAGAATCAGTTGATGGCTTTTCCACCCAATCGAGCTTGCGATCGCCCAGTCCGAGTTCTATCAATCAATTAACCATACAATCGAACGAAAAGCCATCTACCCTAGGAATGATTAATGAATCGATGGTTCGGTCTAACGAGCAAGCAATCGTCAATGAATCTCCCAATAATAATGGCAGCAAAACTTCCGAAACGTTAACAAATCGAGAAATTAGACCAGAACTCTATCAATTTCGGCTGATGCCAGAGTACCTCAACCTCCGAAAAGATTTAGAAAGAGTCGAGAAGCTTGGCAATCCTTTCTTTGAAGTCTACGACGGGATTGCAGCAGATGCGATTCGAGTTGGCGATCGCGAATTAATCAACTATTCCAGCTACAATTATCTGGGAATGTCGGGGGATGCAACTGTCTCCCAAGCAGCGATAGACGCGATCGCGCGTTACGGGACTTCTGTCTCGGCAAGCCGCGTCGTTTCGGGAGAAAGACCGCTCCATCAAGAGCTAGAGCGCGAAATTGCCGATTTTCTGGGCACAGAGGATTGCATTGCCTACATTGGCGGTCACGCGACCAATGTCACTACCATCGGTCATTTATTTGGAAAAAACGATCTCATTCTCTGCGATGCTCTCAGCCATAACAGCATTCGAGAAGGCTGTAAACTATCGGGCGCAACGATTATCGAATTCCCGCACAACGATTGGCAAACCCTCAATCGCATTTTGTCCCAATGCCGCCACGAATATGAAAAAGTCCTCATTGCGATCGAGGGAATTTACAGTACTGATGGAGATTTAGCATATTTACCAGAATTTGTCAAGATAAAAAAACGATACAAAACCTTTATTCTAGTGGATGAAGCGCATTCAATCGGCGTATTAGGGGTTTATGGTCGCGGTATTGGCGAATATTTTGGGATTGCGCCCGCTGATGTCGATTTATGGATGGGAACGCTCAGTAAATCTTTTGCTAGCTGCGGCGGTTATATTGCTGGATGTCGGGAAGTAGTGGAATATTTGAAATATACGGCACCGGGCTTTGTCTTTAGCGTCGGCATGTCTCCGCCCAATGCAGCAGCAGCACTGGCAGCAATCCAACTGCTCAAAGCCGAACCAGAACGGGTATCTCGCCTGCGCGATCGCGCTAAACTATTCCTAGAGTTGGCAAAGAGTAAAAGACTCAATACAGGAAACAGTCAGGATTCGCCCATCGTGCCCATTATTGTTGGCGAACCTTACAAAGCCGTGCAGTTGTCCCAGGCACTCTCTAGACGCGGTATTAACGTCCAACCGATGGTTTATCCCTCCGTGCCTTACAATGCTTCTCGCTTGCGCTTCTTTATCAGTTGTACGCATACAGAGGAACAGATTCATTTTACGATCGATGCGATCGCACAAGAGATTGCCAAGCTGAATTAACAAACTTTTGGGGAAATAATCAATTAGTGGATTGAAGGATCGCCCTAAAGCAAAGATGCTGCCCGTTCCGCCAGATCGGAGCGTTCGCCTTTAAGCAAGGTAATATGTCCGGCTAGGGGATCGTGCTTAAACTTCTCTACCACACAACTAAGACCATTGCTGGCAGCATCTACATAGGGGTTATCGATTTGATCGATGTCGCCAGTCAGTACTACTTTAGTTCCTTCTCCGGCACGGGTGAGAATTGTCTTGACTTCATGGGGGGTTAGGTTCTGAGCCTCATCTACGACAAAAAACTGCTTGGGCAGCGTGCGACCGCGAATATAAGTGAGTGGCTCGATCTCCAGCAAGCCAAATTCTATCAGTTCCTCGTGTCCCCGTCGCCAGTGACGGGGTTTATCCGAGGGATCTTGAGTGCCGAAGATGAGATCGAAATTGTCATAGAGAGGTTGCATCCAGGGAGTCAGCTTTTCTTTGACTTCTCCAGGCAGATAGCCTAAATCTCGACCCATCGGCACAACGGGGCGAGAAATTAATAGCCTGCTGTAGGCTTTTTCGTCGGCTACCTTATGCAATCCAGCCGCGATCGCCAGTAAAGTTTTACCAGTCCCCGCCTTACCTACTAAAGTAACCAATGGGATCGAATCGCGCAGCAACAGATCGAAAGCAAATTTTTGTTCGCGATTGCGGGGACGAATGCGAGAGATGCCAGACTGGGGAAGTTTGAGCAGCGAGACAATCCGTTTACTCGCTCCGTCAACTACGGCAAGGGCTGTATGTGAAGGATTGGCACTATCTATCAGAGTTAGAGCTTGGTTGGGAAAAAACTCGCGATTTAGAATAAGAGAACCTTGTTTCAACAGTTGCTCGATTTCTTTCGCCTCTACCATAACCTCGCCCATGCCCGTGTAAAGTCCTTCAACATTGACTTTATCGGTTTTGTAATCCTCGGCAGCTAGCCCCAAGGCATCGGCTTTGATGCGCAGGTTGATATCTTTGCTAACTAGCACAACCGGACATTGGCACTGGCGCTTGAGTTGTAGCGCTACTGCGAGAATGGCATTGTCTGCACTATCTCCCTCTAGTTCCGCAGGCAGTTCCTGAAGAATCTTTTTGTCGCACAGAGCTACTCGCAGTGTACCGCCGCTATCGAGGGGAATGCCTTCAGTTAGATGACCTTGCTGACGTAATTTATCGAGAGTACGAGATGCCTGACGAGCATTTCTGCCAATAACGTCGGCTTGCTTTTTAAATCGGTCTAGTTCTTCAATAATTGTAATTGGAAGCACGACATCGTTGTCCTCGAACCGCAGCATCGCGTTTGGGTCGTGTAGAAGCAGGTTGGTATCGATGACAAAGGCTTTTTTCATAGACCCTCCTCACTAGCGATCGCGGCGAGTATTATGAATTAAGGCAAACTAAGCCTAATCTATCGCGCTCCAGCAAATTATTGGGGATTGTATTGCGAAAATGAAACTTTCCGCGCGATCGCGTTCGGTTTTATTGATTTAGGTGCGATCGGGACATCCTGACCCTAGCACTTTTACTTAAATTTTACTTAAAGCAGAGGCAAGCTATATGTAATGTATGATAGATTCGCGCCTAAGTGTGGTGTGGGAAAGTATCCGCACAGTCGCAAATATTAAGGAAAAACTTATGATCGCAACAGTCCCATCTCCCAACCTGCCGACCCAATCGGAATTGCCGAATATTTGCGGTTGGGAAGCAGAAATTAATGCAGTCGTCAATCACAACGAACCGATCTTCTTACCCACAACAAACCTTCGCTTAGAAAACATTACGGCAGGATT
The DNA here is from genome assembly GCF_000317025.1 of Pleurocapsa sp. PCC 7327. NCBI lineage: Bacteria > Bacillati > Cyanobacteriota > Cyanophyceae > Pleurocapsales > Pleurocapsaceae > Pleurocapsa > Pleurocapsa sp. PCC 7327. The sequence continues at coordinate 2,288,469 of NC_019689.1, read as the reverse complement.
TGCATGTGCCCTGCATATGCATCAACCCACCATTCCCGCTGGACCAAATGGCGAACTCATTAGCAATCTCCAATACATGTTCGAGCATTCCGGCGAGGGAGATAACCACAATGCGGGGGTTTTTGCCTGGTGTTATAGTCGCATGGGCGATTTCATTCCCGAACTAGTGAGTAATGGTTGCAATCCTCGCATCATGCTCGACTATTCGGGCAATCTGTTGTGGGGATTGCATCAGATGAGGCGAGAAGACATTATTAACAATCTTAAACGCATTGCTTGCGATCCCCAGTATCAACCCTATGTCGAATGGCTGGGGACGATGTGGAGTCATGCTGTCGTTCCTTCCACGCCCATTCCCGACATCAAATTACACATTCAGGCATGGCAACAGTACTTTGCTGCTATTTTTGGTTACGATGCCCTCAAGCGCGTCAAGGGCTTCTCGCCGCCAGAAATGCACCTACCCAACCATCCAGATACGCTCTACGAGTATATTAAGGCGCTTAAAGAATGCGGCTATCGTTGGCTATTGGTGCAGGAGCATTCAGTAGAACGCCTAGATGGTTCGGGGTTGCGGCATGAGGATAAATACGTTCCCAACAGCTTGATTGCCCGCAATTCCAAGGGGGAAACTATCAGCATCACGGCGTTGATTAAAACGCAAGGTTCGGATACGAAATTAGTCGCCCAGATGCAGCCCTATCACGAAGCGAAAGGACGGGGCAAGCAGCAAATTGGCAATGTAAGCGTTCCCAGTTGCGTCACTCAGATTGCCGATGGAGAAAATGGCGGCGTGATGATGAACGAATTTCCTCGCGATTTTCAACCCGTTTGGTATGAAATCAAAGATAATGGAATCAACACGGCAGGTGTTGTCGGCATCAACGGCACTGAATATATAGAACTGCTTGAAGCAGCAGGTGTCAATCCCGACGACTATCCGACTTGTCAGGCTATTGGGCAACACAAGATTTGGCAGCGAGTCGAACCGGATAAGGCTACGCCAGAAGCCGTGGAAAAGGCAATAGCACAATTGAAACAAACCGACCATCAATTCCATATGGATGGTGCCTCTTGGACAAATAATCTCAGTTGGGTTCGCGGTTATGAAAATGTTCTCGAACCAATGAATAAGTTGAGTGCCATGTTCCACGAAAAATATGACCCGTTGGTCAAGCAAGATCCCTCGGTAACGAAGCGTCCTGACTATCACGAAGCTTTGCTGTATAACCTGTTATTGCAAACCAGTTGCTTCCGTTACTGGGGACAAGGGACTTGGACGGATTATGCTCACACGCTTTACGAACGGGGCGAGGCGCTGTTGAAAGTGTAAAGAGGATCGAAATGAGCTAGGTGGGCAACGCCCACTAAATTAGCGATAGCTTGCACTTAGGGCTATTTGATTCTATTAGACAGAGAATAAATTCTCTGTCTAAGATGCTAAAGTCCGTCTTATAGGGCTTTAGATTTGGGGAATAAAAAATTTGGTGAAATTAGAAGCCTATCTTGAGAAAGAAGTTAACTAAAGTTCGGTATCTAATTGCGATCGTGTCATTAAAGGAATTAAAAAAACCTAGAATTAATCAGCCAGTTATTATAAAATTTCTTGACAAAAGCCAATCGCATTGTCAATTAAATGAACGAAAAAACGCTCGATGTTGCCGACTATATAGAACGAACGGCGCAATTGCTAGATTTATCCATTGCACCGGAATATCTTCCTGGAGTCATTGATAATATGACGAGGATTGCAGCGATCGCGACTTTGGTGACAGAATTTGAGTTACCAGAAGATCTCGAAGCCGCCCCGGTTTTTGAGCCATGAATGTGCAAACCTCCGACGCGATCGCGATCGCCACAGCAATTCGCAATGGCGAAACGACTGCCAAAGCCGTTATTGAGTCTACCCTCGATCGAATCGCCCAACGCAACTCAACCCTAAACTGTTTTACGAAGATTACTGCCGAAGCGGCAATCGCGCAAGCCGAACAGATCGACGGCGCGATCGCCCAAGGAAACGATCCCGGCATCCTTGCTGGCGTACCCTTTGCCGTGAAAAATCTCTTCGATATCGCTGGAATGACCACCCTGGCGGGTTCAAAAATCAATGCAGAAAATCCTCCCGCCAGTCGCGATGCAACTGCCGTCGCCCGACTCAAACAAGCGGGGGCTATCCTAGTGGGATCGTTAAATATGGACGAATACGCCTATGGCTTCGTCACGGAAAACGCTCACTATGGGGCGACGCACAATCCCCACGATCTGACTCGCATTGCTGGGGGATCGTCTGGCGGTTCTGCTGCCGCCGTTGCCGCAGGATTGGTTCCTATCTCTCTCGGTTCGGATACCAACGGTTCGATTCGGGTTCCCGCCGCCTTATGCGGGATCTTCGGCTTAAAACCGACCTACGGTCGTCTTTCTCGTGCGGGGACATTTTTATTTTCCGCCAGTTTGGATTGTATTGGACCGTTTGCGCGATCGCAGCGCGATATTGCTGCGGTTTTCGATATCTTGCAAGGAAGCGATCCCCGCGATCCGATTTGTACCCAACGCCCTCCCCAACCCTGCTTTCCCGAACTCGATCGCGGCATTGAAGGGTTGCGAATTGCCGTTGCCGACGGTTATTTTACTCAAGGAGCCGAACTAGAAGCAATAGAAGCCGTCGAACGGGTGGCGCAAGCGTTAGGAGTTGCCCAACGAGTAATCATACCAGAATCCCATCGCGCTAGGGCGGCGGCATATGTTATTACGGCAGTTGAAGGATCGAACTTGCATCTAAAAAATTTGCGATCGCGTCCCAGAGATTTCGATCCCGCCACAAGAGATCGCTTTTTAGCGGGTGCTTTGATTCCTGCCTCTTGGTACGTTCAAGCACAAAGATTTCGCCGCTGGTATCGCGATCGCGTTCGAGAAATTTTCGATCGCGTCGATATTATTCTCGCTCCCACTACACCTTGCGTCGCACCGCCTATCGGTCAAGAAAAAATGGTTATTGCGGGAGAAGAAATCTTAGTGCGTCCCAATTTGGGGCGTTTTACCCAACCGCTTTCGTTTATTGGTTTGCCTATCCTTTCATTTTCTATTTTGTCTGGTGGCAAGCTGCCATTAGGCGTGCAAATTGTCGCCGCACCCTACAATGAATCTGCCATACTCCGCGTTGCCGCCGCGATCGGCAATAGTTTTTTAATGTCTTCTTTACGGGAAGATTAAGCAGATCGGGCTACCCTGAAAGTGAGTTGACCCTTCAGACAAGCACGGTTTATGAATAAGCGAACCTTCGGTGTAATCGGTCTAGCGGTAATGGGTGAAAACCTCGCCCTCAACGTAGAAAGTCGCGGTTTTCCCATCGCCGTCTACAATCGTACCGCCGCCAAAACAGAGGAATTCATGGCAACGAGGGCGCAAGGTAAGGACGTTAAAGCTGCCTATTCCCTCCAAGAATTCGTACATGCCCTGGAACGCCCCCGCAAAATCTTAGTTATGGTAAAAGCGGGTGCCCCCGTCGATGCAGTCATTCAAGACCTAAAACCCTTGCTCGAAAAGGGAGATATGATTATCGATGGCGGTAACTCCCTCTACGAAGATACGGAACGACGTACCAAAGAATTAGAACCTACTGGGTTGGGATTCGTTGGGATGGGGGTTAGTGGTGGCGAAGAAGGTGCCCTGCACGGCCCTAGTTTGATGCCAGGAGGCACGGAATCCGCCTACAGAGAGTTAGAACCCATTTTGACGAAAATCGCCGCTCAAGTAGAGGATGGTCCTTGCGTCACTTATATCGGACCCGGCGGTGCGGGTCACTATGTCAAGATGGTACACAATGGCATTGAGTACGGCGATATGCAACTCATTGCCGAAGCTTACGATTTGCTCAAAAATACTCTGGGACTCAATCATCAGCAACTTCACGAGGTTTTTGCCGAGTGGAATACAACCGACGAACTCAATTCATTTTTAATTGAAATTACGGCGGATATCTTCACCTACATCGACAAAGAGACGAATTTACCGCTAGTCGATTTGATTTTAGATTCAGCCGGACAGAAAGGAACGGGACGCTGGACTGTGTTTAGTGCCCTAGAATTGGGAGTCTCCATTCCCACGATTTTTGCGGCAGTCAACGCGCGTATCATGTCTGCTTACAAAGACGAACGGGTGGCTGCCTCGAAGGAACTGACTGGTCCTACGGGCAAATACGATGGGGATACTAAGTCATTTATCAACAAAATACGGGACGCTCTTTATTGCTCAAAGATGTGTTCTTATGCTCAGGGAATGGCATTGATTGCTAAAGCATCGGCTGAGTTTAACTACAATATCAATTTGTCTGAATGTGCCCGGATTTGGAAGGGAGGGTGTATTATTCGGGCTGGATTCCTGAAAAAGATTCAAACTGCCTTCAATGAGAATCCAAGCTTGCCCAATCTTCTTCTAGCGCCTGAATTTAAGCAAACTATTTTAGATCGGCAAGAAGCATGGCGAGAAGTTCTTTGTATCGCTAATAAGCTAGGAATTGCAGTTCCAGCATTTAGTGCTTCTTTAGATTATTTTGACAGCTATCGACGCGATCGCCTGCCACAAAATCTTACCCAAGCGCAACGAGATTATTTCGGTGCCCACACTTACGAACGCATCGATAGACCGAGGGGCGAGTTTTTCCATACGGAATGGACTGCTAAGTAGCGTTTAATGCTGGGGTGGGCATTGCCCGCCCAAATCATTTAACGATCGGATTTTTGATTCTACGCCGTTTCCAATAAAAATAAACATAAAGCAACGCTAAAATCTGCAAAGGTGCGATCGCAATATAATTTCTGAGCCAAACATTAATTTCCCAATTGGATAAACTGCTAAAATATGCCAGCCCAAATAAAGCTAATAATATTGTTAGCGTTAGCTTTTTTGGTTTTAAATTAAGCATAACAACTTAGAACCAGCCTTTCTTATTAGCTATATACATATTGTAAAATTCTTCATCGGTTTTAGTTAAGTAAACAATCCCTTCAACTAATCCAATAATTCCCATGACACCTGAAGCAATCCCACAAGTAAGTAATCCACCTACTAAAGTCACTACTAGCATAATTGCGCCTTCAGTAGAATATCCAAGAATAAACTTATGAACGCCAAAATAGCCTAAAAGAATACCACAGATGCCAGCAGCAATTTTCTTACTATTGGCTTCACTAGAATTAGGTTGTGTCATCTTCGGTAATTTCCTCTGAAATTCTATATCAATTTTACTCGAACATTGCAAATTATCTTTAATATCTTAGCGATGTCGCAGTCGATAAAAATTCAAATAAATTAAGGCAAAGCCAGCCTGTAGAGCAAGCAGCAACCCATAAGCTTTTATAAAAATATTCATTTCTACTAGCGAAAAGGTTTCGCATGCTGTCATGCTAAACAAAAAGAGTAGAATAATATAAACCAAGTTTCTAGAGATTTTTCTAGTTTTCATTTTCTTTGGCAAGCATATTTTTAGTAAATTAATTTACCTAGCGGAGAATGATAAAAGCCATAGGCTAGTTCTCCAGATTTTAATAGATTGTGAATGCGAATTAAATGGTAGATTAAAAACAGGAAAAGAAATAATAATTGGATTTTTTTATGTTTAATCAGCTTGCTGAAGGGAGTTATGACTTTTCGTTTGCTCAAAAGTTCTAAGAAAAGATGAATTGTAGCGATCGCAAATCCTAGAAATAAGAAAATCCCAAAGATATGGTAATCCAAAGCTTTATCGATATGCCCCGTCGCGATCGCGATAAAAGAACGAGTCATTCCACATCCAGGACAGGGAATTCCTGTTAAAGCTTTGAAGGGACAAAATAAAGGCGATGATTGCTCCGTATAGCCATAATAGTAAGCTCCCACCAGAGGTGATGCAAATAAAACTAACTCGATCGCGCGAACTCGCAAGGCATGAGGAGATAGAGAAGAAGCAGAAAACTTTAGCATAAATATTTCATTAAATCTGAGCTATAGTATAACCACGTCTAAAGCTTTCTGGTAAAAAAAACTAAATATTGCTTTAGTTTTGCGCTGTTTTTGGGGGATTTAGGGAATTTTAGAAGCGACGGGACCGATCGAGTGAAAGGGAAAAGATACGATAGAGCGCGACTACCTCTCAACCAGCTAATCTTAATAACCCATACAAATATCCCAGTTGATAGGCGAGGGAACATCTTAGATCGAAGAATTCATTCTCATTTTTTTGTGCCCTCAGCAACCACATCTTTTTGAGCAGTGGCAGTATCTCATTTCTAAGATGCGATCGCGCTTTTTTCAAACGCACCGATAGAGGCAGTTTAATTTGGTATAGCAATGCCGTCGATATAGATACCCCGTTCCAGTACTGTCTTTTAATATGCCAATCCTTAACCAGCCGAGAAGCATGTATGTGATGTCTGACAGCAACGGCAGGATGGTAATAAAGCCGATAGCCATTATTTTTTAAGCGATCGTGCAACAGGGATTCTTCGCACGACAGGAGATTGCTACCTTTGCGACCTAGATTAACATCAAAGCCCTTCATTTGTTGGAGCAGATGTTTGGGATAAGCCACGTTAGCACCTGCCAGCCAGCGATCGCTTTCTAAGAAGATAGGGGTTTCCGACCAATCTAATATCGTCAATCCTTGCGCTAATCCCTCTGATAGCCAAGAAGGTCGAGGTGCTTCCCAAATAGGCTCGATCTTGCCGCCAACAGCACCTGGTTTAGGGTTAACCGTGGCAAAGACTTCGAGAATTTTTTCCAACCATTGGGGATAGGCGATCGCATCGTCATCTAAATAGGCAACATATTCTCCCCGCGCATTTTGCCAACCTGTATTGCGAGCTTGTGAAAGTCCTTGAATGGGTTCGTAGATATAGCGGAGATTGGAAACGTGGGAAAACTCCTCGGTGACAACTCTCTTAGTATCGTCTGTCGAACGGTTATCTATAATTAAGATTTCGTAGCAACTGGGATCGAGAGTCTGCGCGATCGAGCTTTGGATTGCCTTGCGCAAATATGAGGCACGATTGAAGGTACAAATAATGGCAGAAATTTGAATGGTTATGCCTGCTACCATAATTTGAGCGATTTGCGTTCAACTCAAAGGATACCAATTCTTTGTAAAAATGCTTTGAAAGGATTTATCTTTCTAGCAACTTCTGGCTCTGAAAACCCTGTCAAAGGTCGCTTGTTAATTTCTTGGTCGAGCCATCCCATCGCTCTAGCATCGCTTGTTTTTTCAAAAACGATACATTTACCAATTTCAGCAATTTTTTTATAAGATGGCTCAAGCAATAAAAAATCGCTCAATATTTTGACAGAGTTAATTTGAGTATCATCGACAAGAAGTTTGCCGCCAGCTTTTAAAAATAAGTCTATAAAATGCCAATCTACTATAGGAAAAGGAAAACTATGACTTCCATCGATTAGCGCGACATCGATTGATTCTGATGATTTTGATAGTGCTAGTTTTGCCAATCCGCGATCCGAAGAATCTTCAATAAAGTATAAATTATCGCAAGTGTAACCGCGATCGCGCAACCAATCTTTTACTAACTGATTAGCAGTTATATCTGGATTGACGCAAATATGCTCTTTAGCATTAGTGGCAAATACAACGGTAGAATAGCCTCCACCAGTTTCCAGAGTGACATAATCTGGTTTGACGATAGATGCAATATAATTCAAAACATCTTTGCCAATCGTATAAAACGTTCGAGAAAATTCTTGTGTCTCTGTAGTACCTCGTTTAAAGAAAAAATTCTCAGCATTTGGAACTTCTTGAGTCAAGCTTTTTAAATGAAACATTGGCTGCTCTCTCTCAAGTAATTCAATTACATTAGTTTCCATGGATTTTTCCTCTTTATATACCAATATTTCCCAGTCACCAATAACCATTTACCTTAAATCAACCTCATAATTGGCAAGCTCACATAGCTTCTGATAAATTTTCATCGTTTTTTTAGGAACGGATTTATCCGAAAATGAGCGGCGAATATTAGGATTGGGAAAAGAGCGATCGACCGATGCTCCCGTAAAAGTTTCTAATCTATTTAAACCTTCTGGAGAAACAGCTTGATTGTAGTGAATAAATAGCCATTCTCCCTCATGAGAGTGTTTTTCTAAAATATGCTCGTACATGAGCGTCCACATTTCTAAAGCTTGTTGCCAAGATAGTCTTATCCCCGTTATTTCGTGGCATAAATGATCGACGCTGCTGCATTCTTTCAAAATACTCAAGACAGTACTAGCCGGATCGCGAAATACGCAAATAAACGCAGTATCTTTTAGATAAGGCTTCCATACAGGAAGCGTGTAAGAAAAGCGGGGGTCTTTTAGGCAGTAAGGCTCTTTTTTTGTAATTTTCTGGATTCGCTCTATAATTTGAGGAGAAGAGGGAATCTCAGTCTTTACGGGCACGCAAGCTAGCCACCGATGCCATTTGAGAGGGCGATTGCGAAAGAAAGCTCGTTCGGGGATGTGTAGGCGCAGCCTTCTAATTTTTATTGCGGGGATATGCAACCGCTTGGGAATGACTGGCTCTAGAATATCTTCATTGATTTCATTGATTTCTACGTCTTCAAAAAAACCCTTGGGATTGGCATTGCGGGTGGGCCAAAAATCTTCTCCCATAAAGTAGCCCGCTTGAGATAGGGTTCCCGCTACCATACTGGTGCCGCTTCGCCCAGAGCCTAATATAACAACGTTACGCATAGTTCGTCGATTTTTTTATATTGGGAATCATGAATACTTAGCCACAACTATACTGCGATCTTTCTTTTTCGGATAAACATTAACACTATGGTTGCTACAGAACCACTCAAAACACCCATAAAGAAAGAAACAAGAACAATAGAGCGTGTAGAAAATTTATCTAATATCCTAGTTCTTCTAGGAGATTTCTCTTTGTCTCGACTTGCCTGTAAGTATTTAGGCGACCAAACTTTAGGAATTACAAAACCTGGCGGCATTTCAGTAGAATTATTCAATATAGGAGATTTTGCCTCTTTTTTATGAGCTTCTACTCGCTTTTGTAGTTCTAGAACTTTTTCTGGTTCGGAATAAGCGAGATTGCGAGTTTCCAATGGGTCGTTTTTAAGATTGAATAGTTCTGCGATACCGTAATAGGGTGAGGGTGAAGTGCTATTGAGAACTAGCTTATAATTCTCCTTAACTAAGGCGGCCTTAAACCATGGCGGCGAGGCAAGTGCTTGGTATTGTATTAAGACCTCATCCCGTCGAGTCGAACCAGTAGCGATAGATTCTAGGATATCTACTCCATCGAGTTGATTTTGAGAACTTTCCTTAACCCCAGCTAACTTAGCTAAAGTAGGATATAAATCGACTACCGAGAAAACTTGCTCGATGACTTGACCGCCTTTTAATTGAGCTGGAAAGGAAATTATGGTTGGAACTCGAACTCCTCCGTCGTATAAAGTACCTTTTTGACCTCTCAAAGGACGATTATCACCTCTAGTCCAGGGTTGGTCGCTTCCTCCGCCATTATCGCTAGTAAAAAACAGTAGGGTATTGTCCCAGACTTGTTTTTCTTTAAGGGCTGCAACAATTCTACCGACTGCTTCATCCATCGATTGCACTTGAGCGGCAAAAATTCTCCGCCCTTCATCTTGGATATTGGCATAATTTTTAATGTCTTTTTCTTTAGCCTGTAAAGGAGCGTGAGGAGCGTTGAAAGAAACATAAAGGAATAAGGGAGATTTGTTATAATCGCAGTCGCGAATCAACTTGACAGCTTCTTGAGCAAGTAAATCTGTTGCGTACCCTTCTTCCTCGACAGGTTGTTCGTTTCGATGCCAATCCAACCCGCCTTGTATCCCTGCATCTAATTGGTGAGTAAAGTAATCGATACTGCCGCAATAATGCCCGTAATGATAATCAAATCCTCTGCGAGTTGGTAAGTATTCTTCTTTGTAGTGACCGAGATGCCATTTCCCGACAATCGCTGTATAGTAACCTGCTTCTTTTAAGGTTTGAGCGATTGTTTTTTCTTCGAGAGGCAAACCAACTTTATCCCAGGGCCATATGACACCAGATGACATTCCATAACGAGAAGGATGCCTTCCTGTCATGAGTGCAGCACGAGTTGGAGTACACGAGCTAGTGACATAAAATCTATCCAGTCTCGTAGAAGATTCGGCTAATTTGTCTAGATTGGGAGTTTTAATTTCAGAGTTATGATAACCTACGTCATTCCAGCCCAAATCATCCGCCATGATGATTACGATATTTGGTTTTTGGGCGGCTGCTCGAACGCCATCCGATACAAAAAAGTTACTATAAATAGCTGCGATCGCTACACTAATAAATGTAATAATTCCAACAATAAGTTTTTTGTTAAGAAAAATATGAGCGCTCATAAGAACAATTGACTTATTCCAGAAGTGTTGAAAGAAAGCTTAAGACAAGAAAAAAGGGGTCAGAAAATAGTATTCTAACCCCTATCAAATAAAAAATTCTGTCTGATGCTATCGTCGTTTCCCAATATTGTCAAATCGCTTGTCAAGGGCCTGTCGCCGACTGACTACCCAGTTTTGAACACCCGCTTGTTCTTTGAAATCTGGCTGACGTTTGTGCTCGATGCCAGCTTGACGAGCCTGCGAGCTCTATTTTATCGGCTCAATCATGCTGGTTCCAAAGCTTGTAAAACTCGGCAAAGGGAGAATTTTTGCCGCATCTACTTGGACTTACGCCAACGCTTAAGGCGACGGCACCCCCTCACCGCACAGAACAGATGCTCATTCCGATTGATTCGACGGTGATTAGTTTAACCAGCAAGTTATTTTGGGAGCAGGAAGATCGTCAAGTTAAATTGCTCAATGGCATCAATTTAGAGCAGGGCAATCCGACGGAATGTTTGATTCATTTTGGGCAAGGACATGATGCTCGATTGGCCGAAACCGTGAATAGTATGATTCCCGAGAACGGCGTTGGAGTAATGGCTCGAGGCTTTGCAAGTTGGGATTTCTTGGATGAACTGAGTGCCACTCAAACGCGCTTCGTCGTGCGGCTCAAAAACAACATGAAAACCGAACTCGACCATCAACGGTATCGCGTCGTTTGGTTTGGTGAGCTGGAGAGTCGAAGTAAGTTTCGCTTGGCGACAAATTTAGATGAGATGACCAATGAAGAGATTGGTGAAATCTATCGTAACCGATGGTACATTGAGCTTCTGTGGAAGTTCTTGAAAATGCATCTCAAACTCGACCGCTTGATTGGTAAAAGCGTTAACGGAGTGATGATTCAAATCTATGTGGTACTGATTGCATATTTGCTTCTATAAGTTTCGCTATTTACAATTGGAATTCAGTCGTCGTTGTTCCATCGTGCACTGGAGCTATGATTTCCTCCCAGAGGCACTTGTCCATTGAAGTGTTCGCTGAAATATGAAGTTTTATATCTGGATTCAACACTTCTGTATTTTAAGCAACTTCTTTTTCTCTCCTCTCTCTACCCTTGCGCCTCTTCTTATAATAGGAGAGAGAGGTAAGATTCGTTCATTTTTTATTGATTAATATTTTTTTGAGTTTTTTTAGCGATCGCTCAAAAAGTTTCCAGGAAAAATGAATGGTATTCTGTGGTTTGAATTTACGTCGTTCGAGCTTTTTGAGTTCTAACATCATTACTTCAAAATTTTTCTCTTGATTATGACCTTGCAACCACTGAATGTACTCGGCATAACGAGTAAAAACTAAATTAGTAGCGATTTCTGCTAATTGTTTATTTTTTTCTACATTACTTTCATTGTGGGCTTCATCCCAAAAACTAATATTCACTCTAGAACCCGCTCCGTGATGATAGATTAAGTCGCCATATATACCTCCCATTAGACGATGAAAATTATTCTTATTACTTCTGCATAGCTTAAACATTTTTAAGTTTAATTCTTTGGCTTTTTCCGTCAAAACCGAAAGGGTATCGTGTATTTCTGTCTTTGTGTTAGGCGCAATAAAATCTAGTCTTAAGTTATTACTCTCAATGAAGTCTACCGTAGTACACAGACAACTTGCATGGATATAAGGAGTGATGGCTTTCTTTAATTCATCTCGCCAAACCCCTGCCAAAACAACTTCATTATCTAATGAAGATATCAGCTTTGTTAGCCAACCATCTTGAATAGGATGGGCATCGCTATCCATCGCAACAACATATTTATATTTAGGTCGATCTTGAAGGGCTAATTCATAAAGTCTCTGAAGTGGCACTGCATGGACGTGTGCAAGGCATTCTTCAGGATTAGCTTGAATTAACGTAACCAAGGGAATACTTTTGAGAAAGTTTACGACAGCAGTATCTTCAAGATTATTGTTCCATACGTAAATGTGATAATCCGACCATTTAGTATGTTCGAGAATTTTATTAATACACAATTCGATCCATTTACCCTGTTTTGGATCTTTGCCGCCGTTGACAATTAATATAGCTGCTCGTTCTGTCATAACAAATTCCCTAGAAAGTTTCGATTAATTTTGAGATATTAATTCAATTTATTCGAGTAAAATTTTGTCACTGCGGCTTTACTCCTCTCATTTGCATATCTCTGTTCCATGAGGTACCGAGTCTCCACGTCTGCTTGATAGGATGCTGCTGAACCTCGACAAAACCAACAGCCGATAATTCTGCTCCCAAGGTTTCAGGAGTCCAGCCCCACTTATGTATCATGCCGTATCCTTGCTCTGCGACTAAAGCAGGGTAGGAAAAAATTCCTGCCATAGCTAAATCAACACCATCCTTGGGATTGAAATGCTTGCCAATTTCTTGAGCGCATACTGCTAGGTTTGGCAATTCTATAACGACCGTACCGCCAGGTTGAAGAATGCGAAACCATTCTTTTAGAGACTCTCTCGCTTCGTGAAGCTGAAGATGTTCAAAAAAATGGTAAGACTCAATAATTTCTGCGCAATTGTCTGGAAATAAAGTTAAATTTTTTGAGTCCATAATTAAATCGGCTTTTGATTCGGGATAAGCATCGATATTGACGTATCCTGGAAAGTAATCGTCTCCGCAACCGAGATGAATTTTAAGTGGTTTTCCAGAAGCTAGGATTTTCTTTAAGCGATCGCGCTGATACAATTGAGAGGTCAATCGATGGCTAACCAATAATTTTTTGGGGTTGAAAGAATGACTTAGATCGGCAGCCAAATTCTTAAGTTTTTGGTCAAAATAGAGTTTAAATTTCTTGATATTTAACCCCATTGAAAACCCTCCATTCACCTTCTATTAGTACGGGGGCATATCCATATTGTTTGCCAACCACTCTAAACTTTTTGATATTGTCATATCTGCACAGCACTTCTCCTAGATTTTCAGAATTAATAGTGATAGCTATTGAATAAATTCCTGGATTGAAATTAAGCTTACCTAAATTTAGCACCACTCTCATTCTTTCTCCCGTGTTAGCTATTTCCACTCCACTAAATGACGAAATACATTGAGCCACGTGCTGTAGTTCCTGACTCATAATGGCAACAGCTATCGTAGGAGACTTAACAGTTGTATCTATTGTGGTATCGATATAAATTGAAAGCTCATCTAAATAATTAATCGACTCAATATCTTTTTTGCCATTACTTTCAAGTTCGATTTGATGAATAACTGCCCGACCGCTTCCTGAAAAACTACTTTCTTCACCTTCAAAAAAAGTATAAAAAAGATCGATTCCTTTAGGTACATTCTTGCCTTGAAATTCGCACTTACCGCGATTCATTACCATAATGTCGGAACAAACTCTCGATACCTGTGGCATCGTGTGGGTTACTAAAATCACGGCTGCATTTTTAATCATTTTATAAATAGCATTAAAACATTTAGCCCGAAATCCAACGTCACCAACGGCGAGAACCTCATCGAGAAGCAAGACATCTGGCTCCATCTGCGCCGCTACGGCAAACCCTAGCCGCACTCTCATTCCAGAACTATAATTAATTACGGGAGTGTCTATAAATTCCTTTAATTCGGAAAATTCTATAATCGCATCCAGTTTGCGATCGATTTCTGCTTTGGTAAAACCTAAAATCGCTCCTCTGCTGTAGATATTTTCCCGTCCTGTGAGAATTGGGTTAAATCCAGCCGATAGTTCGATTAACGCGCCTACTCGTCCCCGTAGCTCGATTCTTCCTCTATCCGGCTTGAGCAAGCCATTAAGCATTTTTAATAGGGTACTTTTTCCAGCTCCGTTGGGCCCGATTAGTCCCAGACATTCGCCTCGGCGCAACTCAAAGGAAACATTATCGACCGACCAAAACTCATCTGGACGTAGTTCGGCGTTGTGTCTGCGTCCCGCCAGGACTTCGGATGCAATATCTTGAAGTCCATACCATAAGGAGCGTTTTAAATCGCGACAGTATTTTTTTGAGACGTTTTCTACTTTAATTAATATCTCGTCATCCATAGTTTTTGTCTTTTTCCTCGCCGTTTAATTTTTTATAGGGTTACTTTTAAGACATGGCTGCCCTTTCAACAATAAACGGCATTGCCAAACGATAAAACGTCCATCCCAGGCAAAAACTAATAATCGCGATCGCGCTGGCTACCCAGAATCCGATCGGATAGGAAATATTACCTGTCGTAGCTAATTCTCTGGTTGTGACCAATAAAGGCGTAACGGGGTTCAATTTTACCAAAGTTGCCCAATGTCCCCCACGAGGAAGGGCAAAAATGACTGGGGTTACAAAAAACCAAATCCGAGTGATAAACGTCATCGCTTTGTTAACATCTGAATACAGAGACGAGAGCGGTCCTAAAATCAAGCCAATTGCCGTTCCGAACATAACCAAATGAATCAAAGCGACAGGTGCCAAAATAACGCTCCAACTCACTTGAAGCTGACCTTGGAGCTGATAGACGATAAATAAAATAACGACTAATATTAACTGAACGCTAAAGTTAAAGAATGTCTGCCCTAATTTAGCCACAACAAATGCTTCTGCTGGTACTCTAATTTGGGATAGCATCGATTTTGCCGCTTTGACAGCTCCCATAGAATTGTTCATAGAGTCGGTAAACATTTGCCATAAAGTCATGCTAAAGAGCACGTATAGCGGATAGGGAATGTCTGTTTTTCCCAAGTTAACAATTCGGTTATTTTGAAGTAGAGATAGTCCTAGTGCCGTTATAAGCGGCGGGATAAATGCCCAGAGAATACCTAAAACTGACTGGCGATATTGGGCGCTAATATCTCGAATTAACAACTGCCATGCTAAGTCCCGCGAAACTAACAGGTCGTACCACATTTCTTTAAACAATTTGCCGGGACTTCTCAGACGACTTTCAGGAGCGTAAACGATGACGGGCAAGTCTTTTCTTGATTGTTGCACGGGTTTCAATACTTTATCTCCCTTAGCATATAGCTGTTTTGACTGTTGCATTTTTAATTTTTACCATCATAGCGATCGCATTTCTAAAAATCTACCCGTTCCTGGTAACTTCACTCAATCTTTATTCAATTGCGGATTGAAAGCGCAAAACCGAAAAAAGTTAGACGAGCGAGCGAGTGATGAAAACTGTTTTTTCGGTCTTCATATTTTCGATTTTTTGTACTTTTTACTCTAAAAAAGACCATTGAGAAAAGGTAGCCGCTTGACCTAATACACGATTTTGAAAATCTGTCAAGTTCCAAACGATCGCGCCTCCGATTAAAAAACGCCGTCCCGTCTTAGAAATCCGGATCCCGCGATAATCATTGATAAATCCTTGTTGGGCTGCCAGAGCAAGCATTCGTTCTCTCTCCTCTCGATCGATGGGTTCTGCGGTCAGCCGCGAGGGAGTAGCAATGAAGTCTTGCCAGCTCGTTTCCCATAACGTTAGCGCCATTTGATTGCCGTAGTTGAGAATGGGATCGCTCTCCGTTCCGTGGGAGACGACAACAAAAGGAGCCAAAAAAAGTGCCTTGGCTTGTTCTAGGCGATCGCCTTTTCTTTCCATTAATGGCTTCTTTAGCAGTTTCTCATAGCTGTTCAACAGAATTTGACTCCAAGAAATAATCTCAGGTTGCTGCCAAACGTCTTTAGAATTAGTCATTGGTCATCATCGGTCATTTGTCCTTTGTCTTTTAATTTTGGATTTTGGAATCCCCCCTTTATCCCCCCTTGATAAGGGGGGTTGGGGGGATTAGATTTTGGATTGGGGGTTAGTTAGTGGTTAGTAGTTTGTCTTCTTCCCAGTCTCCCGCTCCTCCCACACTTCCCATACTCCCTCTCTCCGCTCAATTTCGCTGCCAGACCTTAATTTTACCGTCTGCGCTACCGGCTGCTAAGAACTGACCGTCAGCACTAATGGCAAGGGAACAAACGGGGGTGAGGCGAGAAGTCGAATCGTCGGAGATCGCGATCGCGTCTACAGCTTCCATACTATTGGGATGCCAGGTTTTGATCGTTCCATCCGCACCGCTACTAAATAGGGTCAGTCCGTCGGGACTGAAGGCGAGAGATTTGACTTGTCCGACGTGGGCATGGAGAATCCGAATCGGCAGGGGAGGTTGCGGCAGTTGCTGAGACCCCGACAAGCCGGGTTCTAGCTGCCATAGTTTAATCTGACCGTCAATGCATCCAGCTGCTAGCACTCGTCCGTCCGGGCTGATGGATAAAGATTCTACAGAAGAGATATTTCCAGTCAGCCAGCACAATTCTTCACCAGTTTCCAGTTGCCAGAGGGTAACCCGACCGTCACCCCCTCCACTGGCAATTATTTGAGCCGATTCGTTAACTGCGATGGCATAAATTGCCCCGGAATCATCGTAGGAACTTTTGAGCATTTTTCCGGTTGTGAGATCCCATTGCTTGACAGTTTGGTCATAGCTACCACTGATGAGAATTCGGCGTTTGGCAGCTACGGCAAGCGCGTGAATCGACCCCGAATGGTCGGTCAAGGTTCGCTCTAAGCGAAGATTAATCTTGCCTTCCTCTTCTGGCACAAGCGACCAGATTTTGATCGCGCGATCAAAACTACCCGTTGCTAATTGATAGTGCCCGACTCGATCTTCATCTTCGTTTTCGATAAAGATAACGGCAAGTATGGCTTGAGAATGCCCGACAGTCGGAGCAAGCGAGCGTCCCGTAGCAAGCTCCCACAATTTAATCGTTCGATCCCAGCTAGCGCTAGCAAGAAACCGACCATCAGAACCGATCGCGAGGGAGACGACCGCTTCTGCATGAGCGTTTAGGGTATGGATGCAAGTCCAGTTTGATAGGTAAGTTGTGGGTGGGGATGAAAACCGAGGGAGGACGAGGGAAAAGGAAGGCGAGGGTGGAGAAGCTGTTGGTTGCTCGTTAGCCAGAGAGGGGATTTGTTGTCTTAGTTGCTCGTAGGATTTTTCTAGTTGCTCGATCCGCTCAGGTAAGGTATGGCTGTTGAGGTAGCAGGCGATGCTATCGATCGCTCGCTCTAAACCGAGCAAGCTTTCTTGAAACGCGGTCAAACTACCGGCGTTTGTTGGGGTTGTGGAAGTGGTGCGAGTCGCGTTTCTTTCTCGTTCGGCTATGGCTTGTATTTCCTCGAATAGCTGTTGCTGGAGTTGCTTGATCGTTCCTGAGAGGCGTTTGCGGCTTAGGTGTTGAAAGCGCAGACGATTGATGAGATTTAACACCAGCGCAATCGAGAGACAGATCGCCAGAAAAAATAGGTTTCCCGTTGCGATCGCGACCGATAAACCGATTAAAGTCATAGCAACTGCTAGATATTCGGCAATTTCTAGCCAGTGATGTTGCTTCAGTAGCATATTTTCATATGACTTTCAGATACCTAAAATTATTCTGGCAATATAGAAGTAAATCAACACCCCTAAAACGTCAACGGCTGTGGTGATAAACGGAGCCGACATCAAAGCGGGATCTAAACCGAGAGAGTGAAATAGGAAAGGCAGAGCCGAACCCGAAATCGAGGCAAGAATCGCGATCGCTACTAGGCTAACGCCGACCGACACGGCGACGAAAACATTTCCCTGCAACCCGTATGCCCAGAGCGTTGCAATCGTTCCCAAAATTAGCCCTAACAGTCCTCCTGCCAGTGCCTCGCGAAAAATTACCTGACCCATTCCCAAATCCCGAATCTCCTCGGTATTTAAGCCGCGAATGACCACGGTTGAAGACTGTGCGCCTACGTTGCCCCCAGTTCCCACCAGCAGGGGAATAAAGGCTGCCAGAATCGCCATTCTTTCTAGAACGGACCCCTGAGACTTGATGATCGTTCCCGTCACCGTGTTGGTGATTAATAACACAAACAGCCAGACAACGCGCTTGCGGGCAACGGTAATCAGATTGGTTTGGAAATAGTTATCGCCATCCGATTGCAAGCCTCCCAAGGCATAAATGTCCTCGGTAGCTTCCTGTTCTAAAATATCGATTACGTCATCTACCGTGACTACGCCTACCAAACGTTGTTCGCGATCGACCACTGGTAAAGCCAGCAGGTCGTATCGTTGAATCATTCGGGCGACTTCTTCTTGGTCGGTATCCGTGTGGACGAACACCACATCGCGCGTCATAATTTCGCCGAGGGTTTTCTCTGGGGAGGCAATGACGAGATCTCTGAGCGAGACAATTCCGGTCAGGTGTCGAGAGGCATCGGTAACGTAGAGATAATAGACGATTTCGGAAGTCTTTGCTAAGCTGCGAATTCGCTCTAAGGTTTGAGCGACGGTTAAGGTTTCTTTGAGGGAGATATACTCTGGGGTCATGATGCGCCCTGCTGTCGCTTCCCCATAGCCCAACAGCAAGGCAGTTGCTTGGCGTTCTCCCGGACTGAGTTGCGAGAGCAAGCGACGCACGATTTTGGCGGGCAACTCGTCAAACAATCGCACGCGATCGTCGGGAGACATTTTGTCTACAATATCTAAAACTTCCTGATGCTTGAACTGCTGAACCAATGACTGTTGAACTGCTGAGTCTAAATGTTCGTAAACGGCGATTGCTTCATCTTTTGCCAGCAAGCGAAAGGCAATCACCTGCATCGACTCCGGCAACCCTTCGATTGCCTCGGCAATATCGACGGGTTGCACGGGGATTAACAGGGCTTTAGCTCCTTCGAGGTTGTCTTGTTCTAGCAAAAGTTGCAGTTGGCTGCGAACTAACTGTCGCAACTCGCTACGAGAACCAGCTTGAATCGCACTAATTTCCTCAGTCAAGCTCACAACCCTTCCTTCCTTACCCCAAGGACAGGCCTCAGTTTAACAAAACGCTCCTGCTGCTCATTCTATCTAAGGTTGCGTTTTGTAACAGTATCTCCGCTATTATCTGCACCAAATTGTCAGGTTATTTTAAGGCAATTATTTAAGAGTAAGGGGTATGAAATTGCAATATCTAAATTGTTTTTGCTTACTTAGAACTACAGAATTTGACGAGAAACCATTTTTTCAACATTAGCCTGAGTTTCTTGCAAAAGCTTTTCTCGGCTATCGCTAGCTTGAGTCAGGCTTGGAACTAAATTTCGTGCTTGTAAAGCCATGTGAAGCTGTAGTTGTGCTACATACTCACTGATATCTTCACGAAAAATTTCGGTGTTAGCGGGAACGACGCGCAGTGTCAAAGTGTCCTCCTTACCTCAATTTATCTAACTATCTGCCACCCAAAAAATTATCATGACCGCCCTCACTATTTATCCATTCGCCTCAAAAGTTTACATATTTCTCAACAGAGCGTAATATTTTGTCTCATTGAGAACGCAACGATTGCTTGACAGAAACGACGAGGAGAGAAAAGTAGGAGAGTTTTAGAGAAGGACGATCGCGCAGATCGGTGTAAATAAGGCGATCGGGAAACGTTGCTCGTTCGACGACCCAAGCGCGATCGAGCAAATCGCGCTGCTGCAAAACTTGCCAAACGCGATCGTAAACCGAACTCACCTTCATCAACACCACCACGTCCGCCCACTCCAAAACGGCTTCTAACTCTTGGACGGTATAAAGGGCAGGTAATACGACCAAGCGATCGCTGCGGACGGTTATAGGCATTCCCACCTCAGCCGCCGCTGCCATAGGAGAGCAAACTCCGGGAACTCTCTCGATAACGGCTTCTGGATGAAGCTCTACTAAAGTTTGTGCTAAATAAGTAAACGTACTATAAAAACTGATATCGCCTTCACAGACAAAAGCTACGTCATGACCCAGCTTCAGATGCTGCCAAACCCGTTTGGCTGCTTCCTGCCAAGCTTGCTGCAATACTGCCTCATCCTGAACGTAGGGAAAATGCAACGCTAACTTCTGCTGGTTTGCCTTCAGCCAAGGAGAGGCAATTTGTTCGGCGATGCCCAGCTTGCTGCCCAGCCCGGTCGGAAAAGCGACGACTGAAACTTTTTGTAGCAAGCGCAATCCTTTGACCGTAATTAATTCCGGGTCGCCCGTTCCCAAACTAATCCCATAGAGAATTCCGATTTGCACGGTTGTCCTAGCTTAAAAATATCATTACCGAGTTATTTTACCGAGCTACTTTGCCAGAAGCCTCGAATCCCGAAGCTTTTATACCTTTTTTGCTTGGGGCGCTGCTCGGACGACTCTGCTTGCATAGGGCGCAGCGGCTAGCGTCTCTTGGCAGCTAGTCTCAATCTTCTACTTGATAGCGTGCTAGCTGTCTAATTTGCTCGACGGGTAGGTCGAGTTTTTTCGCAATTCCTGCTTCAACGCGATCTAACTCCGTCGTTGATAATTCAAACTCTTGCTTTTGAAAAACCCTGGTTGCTTGCTTGACTTTAACCAGAGAAACGCCTAAGTTTTGCTTAATCTTTACGTGAATCAATAGCACTGAATCTGATGAGGGTCGAACGTTGCGAGCAATTCTCAGTTCGCCCATCGTCGGTTGAGGACGACTCAAATTGCGATCGCTAATCGAGCCAGTCACCAGCCAGAATCCCAGTCCGAGAAGCGGTAAAGGCAGCCAAAACTCCAATCCTAAAGAACCCAAAAATTCAAGCCATTGAGGTCTGCGCATTAAAACCCTAGTCAATCAGAACTCTATTCTATCTCGTCTCTCTCGCAGCCAATTTTCAGCAGAATTGATTAGCATGTAGAAAATTCAGCTAGCAGTAGATAGGCTCCCCGATCGCACTCAAGTCATGCTGATTCTCCTTGTTGAAGACGATCCGGCTCAATTAGAACCCCTACAAGCAGCCTTATCCCAGACAGGACATATCGTCGATGCCGTGGAGGATAGCCATACTGCTCAGTGGTTGATGAACGAGAAAGACTACGACCTATTAATTTTGGATTGGATGTTGCCCAAAATCAGCGGACTGAGTCTGTGTCGCCAGTACCGAGAGGGCGGGAAAACCTCGCCAGTCCTGATGTTGACTGCCAAAGATACGACGGCTGACAAAGTCAATGGGTTAGATGCCGGCGCAGACGACTATTTGGTTAAACCCGTAGATATTCCTGAATTGCTCGCGCGGGTGCGAGCTTTGGGGAGGCGATCGCCACTTTGGCAGGGAGATATACTAAGTGCAGTCGATTTGCATTTGCATCTCACCAGTTTAACCCTAGAGCGAGGACAAGAAAAAATTCGACTGTCAGTCCGCGAGTTTCAACTGATGGAATATCTAATGCGCCATAGCGATCGCATTTTATCTCGCGACCAAATCGAACAGGCGCTCTGGAGTTGGGGAACCGAACCAGAAAGTAATGCCGTAACGACGCTAGTCAGGCGACTGCGACAGCGCTTGGAGTCAGTTGGCGCCAAAGATTGGTTGGAAACCGTTTACGGAATGGGTTATCGCCTCAATACCCCAAAAGCAAGCTAAATTTTATGTTTCATCGTAGCCGTCGTCGCCTCGCTTACTGGTTTACTCTCTCAATGGGGAGCATTCTGATTCTCTTTGCCTTTACGATTTATTACCTGCAACTCAAAGATCGCATTCGTGCTTTTGACGAAACGCTTTACGCGCAGACTAAACGGATCAATACTAAAACCGACTATGAGCTAGAGAAGGGGCGCTGGCAGATCGATGCCGAGAAGATTTCTCTGCAAGAAGGCGATGCCCCACCCCTTGAGATTGAAACGGAAATTGCCTATATCCGTTGGTATGACGCACGGGGACAACTGGTGCAATTTATTGGTACTGCTGCCCCAAAAAAATTATCCTCAGCCCCCGGCTATCAAACCCTCAAGGGCGACAATAATCAAGTCTCTAACCAAAAATGGCTGCGTCAGTTGACGCTTCCTATCAAACAGGATGAGACAGCGATCGCTTATCTGCAAGTTGCCGCTTCTCTGAGTCCCATTCAAGAAAACTTAAAGCAGACACGGCTGTTTTTGTCGCTAGGAGTCCCATTAACGCTGGGTTTAACAGGCTTAGTCGGCTGGATTTTGGGCGGACTGGCAATGCAGCCATCTAGACGAGCCTACGAACAACTACAACGCTTTACCGCAGATGCTTCTCATGAGTTGCGAGCGCCCATAGCAGCGATTTTGAGCAACGCTCAGGTTGGTTTGCTCGCTCCGATTGAAGATAGCCTACAACAGCGCCAGCGCTTGGGAAAGATCGTCCAAACCACTAAGTCAATGAGTTCCCTAATCGATAATCTGTTGTTCTTGGCGCGTCACGAAGGACGATTAAATCCTCAGGATTTAAAAGAGATCGATCTGGTCGATTTACTGAAATCTTTGGTCGATCGATATCAAACACTGGCAGCGGAACGTAACTTAAGCTTGATTGCTGACCTTCCATTAGAGCCTCTCAAACTTAATGCTGACTCGGCACTGTTATCGCAAGCCGTTAAGAACTTGCTCGACAATGCTTGTAAATATAGTTCTTCCGGCGGTACCGTTCAGCTCAAGCTGTTGACAAAAGTGCGTCGAGTTTTCATTGAAGTCGAGGATAATGGTATTGGCATTCCCGAAGCCGATCTTCCCCATATTTTTGAGCGTTTTTACCGAGTAGACGAAGCGCGATCGCGACAAACGGGGGGATTTGGGTTAGGACTGGCGATCGCACAACAAATTATTAAAGCCCATGGCGGTCAGATTGCGGTAGAAAGCACCCTCGGCAAGGGCACGAGGTTTCAGATCTGCTTGCCTATGGGGTAGGTTTTTCCTGCCACCACCACTACTAAAACGCTACAAAGTCTCGCGCTTGAGATAGGGTTGCAAGACTTCTGGAATCTTCACCGTGCCATCGGATTGTTGGTAATTTTCCAGAACTGCTGCCATGGTTCTTCCGATTGCTAATCCCGAACCATTGAGGGTATGGACGAATTGAGTCCCTTTCTTGCCAGCTTCTTTGAAGCGGATGTTCGCCCGTCGCGCCTGGAAATCTCTAAAATTGGAGCAACTGGAAATCTCGCGATAAGTTCCCGCAGACGGCAACCAAACTTCTAAGTCGTAGCATTTTGCCGCCCCAAATCCTAAATCTCCCGTACATAATTCGATGACGCGATAGGGCAATTTTAATGCCTGTAAAATCGCTTCCGCATCTTTGACTAAGGCATGATGTTCGTCTTCTGAGGTATCGGGATGGACGATTTTGACCAACTCGACTTTATTAAATTGGTGCAGTCTGATCAATCCGCGCGTATCTCTGCCATAACTTCCTGCCTCCCGACGAAAACAAGGCGTATAGGCGCAGTGCTTAATCGGCAATTGCGCTGCATCGAGAATTTCGTCGCGATAGAGATTGGTCACGGGAACTTCCGCCGTAGGCGCTAGCCACAAGTCATCATCTTGGCATTTAAAGCTTTCCTCGGCAAATTTGGGCAATTGTCCCGTCCCTTGCAAGGAAGTGCTGTTAATGAGGACGGGTGGCATGACTTCTAGGTATCCAGCAGCAATCTGGCGATCGAGCATAAAATTAATCAAAGCCCTTTCTAATGCCGCACCTGCTCCAATCAAGTTCACAAAACGAGCTTGAGCAATTTTAACTGCGCGTTCGGTGTCGAGGATGCCCAGCTTCTCCCCAATGTCCCAATGAGGAATAATTTTAGGGTTTTGCGGGATATATTCATCTCCCCAACGACGAATTTCTACGTTGTCCGTTTCATCTTTACCGATGGGAGTCGATTCGCTGGGTGGGTTGGGAAGCTGTAATAAAAGGTTTTCTATTTGCGCTTTGATTTCTCTTTCCTGGGGTTCTAAGTTGCTTAATTTCGCCTTAACTTCGTTCCCTTCTTCTTTTAAGGCTTTAATTTCTGCGCTATTAGGATCGCCGCCACTTTTAATCTTTTGACCGTATAGTTTACCAATTTCGTTGCTGCGAGCTTGTAATTGAGTTCGCATTGCTTCGAGTTCTCGCCGTTGCCGATCTAACTCTAATATCGGCGCGAGATCGTATTCGTTCGAGGCACTACGGCGATTGAGTAATTCTTGAATCTGGTCCGGATTTTCTCGGATTTGTTTAAGGTCTAACACCGATGACTTAACCCCTTGCTCGATCTAACACTATGTTAGGATAGCCGATCGCTCTGCCGAGTTGGAAGCCAGACAACTGAGAGGGACGGGACAAAGCGATGCGATCGCAACTTTCTCAACCAATTGCCATAGCATAAATAACCCGTCTTCTCGCTAAAATCTCCTGCTTTTATTCTAGAAATTACATTAATGCGATCGCTTCGGTATAAACCAGGCTCTATGCCTTCAACGCGCTTGATGGCAAAATAAAGATCGATATCCTCAACACTTTCTGTCGAAATTGGTTGAGCGATGACTTGGAGGATTTGCAGAAAATTAGCTTGAGAAATAGAACGCGATCGCTCGAAATATCTAGCCTAACGCCTATTTAAAACTGCCTCTAAATATCTTTCCTTGTCAAACTGAAACTGAGGCAATAAAAGTTTTTGTTTTTCGCTCTCAGGTAAAATTGTATTTTGATATCCTGCTTCTACAAATGAATTTTGCTCGAAATAGTCGGTGGCGCAGACAAAAGGAATCTTATCCCTGAGTTTTCTGACCGATTTTTCTCCAATTTCTCCAGCAACAACGCAAGCAGTAATAAATTCTTTATTCTCGAAACCTAAATCTTCATTGAGAGCGATCTTATCAAAATCAAAGATTATTTGAATATCGCGATCGTGAAGATAAGCAGAAGCCTCAATGGCTCCTAGATGATGTCCGCTATCTAAAAAACAGTAGCGCAAACTTCTATTTTTATATTTCCAACTCGACCGATAATAGACACAACTTACTAAAAATATTAATCCCCTTACCTTGCGATCGGGAAGAATATAACTATCTATTCCATCATCAATTAATTCATAAATTAGAGTCAGAGAATTCGTGGCTACTTCCAGATGATAGATTCCATCAATGATTCCTTTTATGCCTCTTATCTGCACGTAAATTTCGGTTGGATAGAGAGCGCCTGCTGATGGATTTCCCGCGATTGATAAGGACCATCGCGGGAAATCTTTTGAAAGGTTATCCTATGGGTTAAGCCAATAAATTTATGGATAGAATTATCGGGTTCTATTGAAAAGCGACGATAAAATTTTGGATAAATTTTAAACGGTGATGGTTGAGTAGAAGTATCTACATAATTCGGATCTATTTGGACAGAAAGATAGGAATGTTTTGTGGCGGTGTGATATTTCTGTCCGGTACTTTTAGTAACTAACATTCTTTAAAAGCTTGAGAACTTCTACTGTAGCAGCAAAATCTATTGCCTTAAAATCGTCCAAATTCTTGAGATTATAATTAGCCCCAGCTTCCAACAAAAGTTTTACAATGTTCGAGATTTTTGGGATTGTAGCCGCGATCGCGCATCCACTGCTGGGCATTTTTACCTATCGTTATATTCATCATTGTAGCATTGCCCAATTAAACTTTTTGTTCGCTTCGATGTGTCAGCAATACCTCAGCTAGCGATTGCGGCAATTCGTCTAAGTCAGTATTAGCTTCCGTAGGAGGCATGGGAGAGACAAACGCATAGCAGGGATCGCATTCGTGAGTATCGTATACCTGAATCACCCATTTATCGGGAAATCCTTCTACGCCGATTTCTACGACATACCAGTCTTCCCCAATGGGACGAGAGTTGAGGACGGCGAAATAATCTTGCTCGTCTGGAGGAATTTCCAAATCTTCAACTAGAAAGGATAAAGCCAATTCTTCTGCTTCGGGTGCGGTTATTTCCATAGCTATTCCTGCACGGGCGTTTGCGGGTACAATCCGAGTTGTTTGGCTAGTTCGCGAGCAACATGGATGAGAAACTTTGCCCCATCTGGATTGTTCTCATGGGCAAACATCGTTGCCACTTGCATCATGGTTTGCACTAAGCCAGCATCCAGCAAATCTGCATTTGCATCTAATACTTCGGGTTCTTGACCGTTGGGGCAGCGCATTAACTGCTCGATCAAACGTAAATACTGGCTTTGGCGTTCTTCGGTCATGACAAATAGATAGTATTTTGTGATATGATTAGAAGTGTATTTTTGATGAAATAGAGAAAGCCGTATCAAAAGCCACATTGACATAAAACGAGAAAATCGATCGCAAAACGAGATAATCGATTAAAGGAAAGGAAAATAGTAGTTACCTTAATTCGAGCGATCGACAATGAGGCAAAACATGGATAGTTTCATGGCAGCAGCCATTGCAGAAGCTAGGCAAGGATTGAGCGAGGGAGGAATTCCTATCGGTTCGGTTCTGGTCAAAGATGGCAAAATTATCGGCAGAGGTCATAATAAGCGCGTCCAAGATAACGACCCCGTGACCCATGCAGAAATTGACTGTTTGCGCAATGCAGGTCGGATCGGCAAGTACGACGATACGGTTTTATATTCAACCCTAATGCCATGCTATCTCTGTGCGGGGGCGGTAGTGCAATTTGGGATTAAAAAAGTCATTGCCGGAGAGTCAACAACCTTTGCTGGTGCCAGAGAATTTATGGAGTCTCACGGCGTTGAGACGATCGACCTCAATTTGGATGAATGCAAGCAGTTGATGAGAGATTTTATTGCCCAGAAGCCTCGGCTTTGGAATGAAGATATTGGAAAGTGAGGTCCTATTACCCAGTAGCTCCTTGAGGAACGGTTTACCTTAATACTTATAACAATTCTTAACAATCGTCCGCGTAAAGGCACCAACTCCCTTATGATTAGGATGACTGTTTTTAAGCATTTCTAAGATAACGGAGGTTCAAACTTGGCTATTCCTCTATTAGATTACAAGCCAACCTGTCCAAATACGCGCGTTGCTGGATATGAAGTTCCCGGCGACGAGCAGCCTAAAATTTTCACGACAGAAAACTTGCTTTCCCCTAGCGATATGGACGATTTGATCGAAGCGGCATACCGCCAGATCTTTTTCCATGCCTTCAAGTGGGATCGCGAGCCTTTCTTAGAATCCCAACTCCGCAACGGACAGATTACCGTGCGGGACTTCATTCGCGGCTTGCTGCTCTCAAAGACTTTCTACAACAGCTTCTACGAAAAAAACAGCAATTATCGCTTTGTCGAACAGTGCGTTCAGCGAGTCCTGGGACGCGATGTTTACAATCAGCGCGAAAAGATTGCTTGGTCTATCGTAGTTGCTACTAAAGGAATCAAAGGATTGGTAGACCAGTTGCTTAATAGCGACGAGTATCTAGAAAACTTTGGTTACGATACAGTTCCCTATCAGCGTCGCCGGAATTTACCCAGTCGCGAGAAAGGCGAGCTGCCTTTCAACATCAAGTCTCCGCGCTACGATGACTACTATCGCCGTATCCTGGGCTTCCCCCAAATCGTTTGGCAAAACGAAGTCAAACGCTTTACTCCCCAAGAGAAGAAACCCAAAGCAGGCGATCCTTCTCTGTACTTAGATATGGCACGCAGCTTAAGCAGCGCCAGAGGGAATCCAACTCCCAGAGTTTCAGCGATGAATATCAATATCGAGGCTTCTGTTCCTCGTCGCTAATCGCTTGTATTTAAACGAGAGATAGTCGCGGATTGGCAGGATGATTGAATTAAAGAAATAGATTATTCTGTGAATCTGAGGCTGTCTCTTATTCAGTTGTCAATTATCAGTTATCAGTTATCAGTTATTAGTCTTAGGAGTCTGAAGGCTTTTATGCAGGAGACAGTTACCAGTGATTCGATAAAAGGATGGGGGAGTAGTTAGCAGGGGAGAGTTTATCTAAAAACGCGAGAGATTTCCCCACAGTTACTGTCAAAAACCCGTCCGTACAGTAGTTAATTGTTAGTTGTCTCCCACTCTCCCAATTCCCCTTTGTCTCCCCGTCCCCCTATCTCCCTTTCTCTTCGAGCGGGGACGAGTTGTAAAATCCAGTCTAGGTGTCCGAGAATTCCTCTCAACAAAGCGAGTTCTTCGTGGCTAAGGTTAGCTCGATTGTAGAGGCTGCGGAATTTTTCCATGCGGGCGGCGGCAGTATGGGGATAGAGATAGCCCATGCGGAGCAATACGGATTCTAAATGTTGGTAGTATCCTTCTAGGGCATCTAGCGTGGCTACATCGGTTCTGGAGGATGGGATCGATCGCGCGCTTTCGCCTTCTTGTTCGAGAGCGATTTGATAGAGTTCGTAGGCGCAGACGGCAACGGCTTGCGCTAGATTGAGCGAAGGATATTCGGGATTGGCAGGGATGCCGACAAATCGCTGTGCATAGTTGAGTTCTACATTGCTCAATCCCCGATCTTCGGGTCCAAAAATTAGGGCTGAAGTAA
This sequence comes from Pleurocapsa sp. PCC 7327, assembly GCF_000317025.1. Classification (NCBI taxonomy): domain Bacteria; kingdom Bacillati; phylum Cyanobacteriota; class Cyanophyceae; order Pleurocapsales; family Pleurocapsaceae; genus Pleurocapsa; species Pleurocapsa sp. PCC 7327. Next base: position 2,259,882 of record NC_019689.1, on the reverse strand, counting down.
GATTTTCCTCCAGCAACCAAGGGAAAGCGATGCGCGGCGATTCTAGGGGAGTCGCGAGCGTGCGGCTGCGGGATGTGGTCGCGATCGCTCTGTGACATCCTTTGAGGGCTTCTGGCAAGCTATTGACTTCTATCGCTCCTTCTAAGATATCAATGCCGTGTACTGCCATTTGCCGCGCCTCATCGGAGTTGCGATCGCAGTGCGGCTGAACCAAGATCAACTGCCCCAACCCCATATTTTTCATCACCCGCGCCACCGAACCCACGTTTAAAGCGCCGGCTGGTTCGACGAGAACAATTCTGAGGTTGCTTAATTTAGCCATCTTCGTTGTCATGCAAAACTAATAAGCGTTAAATATTTAGGATGATTAATTAATTCTTGAGCTAATAAAAAACCCGCAATCGTCCAGGTTTGATATTTTCTAGCTTCTCGACCGACTAATCTTCCATTTTTGCCATCGTAATACTCTGCCCACTCATCTTTGAGCAAACGATTTGCAGCAATGTGAATGGCTTTACGAGCGATTTCTTCTCTATCTGTTTTTAGGGCTGCTGCCGTTAAAAGCCACAATAAAACCGGCCAATTTCCGCCATTATGATACGACCAGGGACGATTTTTGGGGTCGCATCCCGTAATCATTTGCCAGTCTCGATCTTTAAGAGCAGGAAAACAAATTTTCATTGGCATATAGCCAATCAAATCGTCCCATCGACTTTCAATAACATTCATGAGTGCTTGAGACTGTTTTTCTGAGGTTAATGAAGATAGGATCGCAACCAAATTTCCAAGGGTAAAAAAGCGACAATCGAGTTGAGAAGGTCCCAGATTTCCTGCTAAATAACCGCCGTCTTCTGGCAGCCATTCGCTCAGTTGAGTATAGGGAATCGAATCAGAATAAATATTAAATTGATTGAGTGCTTTTTCTCCGTATTCTTCACTTTTGTAGCGATAAATGACATTCAACCGTTCGATATCTAGCCAATAATGTTGGCGAACGTGATAAACGAGAGGTTCTAATCGATTTTTAACGGCTTGATTGATCTTAGCGTTTTCTTGATTGTCTAAAAGCAGTTCTTTAGCTGCTCGTAAAGCGGCATAAAATAGCGATTGAATTTCCAATGTATGACCGTTAATTCCCATGCGTCGGTCAATCATACAAGCCCCATCGGGAACTAACAACGTCGGATACATGTCAAAACGTGCTGCCAGACACAATTCCATGATTAGGCGAATCCCTTTTTGACATTCGGGCGTATGAGCGAAAGAATATTCTTCCGTTGCTTTGACATAAGTCCGCAGGAGAAACAGCCACCACAGACAAGAATCAACGGGAGTCACCCTACCAATGGCATGGTCGCCAAAATCGGCTTTTAAATATTGCTCCTCATTCTCATGGGTCACTTTAAAGCTGGCAGGCATCAAACCGCGTCCGGGTTCTAGAAAATCAAGCTGTTTCTCCTTAATTTGCAGTTTTAAGGTCTGAATTAAAAAGTGGCGAACGATCTCTGTTTGTCCGTTAAACAAAAATACGAGGGCTGAAGGAACAAAATCGCGGATAAAGCACTGATCGTAATTAAGTGCTTCTACGCTAGGGTCGCGTGCCGCTACCGTACCGACCGGGCGATCGCAGTAATAAATAATCGAGTCTTCTAGTGCTTTCCAGGCGATCTCTGTTAGGTTATGCTCGTATGTCATTTCAACCCTATAGTTTGAAAATTTATATTTCCTTTTTTAGTTATAGAAAACTCCCTCGAAAACGAAATCTTTAAAATTTCACGCTACCGCGACAGACATTAACTCATCTGCCATTTCAAAGTTTGCCGTTACGCTTTGCACATCATCGAGAGATTCTAGCGTATCGATGAGTTTTAGGAGCGATCGCGCTTGTTCCGGCTCGGTCACTTCTATCGTATGATTGGGTATCCAGCGTAATTCTGCGTCGCTAACTTTAAATCCTTTCTCTTTCAACGTTTGAGAGAGGTTCTCTAAATTGGTCACTTCTGTAAAGACTTCTGCCCCCTTTGTGTCTTCGTCGTCGATTAACTTATAGGTGTCCGCACCGCCTTCTACAGAGGCTTCTAAAAGGGCATCTTCTTCGATTTCTCCTTCGATGCTGACAACGCCTTTTTGTTCGAACATCCAACTAACACAGCCCGTTTCCCCTAAGTTACCGCCATTTTTGCTAAAAGCAGCCCGCAATTCCGCTGCCGTGCGATTGCGATTGTCGGTGAGGGCTTCGATCGAGATTGCGACGCCGCCGGGCCCGTATCCTTCGTAGCGAATCTCTTCTAGGATAACGCCATCGTCTTGATAAGTTCCCGCTCCTTTTGCGATCGCGCGATCGATATTTTCATTGGGAATTCCTGCTGCTTTGGCTTTTTCTATCGCTGTCCGCAGTTGAAAATTGCCCGCCGGATCGGGAATGCCATGCCGCGCCGCTACAATAATGGCACGGGACAACTGGGTAAATGTCTTACCTTTTTTTGCATCGACTCTAGCTTTTTGACGTTTAATGTTCGCCCACTTACTATGTCCTGCCATATCTAGTTTAATCATCCAATCCCTTCGATCTAGATTACTACGGCAAGCGGGGAGTGTGGGGAGTGTAGGGGATAGGGGATGCATGGGAAGACGAGGGAGACTGGGAGACAATTAACGACTAACTACTCCCTATTCACTTTATAAATAAATTGAAAATAATTCGACTGCCTTTTGTCAATCTTCAAGATTTTCGCTGTGTTCAAAGGGACAATAAATAAACCAACGTTGTACGGGTAAAAGTTCTTTATCTAAGCCGCGATCGCAAGCGTATTGAGCAAATTTTAAGGCTAGTTCGTCTGTGACAAAACAAGACAAGTTTGAAAGAATGGCTATAATAAATTAGTCGATTCATATAGTCGCCTTAGCATTGCCATAATTCGATCTCCATAAGATAAATCTGCCGACCATCTTCCCGATAGCTGAGAGACTCTAGACGCTACTCCTCGCCGCACTAGATAAAATCGCGGATCGACGACTTCTTGAACTAAAGGTTCTAAACTGGCATAAGCTTTTAAATGTTGAATTTGCGCTCGCACGCCGAGACGAGGATTGGGGAAGGTAGCTAAATGTTCGCCGCCATCTACCAAACCTAAATTAGCAAAATTATTTTCAGAAAACCGAGCACTTTCTCCAAAGCGTAAAAAATCGGTTTCTAAACACATTTGACAGAAAGCAATGTCATAGTTAACTCCCTCAATTGTTCCCTCTTCTCGATAAATTTTGGGCAAGTCAGAGAACTTATCCAATGCATTTTCATTATTAGCTTTGAGAAAAATCATCATCTGGACGTCTGAAGTATTTCCCTGCCCCATAATGCAATCGATTCGATCGCGATCGATCGACAAAATCGATCGCAAAATAACCGTTTGACTTAAATTATCCCAGGTAACTGAAAAATTGCGATCGCGCAACTCGATTGCTTTGAGATAAACTACCCCTCGATCCCAAACCAAACGAACATCGTCAAACTGAGTGAAATCAACTCCCAAGCGATCGCATAAATCGATAGGAATATAGGCATTGCCATTAACCAGAATTCCCCGTTCTTCATAGGTTTGATGATTGAGTTTGATATCGATATTGGGATAGCTAGAATTGGGAACGAAATTGGCAACATCGCGACTCCAAGCTATCAATCCGTCAGCCAATCCTATCGTTATTTGGCGATCGAAATCGCTGTTGGAATTACTCAAAGAACCGATTTTTATCAATAAAGAAGGAATGTTCGCTTGACGGCAAAAGGCTAACCTTCCCATTTTTGTCACAGTATCGGGTTGGCATCCTTGGCTATTTAGTTGAGGCAGACTGCGAATTAATAATAGTGAAAGGAGTTCGGCGTGTTTTTTGCGTTCGGCGTTGTTAGCGATGTAAAAAATGCTCGTTCCTTGAAGACAATCGCTACTATTCTCAATCGCTAAAGCTATATCTGTAGGAAGAGAGCGATCGTTAATCCATTGAATAGAATTAGATAGACTCAGGTCGTCAGGCACTACAAAAACTTCGGCTCCGCGGGATCGCAGTTCGGCGATGATACCATCTCGCAGCATTACCATCTGCTGAGTTGCTGCAACTTTTTGAGCACAAAAAATTCCTGGCTGTTTTGCATGACCCGTCCAAAGAAAAATTCTGCCCATAATGCAGGATAAATTAAGTTTTCGTTGCGATCGCGTCCGAGTTTATTTTAGGTTTATATTTGTAAGCGATCGCAAGACAAGTTCTCATTAAATGAATTATAAATATTGTAGTGCGTTCGCGTAGCGTGCGCGTAAGCGCATACGTCTCGCTCGCGCTTTTCAGGATACCTGCACTCTACTATTAAAAGAACCTTCTTCGAAAGCGTACGGCAGCTTCGCCAAAATCTAAAATGGGAGCGCTCGCTCTAACTAATCTTCAATTTCCTATAAGCCGTAAAATAGGCGATTTCTTAGGTCATCGCTTCGCGGATTGCACCTTTCAAACACAAGACAATGCCCGTTATTGATGTCGAACACTTAACCAAAATCTATCCGGTTGCCATCAAACAACCGGGTCTAAAAGGCACGTTAACTCATTTTTTCCACCGTATCTACCGACAAGTCAAAGCCGTACAAGATATTTCCTTTCAAATAGAAGCGGGAGAGATGGTAGGATTTTTGGGTCCTAACGGTGCGGGAAAAACCACCACCCTGAAAATGCTGACAGGACTTATTCACCCTTCTAGCGGACGAGTAGAAGTCGCAGGTCACGTTCCCTTTCGCCGACAGCCGCAGTTTTTGGAGAAGATTAGCTTAGTCATGGGGCAAAAACAACAGCTACTCTGGGATTTACCTGCCCTCGACTCCCTCAGGATCAATGCTGCCGTCTACAAAATTCCCGACAGGATCTTTACGCGACGACTGCAAGAACTCGCCGAGATGCTTTCTTTGCAAGAAAAACTAACTCAACCAGTGCGCAAGCTTTCTCTCGGCGAACGCATGAAAGCGGAACTGCTAGCAGCTCTTCTCCATCACCCGCAAGTGCTATTTTTAGACGAACCGACGCTGGGTTTAGATGTCAATGCCCAAGCTGCTGTCCGGGAATTTTTAAAAGAATACAACCAGCGCTATCAAGCGACGATTTTGCTGACCAGTCATTATATGGCAGATATTACCGCTTTGTGCAAGCGAGTCATTCTGATTCATCAGGGACAGTTAATGTACGACGGGAGTTTAGAAGAACTGCTAGAACGGTTTGCGCCCTGTCGAGAAGTGAGAGTAGAATTGGCACATCCGATGCCGTCGGAGAAATTATCTCGATACGGCGAGATTGAGACAGTAGAAGGACAAGAAGTTCGTTTTCTCGTGCGGCGAGAGAAATTAACAACAACGATTTCTCAAATTCTCGCTCAATTAGAAGTAATCGATTTGAGCGTGACCGAACCTCCTATTGAAGATGTTATCGGTCGTCTTTTCAGTACGGGAGTGATTTGACGATCGAAATGGGGACAAAAAATAGGACAGGATAAAAGTAATACCCATAATCCAACAATAAGCGAGCTAGAACAAAACAAACGTATTAATCAAATACGAAGGCAACTGGCGCAAGCAGTAGAGCGTATCAAAACGCTAGAGTTAGATATGGAGCCTGACGGAAGAATTACCGAGGCTTTTAGTGCGATGGGAAAATCACGTGGATAACCAGTTTGAGTAGGTTTACGATCGACTCGATCGCATAGAGAGCGAATTTAGAAGTCGATTTGACCGATTAGATGTCAATTCAATCGCCTGCAAGCCAAGATGGAAGTGATGTTTGATGCCATTACTGGATTGGGCGATTTGCCGGAAGATGGAGAAACTTAATTAATTCAAATTCAAACAAGGAGAAATATCTATTTCTTGAGAGCCTGACTTCGATTTAATTCTGCTGATAAAATTAGTGCGGGGACAGCGCGTTGACGAACAAACTTTTGCGATCGCAATGCTTTTAGTGCCAATTAACTCTAGCGTAAACATAGAATAGCTATCGCTTGGGGCAAGGCTTTCATAAAGCGCATTATTATCTTCTACAAGAGCTGTTGTTTTGACATCTCCAATATAGTCTGTAATAAGTTTGCAGGCTTTGAGGCGGTCGCCTTCCCCTTCGTAGGTATAAGAAAAATTTCTTAATCCCCACTCGTGTCGAATGTTAGCAGGAATAATCGTTCCCGGAGGGAAAGAAGTACTAATAAGCAGGAAATAAGGAATTAAAATTACAGCTAATAAAGGACTGCCATAAAGCAACCTCTGAGAAAAAGATGGCGTTTTTTGAGCTGGAAATTGACAGGCTATAAAAATGGTTAAACCAAAAATAATTGCAAAGGGAAAAAGATAAACAAATAGGACTAAAGAAATTTGCAAGACGGTTTCTAGGGCTGATTTTAAAAACTCGCTTTTTGTTTTTTTAGAAACAGAAGCAATAAAAAATCCCAAAATTATAAAAATCGTAACTGACAATAAAGTGGTTGCCAATACAAAAAAGAAAGCAATCCCAATAGAGCGATTATAATTATCAACCTTAGTGATAATCAAAACGTTACCTAAAAAACCAATAAAAGCTCCCAAACCAATAATTAAAAGGTTAAAGTTGCTTCTGCGATCTTGATAAACCCAGAGCGCGATCGCGCTACAACATAGAGAAACAAAGGTTGCGATCGCAAAACTATAAGGATAGTCGAGGGGAGCGCGAGGCGATAGGATTGGGGTTTCAAAAAAGCGATCGAAGTAAAATGAATTTAATAACCATAAAATCGTCAAACAAGGAATACACCAGTAAAAAATGAGTAAAGTGGTACGAACTGCCTTCATATTGAGAAATAACGAATCATGAAATGGATATGGAAACAGGCGACGACCCTGTTGTTAACCCACTACGCTCACATGCTCGAATATCGAGCCGAGATATTTTTATGGGCGCTCTCAAATTCTTTACCGCTTATTTTAATGGGAGTTTGGATTCAAGCATCGCAACAGGGAGATTTTGGTTTTAGTTCGGTCGATTTTGCCCGCTACTTTTTCGCAGTTTTCATAATCCGACAATTTACAACGATTTGGGTCATCTGGGAATTTGAAAGGGAAGTGGTAGAAGGTCAGTTGTCCTTTCGACTGCTGCAACCCATCGATCCGGTATGGCATCATATTGCTAGGCACATCGCAGAAAAAATGACCCGCCTGCCGCTGGCGATCGTGCTAATCGTTTTCTTTTTCTGGCTTTATCCCCAAGCGTTTTGGATACCAAGTCCTAAAGAATTTTTGCTTTTTGCGATCGCAACTGTCATGGCATTTGCGCTGCGTTTTTTGAGTCAGTACTCATTTGCTATGTTTGCCTTTTGGACGGAACGAGCAAGTGCAATCGAACAATTTTGGTTTTTATTCTATATCTTTCTGTCCGGACTAATCGCTCCTCTAGAAGTTTTTCCGCCGCTCGTCCGAGAAATTGTTCTCTGGACTCCACTGCCCTATTTCTTATATTTCCCGGCAGCATTACTGGTCGGTTTTCCAGTTAATTTTGTTCGCGGAGCCTTGATTACCTTGGGATGGGGAATTCTATTCTTCATTATCAACCGTTGGCTATGGCGGCGAGGACTGCAACAATATTCAGGAATGGGAGCATAATCAGTTACCAGCGCACAATGACCAGTAAACAGCAATAAGTTACCAGCGATCGACGAATATCTGGTAACTGGTAACTGATAACTGAATTTAGCTTGCAGCTTCGGCTGCTTTTTGAGATGGGCTGGCGTTTCTGGGAGTCGAAGACGTGCGAGTAGTTGCTTCTTCTATAGGAGCAAACTCTATATGGTTTAATAAAGTAGTCACAAATGCAAACAGCAAGAATGGCAATGACAGCACCAGAACGATCCCTACCGTGGCTAAGGCATAGATTTGACGAGTGCTGCTCCACAAAGCTAAGCTAGTGGCTAGCGTTATGAAGATAACTATCAACCAGACAATAATTTGCCCATAGATATCGCCAAAAGTCAGAGTGCAGATCATACGATATCTTTGAATTTCTTTTTCCATCGTACTTATCCCAAAATCGTGTTGGTTTAATGCTCTAGATTAAGGCTACGATCTTTGTTCTAGACCATATTTAAAGATTTTTCTAAAGAGTCGCAATATGAATTTACAATCGATGTCTTTCATGTCATCAGCAGTATAAGTAATATTTTTGAAAATAAGGGTGCTACAGATGCTGGCTGAATTGAGTCTAGGGGAATAGCGAAGCGCTCCGAGCATCGATGTCAATTGCAAATTGTGAATTGGATTTGACCGTGCCGATCGCCGATCCTAATAAAATTAGGGATTTTTCTGAACTTTCTCATTCCCTGGAATAGGCTAGAAGTAGAAAGCAAATTCCAATTTGTAGGAGGTTATTCAACCGCGTGGAAGGAAATTCTATCGTTCGGGATCGGGATTATACTCTCATCATCGACAAGAGTGGTAGTATGTCCATTTCCGATCGACCAGGTAGTAAGACTCGTTGGGAAACCGCCCAAGAGTGTACGCTAGCATTGGCTAAAGAATGCGAAAAGTTCGATCCTGACGGCATTACCTTATATTTGTTTTCCGGTCGTTTTAAGCGATACGATAACGTGACTTCCGATCGAGTGGCGAAAATTTATGGGGAAAACCAGCCAATGGGTCGTAGCGATTTAGCTAGCGTACTTCAGGATGCTTTGGATAACTATTTTCAGCGCAAAGCTGCGGGGAAGACTAAGCCGAACGGAGAAACTATCTTGGTGATTACGGATGGCGAACCCTACGATCGCAAAGCGGTAATGCGGGAGATTATCGAAGCATCTTGCGCGATCGATCGCGATGAAGAACTAGCGATTTTTTTGATTCAAGTGGGCAAGGATAAAAAGGCAACAGAGTTTCTTAAAGCTTTAGACGATCGACTCAAAGATGCCGGAGCCAAATTTGATATTGTCAGTACTATTACGATTGACGAGATGGAAGGTATGACGCTGAGCGATGTTTTACTCAAGGCGATCGCTGCATGAATATTGCTGCCGCTAAACTAGCCGCGAGTTCTAGCGGGGGTAACACAACCAACTCTAGCTATCGCTATCTCCTTCGGAGACGCTGAGAGCCTCCGGCTCCGCTACGCGAACGCAAACGGATACTCGGCAGGCTTTATTGACCTTTAGACTTTATTGACCTTTAGAAAGGAATGTCATCCAAATCCCCTTCAGCAACCGTAGAAACGGGTTGTTTGAGCGTTTCTATCGTTTCAGCTTCTGGCAAATCAGAAAAACGATCGCTTTGTGTTTGTTCTGGTGCAGAGGCTTTTGAGTGACGAACAGTCGCAGCAGCTGTGCGATTTCCTTCGGAAGCAGCTTTGACTGATGGAGCAGTCGAGACAGCTATCCCCTCGATATGATAAATGCGAGATGCAACCAATTCAGCTTTTTTTTCTTTGAATCCTTTTGGATGATCGAATGTTTTCATCGAGAGGCGACCTTCAACAATAACGCGATCGCCTTCAGAATAGTGTTGTGCAATCTCTTCGGCTAAATTTCTCCAGCCAACCACTAATAAGGTCGATCGCTCCTCCGATTTTGTCCCTTCAAACTCCACTAACATGTCAGTGACGGGAACTCCATCGGGCGTGTGACGTAGTTCCGGCTTGCGAACGATTGTTGCCATTAAAATACAGCTATTCATCTTAATTGAGTTCCTTTTTGATTATTCTTAATATAGAACATTTGTACTTTATTTGTTAGTCCTTTGTCTTTTGTTGGAGAATTTAGAAGCAGGAGCGAGTTTAATTCTCAAAACATCCAATCTAACTCCAGATTAACAAGACTAAACCCGCCCGTACAGAAGTTTAGAATTCTCCTTGTCTGGAAGCCTCCTAAACGGTTGCGATCTCGCTCTGTTCTCGGTCGATAAATTCTTGAACGCGCCCTCTATAATCTTTAAGAGCGCGATCGACCCAATCGCGATCGTCGCTGTTGGCAAAGATATGAACTAGCGGCTCTCCTGCGTCGGGTAAAATCAACACCCAATTGTCATTGCGAGGATTGATGACTTTTACGCCATCGATCAACTCCAGATCTTCTGTTGCATGGGTTTCTACGAGATATCGCATCAAAGCTCCCTTAACCTTCCAAGGACAGCGAAGGGTGTAGGACTTATGATAAACGCGCGGCAGTTCGGTACGAACTTGAGCCAGCGATCGCTCTTGTATGGTCAGCATTTCGATCAGTTTAGCAATACTGAACATAGCATCGAATCCCGGATGGAGATGGGGGAAGATAAAGCCCATTTCGCCGCTACCGCCCAAAACGACGTTGGGATTATCCTGAGACGCTTCCATCAATGCCGTTGGATTGGCTTTTGTGCGAATGACCTTTCCATCGTGGCGGCGGGCAATTTGTTCTACTGCGCTGGAGGCGTGTACCGGAACGACTACTGTACTTCTCGGATAAGCGGTAAGAATCATATTCACCATCAAAGCTGTCAACTGTTCGCCCCGAATCGCCAGTCCAGATTCATCGACTAATATGAATTGTTCTCCATTTGCCGATACCTGAACTCCCAAATTGGCTTTGAGGACTTCTACTACTTGACCGAGTTGACCGAGCAATGCCTCGCGTTCTTCTGCTGAAATAGCTGTTTGGCGCAAACTGGCATTGAGAACCACTGCATCGCAGCCAAACTTGGAGAGCAATTCCGGCAAAATTGCTCCCGAAACTCCATAAACATAGTCAATGACGATTTTTGAGCCGCTATGGCGAATGGCTTCCACATTAAGCTGGGTTTCAAAAGTTTTTCTGTAAGTATCGAGTACCTGAGCTTGCGAAGGAATTGACATATTGCCAATATCCTGAATGGAAGCGCGTCGCAGGTCTTCTTTGAAATAAGCTCCTTCAATTTTCTTTTCTTTAGCTTTTGAAATGTTAATTCCCTGCGAATCGAAAAATTCAATCAGAATCGAGTCCGGGCGATCGGGATGAACTCGCGAGTGAATGCCGCCTACCACGCCCAGCTTCGGTGTCATGGTACGCGCAATGGGAATAGCCGTTGCCTCTAGATTTTGCACGTGGACTCCCACTGACATCAAACCGGCAATAATAGAACGGCTAACCATGCGAGAGACGCTACGTTGGTCGCGAGAAACCACCACTTGAGAACCGGGTTTTAAGGTCGAACCATAGGCAGCCCCAAGTTTGACGGCAAATTCTGGCGTGATATCGATGTTAGCCAGCCCGGAAACGCCCCGTTGACCAAAGAGGTTGCGTTGGGCGGTGCTGCCCCAGATTAAATTAATATTTAAAATTGCCCCCGATTCAATGCGCTTACTGGGCCAGACTCTGACTCCCGTACTGATTTGGGCTTCTTCGCCGATAGTGGAGAGCGACCCGACGACTGCCCCCTCTAAGACTTGAGCGCGGCGATCGACTCTCGTGCCTCTGGCAATGATGCAGGCAGCTAGGTGGGCTTCGTCGCCGATGGTAGCGCCATTCCAGATAATCGGTCGCTTGAGGTCTGCGCCTGCACCGATAGTAACATTGTCGCCAACGACTGTTCCAGCTTCAATGTTTGCTCCCGGACCGATGCGGCAGTTGTTGCCAATAATCGCTGGCGCTTCCACCTTGGCAGTGGGATCGATGTAGGTATTTTGTCCGATCCACAGTCCGGGAGATTTTTCTTCGTAGGCAAAATCTAGTTTGACTTTTCTTTGTAAGGCATCGTAGTGAGCATCTCGATAGGCATCGAGATGACCTACATCGCACCAGTATCCTTCGGCAATAAATCCGTAAATGGGTTCGTCTTTTTGCAAAAGCAAGGGAAAAAGGTCTTTAGAAAAATCGCTTTCTTCGTTAGGAGGTAGGTATTCTAAAATTTCTGGTTCGAGGATGTAGGTTCCCGTATTAACGGTGTCGGAAAAAATTTCGCCGGTAGAGGGTTTTTCTAGAAAGCGGCGAATGCGTCCTTCCCTATCGGTAATGACGACCCCAAATTCAATGGGGTTAGGAACGCGAGTCAGCACGATGGTTGCTTTAGATCGCTTTTCTTTGTGAAAGGCGATCGCGGCTTGTAAGTCAAAGTCAGTGATACTATCGCCGCTAATGACTAAAAAAGTATCGTCTAATAACTCGGCAATATTCTTGACACAGCCAGCCGTACCTAGAGGTTGTTCGTCTTCTACCGAGTAGGTCATTTCTACCCCAAATTCGCTCCCATCTTGAAAATAGTCTCGCATCGCATCTGGGAGATAGTGAAGCGTAGCAATAACCTCCGTAATTTGATGCCGTTTGAGCAGATTGATGATGTGTTCCGCGATCGGTCGGTTTAGAACGGGTACCATCGGTTTTGGCAGATCGCAGGTTAAGGGTCTTAGCCTCGTTCCCGAACCTCCAGCCATCAGCACTGCGCGCATAAGTCCTCCTTGCCTTTTTAATACTTTTATACTAAGAGAACAACTCGCTTGTTCTCTTTATGTTGCCTTCTACCTACTTAAAGTTAAGATTGCCTTGCATTCTATCATCCCCACAAACGCTACCTCAAAGGTCTTAGCAGTACCTTAAGGGAATTAGTTCTCTTAAAATGGAATAAAAAAGGCTAATAGGGGTTGTTGAGATGAAACTGATAGGGGTTATCTTGGTCATTGCCTATATTTGGGGCGCTTGGAAGTTCTGGAAAGGATTCGATCGCACGAATTTTAATCGCAGTTTGCCCAATCGCATGCGGTTAGCTTTGCTGTGGCCCGTTTTGCTCGTTATGAATCCGTCCTATCGAAAAAACTTCCAAAAAGCACTTAGAGGTTAGGCAACCGTAGTTAATCGACTCATATTTCCTAACAATGACTTATTTGAAAATTTGTCGGTTCAGTCAGGATGAAGAATGAGAGAGAAAGATTGATTCCGTTCTCTGCTCCATCCTTGTGCCTTCCTAAGGGAAGAATTTGGCTTGTTGGCGGAACGAGCGACAGCGCAATAATTGCCAGAGCGATCGCAGCCGAACAATTCCCTTGTACGGTTACTGTAACAACTAGTGCAGCCCGATCGCTCTATCCGCAGAGACAAAACTTAAAAATTGAGATAGCATCCATGGATGTTTCCCAAATGGATAAGTTTTGCTGGCGCGAGCAAATCGTTGCTGTCGTCGATGCTTCTCATCCATACGCCGTAACGGTTTCTGAGGGCGCGATCGCAACTGCCCAGACAAAACAGATTCCCTACCTGCGTTACGAACGTCCTTCAGTCAATTCTCCTAGCTTAGATAAGGGCGCGATCGAGTTAGACAGTTTTGAAACGCTCGTCAATGGCGATTATCTTCTAGGACAGCGGGTATTATTAACCGTTGGTTATAAAGCTTTACCTTTATTTGAGCCGTGGCAAAATCGAGCGACATTATTTACTCGTCTTCTTCCTGCGCTAAACTCATTAGAAGTTGCTATTTCTGCTGGCTTTAGCAGCGATCGCATTATGGCTCTTCGCCCTCCTGTCAGTGCCGAGTTAGAAAAAGCTTTATGGCAGCAATGGCAGATTTCTCTCGTCGTCACCAAAGCATCTGGAAAAGCAGGAGGAGAAGACGTCAAGCGATCCGTTGCAGCAGAGTTAGGCGTTCCTTTAATTGTCATTGCCCGACCGAAGGTTGCCTATCCACAGCAAACTAGCAATCTCTCAGATATTATAGCCTTTTGTCGTCAACATTTATCGATCGATTAGGAAGATAATTATGTCCGAACCGATTACGCCAGTTATTAGCGATCGCATCTGCAAGCACATGAACGAAGATCACGGCGATGCCTTAGTTCTCTACGCCAAAGCCTTCGGGGATTCGCCCGAAGCCGAAACCGCCCAGATGATTTCTATCGATCCTCAGGGGATGAATTTAGCGGTTCAAATCAAAGGCGAAACCGTACCCGTTCGCATCAAGTTCGATCGCGATCTCAAAGATGCCCAAGATGCTCATTATAAACTGATCGATATGGTCAAACAAGCCCGACAAATGCAGGCACAAGCTTGAAAAGAGACTGGGATACAAGGAGATATTTAACAACTGTACGGGCGGGTTTTTGACAGTAACTGTCGATCGATCTCTGGGGTTTTTAAACAAACCCGCCCCTACTAACTCCTAACTACTAACTCATCCCTAATGACAAAGGACAAGCATCGATTCTCAATTCAAAACCAAATAACCGATCGCTGCTTTCTGACTTCCAACTTCTAATAACTATTTCCCCTCCATCCCATAAACTTACTACCAATTCTAAAAATTATTGCATTTGCTAGTCCTAATTCTTGAGCGGCACTCACGAGCAAATGGGCTTGTTTTTTTACAGAGTTAAGATAGTCGGGACAATTAACAAAATCTAGACAAAGTACGGTAGAACAATCCCACGGTTCTCGGAAAACTTTACAATCTTGTGGGAGAAAAGTGACTAGAGACCGAAAACGGTTAAGTGCCGCTTTTTCAAAATCTGCGCTAGTGCAATCAAAAGATGAATAGGGATGACTCATAAAGTTTTCAAATTGTCCATATAAAGCAATCGCGCCCCACATCTTTTCACTTTATCTTAACCAGAAAATTCCTACCTTTTCGTAAGAATTTTTTCTGTTTTTTCTTTTGTTATCTGTGCTACACAATAGAGGAACGCGATTATTTCTACTACCATTCTATCTTTTTAGAAAGGCGTTGCTTGCTTATAGAAACGGCATAAGCCCGATAGTTTTTTATTGACTGTGAAGTAATTCCTGGAGCGATTGCGCAAGATTTAGACATGCCTTGCGAAACCGTAAAAATTCCTGCCAAATTAGTCTGTAAAGCTCTACGGTATTAGAGATTAGAGTTAGAATTAGGCAGAACGCTTACCTATTGTTTTCCCAAAGGCAGGTCGTTCGGAAATTCTCTGGATATAGCCTAAAACGGCTGGATATTCACTCAAATCTAGCTTTAGCATCATCGGCACGTAAGCCAAAATCGAGCCGACGGCAACGTCAGCCACAGTGAACTCGTCGCCTAATAGAAATGGCTGGCGATCGAAGATCTGATTGAGCGGTGTCAATAACTTCGGCGTTTCCTGCTCCCGAACGCTTTCGACAAAAAGTCCCGTCGCCAAGGTTGAATTGGCAAAAATTACCCATTGAGCGATCGTGCTTTTCCCCTCCAAAGATTCGGGCATTTTGCCGTATTTTTCTGCTAAATAAAGCAAAATCGCTCCCGATTCCCAAAGCCGAAAATCTCCCTCAACAATCGCAGGAACTTTTCCTATGGGATTAATTGCCAGAAAATCTGGTTTTCGGTGTTCTCCGGCTTCCATATCGAGCAGGACGAATTCGTAAGGAATTCCTAATTCTTCCAAATACCACTGGACGATGGAAGCTCTAGAACGAACGCCGCCGTAAAGTTTTAACATAATGCTGTCTGAGTTAAAAAGTTTTGTGAGTATAAGTGTGCTGTTTTACGTTGTCTTCGGGGCGAACGACGTTAATAGCATTGAGTACTCGTTTTCTTTCCAGAGAGTGATTCAAGTCATTGCGAACTGTACCTAGTGGAATATGTGCCTTAGCCTCCGGACGGCTTTTGTAGGTGCGAACGGCGGCGACAACTCGCTCGGCAAAATTGTCGCACAGTTGAGCGCGTTGGGGAAATTCAGCCGGAATCTGGACGCTCTCGTTGGAGAAGACTTCACCCAATGATTTGGCACAAGCCATTTGATACGAGGTGGGAATTCCCTTGAGAATGGCTTCTAGCGCCGCAGAAGGGATTGGTTCGACAACTTCGACTTGTCGGTATTCTCCCTCGTCTTTGACAAAGCAGGTGGCTAAACCGAATACGCAATAGTCATCCGCACAGATGTCGGGTGCATTGGGAAATAACGTTGTAGTTGCCATAAAAATTTCTTGGTGTGGATGTGGATAGAACTCAAACCCATATGCTGGA
Source organism: Pleurocapsa sp. PCC 7327 (assembly GCF_000317025.1). Lineage (NCBI taxonomy): Bacteria > Bacillati > Cyanobacteriota > Cyanophyceae > Pleurocapsales > Pleurocapsaceae > Pleurocapsa > Pleurocapsa sp. PCC 7327. The sequence continues at coordinate 2,243,947 of NC_019689.1, read as the reverse complement.
TTGTATCAAACATTCTTACTCGACCTTATTACAAAAATTTACAAAAAAAATTATTGGGACGTTAGACGATTTTAATTTCAGCTCGTCAATTGGGCACGTTAAGTTCAAGCTTGCGAAATTAGGACTAAAAGAGCTGTAGTTTTCTGCTAGAGAAGTTGAGTCCAGTCTAGACTGGAAACCAGTTCGAGCAGTGACACACCTTATCTGGCAGATAGATTAGCAATCTAGTATGGTGAAGTTAGAGGGGTTGTAGAGCTTGCTATGACGACTGATATTTTCGAGATGCCAAATCCAAGAAATACCGAGGAATCAGCCCTACCTTCTCGCGGGAGTTCCCTCTGTTCGATTGAATCTATATTCGCTGCTCGCCAGTTGCGCAGCACGGTTAAAGAAAAAGTAGCTCGACAAGAATATGAAACCGCGATCGTGCTCCTCAACCGATTAATTGTTTGCTATCCAGACAGTGCCGTTGACTACAACAATCGGGGACTGATGTACTTCTATCTGGGGCAATTTCTGCGAGCACTTCAAGATTACGATCGCGCGATCGCCCTTAACGATCGACTCGACAATGCTTACAATAACCGAGCCAATTGCCACGCAGTTCAAGGCAATTTTGTCGCTGCCCTGACCGACTACGAGATAGCGCTAGACTTAAATCCTACCAATCTTCGCGCTTTGATCAATCAAGGCATTACCTTTCGGGAGTTGGGAATATACGATCTGGCGATCGGTAATTTTGAGATCGCGCTGATTTTGGGACAAAAATTCCAAGGGCGCATCTATGCAGAAAGAGGATATACTTACTACCTCAGGGGAGATTGGAACTGTGCTATGGGAGACTATTGCCGTGCTCTCGAACATTTGCCATCGAGCGATCGCTATCGACAAAAAGTAGAAACATGGCTTAATGAGTTACTATCTCTCATGGATTCCTAACTGATTATCGCGATGTTAAAGATCCTTCGCCCTTTGACGGCGGAGCCTCTTCTAACTTCGTCAAAATAATGCGACGTTGGTTAGGATCGAGTCGCGGGTTTTGTTGTTGCATGACTTTTTTAGCTTGGATGGGATCGAAATAACGGCTGAAATCCTGTCGTTGGTCGTTGACTAGCGCCTCGGTTTCTTGAACTTCGTCTCGAAGTTCCTGCAAGTTCGCTTGTTGTATAGACTGATAGGGCAATAGTCTAATCAATGCCGCAATAGCCACTGCCGACACGATCGCGTTGGCAACAAGTTTTATCGTTATCTCAATCGCAACTGTGCGATCGGTTTTAAGGCGGCGACGAGCATACCATTGCGGATGCTGTCGCGGCTTGCGAGGGGGATTTTTTAAAGTTTGGGGGGTTTGCAGGGCATTCATACAAAACAAAAGCAAAAGAAACCGGCAGCGACCTAACAAATTGCGAGCAGGAATTTCCCACTCGCATTGTTAAACGAAAAAATTACTTATAAAGTTCCGTTGCTAAACGAAAAGCCAGGATCCCTGGCAGTAGAGCAATCACTAAAGCAACTAAAACTTGAGCATCTGTTATTGCCATATATCAATAAACTCCTTAAAAAGACGTTCCATCATTAATTTGAGCAATGATGGGCGTTTTGCGAAATATATTGTTACAAGACTACACATAATAGGTCAAACAGGGGGAGAAGCTCGCTCCGATCGCAAGACTTTCCGGGCTGGGCATTAACCTGTCATATTAAGTATATTAGCTATTTTATGTCCGTATAAATTTTTTGCCCAAGAGCGTTGATGCTAGACCAAATTCTCAATTCTTCCCTCGATCTCGGCGTAAAAACGCCTTTGCTGTTACTAATTTTGATTGCTTTAGAAGCAGTTCTTTCAGCCGACAACGCGATCGCGCTAGCTGCGATCGCCCAAGGATTAGGAGATAGCAAACTCCAGCGTCAGGCTCTCAATCTTGGCTTATTATTGGCATACGTTTTGCGCATCATCTTAATTCTTACGGCAACCTGGGTGATTAAGTTTTGGCAATTTGAGCTGTTAGGAGCGGCTTATTTGCTGTGGCTAGTATTCAACTACTTTACCTCCGAAGAAGACGAAGAACATCACCATCACAGCATTCGTTTTTTCTCAGTTTGGCAAGCGATCCCGACAATTGCTATAACCGATTTAGCCTTCTCCTTAGATAGCGTCACCACTGCTATTGCTGTTTCCGACGAGCTATGGCTGATTCTGAGCGGCGGTACGATTGGCATCATTACCTTAAGATTTTTGGCAGGTTTATTTATTCGCTGGCTCAGCGAATTTACCCATTTAGAAGATGCTGGGTTTATTACTGTTGGTTTTGTCGGTTTGCGCCTGTTGCTAAAAGCCATCAAACCAGAATTTGTCCCTCCTGAATGGATTATCGTAGCGGCGATCGCAGTAATTTTTATCTGGGGATTTTCCGAGCGATCCCAATCCGATCCTTCCGAATAAAGACTTCTGAGACAGGGAGAGAAGGGAGAAAATTAACCACTAACGAATAACCACTAACCATCCTCAATTCTTTCATCAAATGATCGATCCCCAATGACTCTATAATCTCAATGTCCAACCAATTAATCATTTTTACTCGCTATCCCGAACCCGGAAAAACGAAAACTCGTCTGATACCCCGTTTGGGGGAACAAGGAGCGGCAACGCTTCAGCGTCAGATGACAGAATATACTCTCACCCACGCCAGACAACTACAAAGTCTTCTGTCGCTATCTGTAGCAATTTACTATAGCGGAGGAAGCAAATCTTTAATACGAGATTGGTTAGGAAGCGATCTAATCTATCAACAGCAAAGCGAGGGAGATCTGGGGCAAAGAATGCAGTCAGCTTTCGAGCAAGGATTTGTTGTGGGGATAAAGCAAGCCGTTATCATTGGAATCGACTGTCCCGAACTCAATGTGGCGATCTTATCCGAGGCATTTACTGCGCTGGAACGCTACGATTTAGTGTTGGGTCCGGCAAGGGATGGAGGATATTATTTAATTGGCTTAAGCCGTTTAGTTCCTCAATTGTTTCAAGGAATTGCTTGGGGAACGTCAGAAGTTTTCGCCCAAACAAAAGCGATCGCACAAAAATTAAAGTTGAGCATTCATTGTTTGCCTCTTCTAGACGATGTCGATCGCCCGGAAGATTTATATCTTTGGCAGAGAGTTATTTCTTATAATTAAGAGCTAAAATTTTGCAAAAATGAGTCTTCTATGTCTTTAACCTTAGACCTCCTGCAAAAGTGTTACGCGATCGCATAATTGGAGTGGGAAAGAAGTTCATAATTATAAATGCCAGCAATCAAATTAAATCTCAACCCAAACCGTCTTCTTCGGTTGCGATATCGACTTGAAAGAATTCTGAATATTTTTAGACTGCGATGAATATTTTCAATTACAATCCTTTCACTTGCTAACTTACGATTAAACTTCTTTTGCTCTAGACTTAACTGTTGATTGCGCTTTTTTTTGTTGGGAATTCTACTGTTGGGATGAAGTTTCTGAATTCCTTGATATCCTTTATCAGCCAAACATTCTATCTGTTGTTCGATTCCTATTTTACTATTTTTCCAAATCTTAAAATCATGACTTTTTCCCTTCTCATGAGCAATACAAAGAATTTGTCTCGTTTTTGCGTCAGCTAAAACTTGCGATTTTATCGTGTGACACTTTTGCCGACCACTGTAGTAAGCTTTTTGTTTTTTTCGGTCTTTCTATTTCATGTTCTGCTACATCTACTACGACAATTTCAATTTCTGTATTTTGGGGTTGAACAGCTTTTTTCCCAGGCAGATTGAAAAGTCCCGATTTCATTAAAATATCTTCTACTTTTCTGGTGATTCGTAAAGCCGTTGTCTCGTTTATTCCCCAGCTAGTTCCGATATGAAAATAGGTGCGATACTCTCGCCAATATTCAAGAGTCATTAAGATTTGGTCTTCTGCGCTTAATTTATTTGGTCGTCCTGTTTTTTTGTAAGACTTTTTCGGCTTCTAGAACTTTTACCATCTCTTTAAACGTCTCTGGATATACTCCACAAAGCCGTTTAAACTCTGTCGGTTTTAAATTTTTTACTTGAGAGTAAGTCATAACTCGAATTGTAATTTGGTTTTATTTTACCTAACTTACTCTGACTTTTGCTGGAGGTCTCTTGTTTCTCAACCAACCGGATATCTATAAGGCAGGAGAACTCGCGATCGACAATCCAAATTGAGATCGCCTAATACAGAACACTGACAAATCATAAATTTTTCTGTTTTGTTTGTAGGAGTGAGTCTAAGAAGACCCAATAGAAATTTCAGTCGATTTTAATCGAGTTGAGCTTTGAGCCTAGAACTAAAGTTCTAGGCGTTGATGTCAAAGATGCAAGATCTGAGTATTATCCAACCCTAATTTTTGGATTTGTCAATTCCTTCTACCCGAATCTTTATGAGAAACCGACTGACAAAATTGTACTAAAAATAAGAAAAAATCCCGTCAGTCAGCTTCTCTCTCGGAGCAAACAAAAGGTTCTTTAACTAATCGTTCCGGTCAAAGGCGAACTCGCGCTGGCATAGTTTCTTATTGGCATTCGTCCCGCTAGATAAGCCAATCTTCCAGCTTCTGTTGCCATGCCCATTGCCCGCGCCATCAGTACGGGATTTTCGGCAAGCGCGATCGCGCTATTGATCAACAAAGCATCTGCCCCCATTTCCATCGCCTGCGCTGCTTCGCTGGGCGCACCGATCCCCGCATCCACTACCACGGGAACTTTCGCCTCTTCAATAATAATGGCAATATTGGCGGCATTTCTAATCCCTTGCCCCGAACCGATAGGCGATCCCAAGGGCATCACCGTCGCGCATCCTGCCTCTTCGAGACGTTTTGCTAAGAGGGGATCGGCGTTGATATAAGGCAGGACGGCAAACCCTTCCTTAACCAGTTGTTCTGCTGCTTGCAACGTTCCGATCGGATCGGGTAATAAATATTTAGGATCGGGAATGACTTCTAACTTAACAAAATTATTGTCCTCCTGACCTAATAATTTTGCCATCTCCCGCCCCAATCGCGCGACTCGTATGGCTTCCTCTGCCGTCTTACAGCCAGCCGTATTGGGAAGCATCCAGATTTTCGTCCAATCGATCGCTTCCGCTAGTCCTTCGTGTCCGGGTGCTTTTGTTTGTACCCGACGAACTGCCACCGTGACGATTTGACAGCCACTGGCGATAATACTCTGTTGCATGCTTTCGATACTGGGATATTTCCCCGTTCCCGTCATCAAGCGAGAGCGAAACTTTCGTCCTGCAATCATCAATTCATCGCTTTCGGGGAGTAGCGTTGGCGTTGGTTTTTCCTCGATTTTTGGATAGAGTGGCGAATCGCTGACAGTGCTGGGTTGTAAATTCATGACTAAAGATGCAGGCGTTGATTTTTTATAAAAGCGATCGCAGCGAAAATGTTCCAGAAGTGGATCGGATTTTTGCTGCAAAATTAGGTCGGCTAATAGAGAGGCAGTGACTGGGGCAAGTAAAATGCCATTACGATAGTGACCGACTGCCAAAATTAAATTGTCACATGAACTCGTCCCCAAAATCGGCAATTCATCCGGCGTTCCCGGACGAAACCCCCACCAAAATTCTTCAATTGCCCAATTTTCTAAGGCAGGATAGAGGCGAATCGCGCGAGCGAGTAGGGTTTGAATGCCTTTAGGCGTATTGTTAGGAGTCCAACCGACCTCTTCTACTGTCGCCCCGATAATCAATCGTCCGTCTTGTCGGGGCACTAAATAGGTTTCGGAACCAAATAGCACTCGCTGAAGCGGTAGAGGCTGACGGGGTTCCTTGGGCATCCGTAGCGAGATCATTTGTCCTTTGACGGGGCGAACGGGAATCGGTAAGAGTTGTGTTGCCCACGATCCCGTTGCCAAGACATAGATTTGTGCTTGTAATTCTCCCTCTGAGGTAAAAACGCCGCTAACTTTGCCTTGCTTCTGTTGAATGCCGCGAACGGCGACCCCCTCTCGCAAATCGACACCGAGGGTTTGGGCAGCTTGCAGAAGGGCGTTGACTAAAATGCGATTATCGACTTGTCCGTCTTCGGGATACCACCAGCCGCCGACAACATCCGCTCCCAGTCCGCTTTGATAGAGTTGTATTGCCTCTTTATCTAACCACGCGGCTGTTTTTTCTGCTGCCTGAGGCAATTTGTAAACAGGAGCTAAAATGCCACAAGGCAAATAGCCCGCATCCAATCCCGTCAAATCTTCGATTTTGCGAATCCATTCGGGATACAGCCAGCGAGATTTCAGACACAACGATCGCATTGGAGGCGATGCAATCTTTTCTGCACCGGGGGCTAGCATTCCGGCGGCGGCATGGGAAGCCGCTTGCCCAAAGTCGCGACTGAGAACGGTAACTTTTGCGCCGCGAAGTTTTAGGTCGATCGCGATCGCCAATCCGATAATACCGCCGCCAATAATCAGAATGTCATTAGTCATTTGTTTTCGGAGTCAGAATTCAGAAGTCTTTGAGAAGTCGGAATTCGGAAGTCGAACGAGTAACTGGTAACTGGTCATTGATAACTAGTTCCCAAGAGCTCGTCAACACTAAGAGTTATATCGGCAAACGCTTGTATCGATAAAACTTGACCTTGCCTAAAAGTTTGAATATTCTGATAACCACTTAGGGTAGGATCTCGATACACTTCAACGCACTGTCCATTAATATCTATCAACCAAACCTCAGTAATATTATTTTCCGCATAGAGAGAAATCTTTATTTCTCGATCGTATTTCACAGTTGTATCTGCTACTTCAATAATCAGAAAAATATCGGTACTCTGGGGATGAGCCGACTCGTAAAAGTCTTGACGGGGTCGCAGTAATGTTACATCGGGCTGAGGTTCGGAGGTATCGTCCAACTTTACTGGATTTTGAAGATCGACGAGAACGCGATCGCCTAACAGAGCAGATAATAAATTATTCAAACGTCTTACATAAGCAGCGTGTCTCGTGCCAATCGGCGACATTTCAATGATTTCTCCCCGTATTAATTCTACCCGGTCATCTTCCTTGAGAATCCCCGCTTCAGCCATTTTGTGATATTGCTCGACTGTAAATTTATGTCTCAGTAACTGCACGGACATGCTTGCCTCTCCTGTTGCTTGCTCTCTTATTCTCTCTTAAGGTAGATATTTCTGTACCACAGTCCAACCCGTTAGCGTTACCAAGACGAACCCACCAAATAGAATTATATTGGTGCCAATATGAAGCGATCGCGCCCAGGGACGCTTGGGGTTAATTTGCGTTGCGCTAATTGCCGAGGTTAACATCAGCGCGACTACCAACAAACCTGCCACGAGATGGGGCGAATGACCCAAGCTACCATAGTAGCCTAACGTTCCTACTACTCCAATCGCCAGTAGCAGCAAGACGAGAAAAACTAAAATAGCCCCTACAATGTAGTGAAATGGTCTTAACCAAGCGGGACGAGGACGCTTAGACAACCTGCGATTCAACATCCAGATTCCAGAGAATCCTAGCAGAACATAGATAAGTAAAGATAACCCCATCGACCAAGCGGCAATTTTCCACAGCCAGAGAAACGAAGGTAGATCCAAACTTTATCATCCCAACTCTATTGAATAGCCTATGCCTTTTCTGAGGAAAATCGCAAAAAAAGATTGCCCGGATAGGCAATCTGAAAGCGTTAACAATTTGGCGATTAACTGGCGGAAACTAAAATTTGATTGAAAGAAAGTTCGCTTTCTTGGCTTTTATTATCGGTTCCATTAATATTTTGATTGTTATCGCTATCGATGGAGACTAACCCACTGTCGTCTTCCCTCTCATCATCGCTGTCTTTGCTAATGCAAAGGCGATCGCAAGGAATCGTATCTGAGAGAATGGCACTTGCCATCATTCCCGTGTGGATTTCTAGCAAAGCTTCTGGTAGCGCTTCAAATACTAAGCGTTGTCCGGGAAAAACTACTCGTTCGAAATACCAATTTTCAACATTAGCGATGCGGGCTACTTGAATATGGCTGGTAGCGTTCACGTAGCAACAAAGGATGCCATTCCTATGTTCATTGGGTATGGGATCGAGGATTTGAGCCATAGCAATCGGAGCAATTTTATCATTGGGTTTGTTATGTCCCCACTAAGCTAACACTCCGCGATCCCCGTTAGCTGTAATGATTATTACAATCGATCTCCATCTCAAGGTTAATTTTCAGCTCTCTCTACAATTCCACTAGATTTCAGATTATTTTTAGATTTTGCCAAATCTACAGGGACTTTATTCATTCAGGCTCCTGTTAGCTAACGATCGAGTGCCATTAGACCACTCTTAACTTTTTCTTATCGACTGCATTGATTCTTACTCATCGGTAGCTTTGGTAGATAGAGCGACTAGATGACAGCCTTTACGCGTCCTATGGTTAAGTTATATTAAAATTATTATCGATAACATCACGCTTAACCCGGCGACTCCTTTAAAAAAATCAACAATAGAAACAAAGATAAATAGAACTTATCAAAAGTAGCGATCGAAGAATCTGTCTCATTGGTCTCAATTTTTCGTAAAAAGCTGTTTTGTTTTTAGCGATCCCAAACCTCTTTAACAAACTTATAGAACTATGACACAGCGAATTCTCTATGTTCGTCTTCCTTGCAACCCGATCTTTCCCATCGGAGTCGTCTATCTAGCCGATCGCGTTCATAAGGTTTTCCCGGCGATCGAACAAAAAATCTTTGATTTGGGAACCGTACCGCCGCTGGATTTTAAGGGTGCTCTAGATAGCTGTATCGATGAATTCAAACCTACCTTACTCGTCTTTTCCTGGCGAGACATCCAAATCTATGCCCCAGTCGGCGGCAGAGGCGGCAACCCCCTACAAAATGCTTTTGAATTTTACTATGCCAAAAATCCCCTTATCAGGTTGCGAGGCGCATTGGGGGGACTCAAAGTCACAACGGCTTACTACGGGGAACTCTGGCGCAATTTAGGCTTGATTAAGCGCGGACTCAAGCGGGCGAAAAAGTATAATAAGGATGCTCGCGTCGTTGTTGGCGGCGGTGCTGTCAGCGTATTTTACGAACAACTGGAAACGCAGTTGCCTAAAGGAACGATCGTTTCGGTAGGCGAAGGAGAAACTCTCCTAGAAAAGTTATTGCGGGGGCAAGATTTCTCCGACGAACGCTGTTACGTCGTAGGAGAAACCAAACCGCGATCGCGCATGATCCACGAAAATCCGACTCCCTTCGAGAAAACTGCGTGCGACTACGACTATATCGAAGAGATCTGGTCGGAATTTAATTATTACCTGCAAGAAAACGACTTTTACATTGGCGTGCAAACCAAGCGCGGCTGCCCCCATAACTGTTGCTATTGCATCTATACCGTTGTAGAAGGAAAACAGGTACGCATCAACCCTGCCGATGAGGTGGTCAAGGAGATGCGGCAACTCTACGATCGCGGCATTCGCAATTTCTGGTTTACCGACGCGCAATTTATCCCGGCGCGGAAATTTATCGACGACGCGATCGAACTCCTGCAAAAAATCGTCGATGCCCAGATGACCGATATTCACTGGGCAGCCTATATTCGCGCCGACAATCTCACTCCCCAATTGTGCGATTTGATGGTGAAAACGGGAATGAACTATTTTGAAATCGGAATCACTAGCGGTTCGCAAGAATTAGTCCGCAAGATGCGCATGGGATACAACCTTCGCACCGTCTTGCAAAATTGTCGAGATTTGAAGGCGGCTGGCTTTAACGATCTCGTCTCGGTGAATTATTCTTTTAACGTCATCGATGAAACCTTTGATACCATCCGCCAAACCATCGCTTACCATCGCGAATTAGAGCGAATTTTTGGCGTAGATAAAGTCGAACCTGCCATCTTCTTCATCGGGTTGCAACCCCATACCCATTTAGAAGACTATGCATTTAAGAATAATATTCTCAAACCGGGCTACAATCCCATGAGTTTGATGCCTTGGACGGCGAAGAAATTACTTTGGAATCCAGAACCTCTGGGTTCTTTCTTTGGCGAAGTTTGCTTGCAAGCTTGGCAACAAAATCCTAATGATTTCGGGCGAGAAGTAATGAAAATTCTCGAAGAAAGGTTGGGTTGCGCCGATCTAGAAGAGGCATTAACTGCACCAATAGAAGATTGGAAAAAAGAGTTAGTTGTTGTTTAATTTTTTTCTATGGTTTTGTCGAGTGGGTTGCGATCGCGTAACCCACGCTTTTATCTTTTACTGTTAAATCGCCAACCCGTCGTCTTCTCTCTTTATCTTTCCGCCTCTCTCACTGCTCCGACTGGGTGCTAATAGCGTTAATATGATAGGACAAGGGTAATCCCCTCCATTCTCATCGAGCGAAAGTTATAGTGAGAATAGAGAGGAATATAAGTTCAATTACCTTGGAGTGCTAATGATCTTTAATTTTGACTTCTTCTCTTCCGAATCAGAGCAAGCCGAGCAACAGGAATCTAATTCATTGATGCAATACCTTCAGAGACAAAATCCTGAAGTTTTAGAAAGGGTTGCTCAATCGGCTAGTCCGGAAATTAAACAAATGATCGCCCAAAATGTACAAGGGCTAGTTGGGATGTTGCCTTCGGAAGATTTTCAGGTTCAAATTACGACAGATAGAGAAAATCTGGCAAATCTTCTTGCCTCAGCTATGATGACAGGTTACTTTCTCTCTCAAATAGAACAACGCCGAAATCTAGAGGCAGCTTGGTCGAATTCTGAATCTTTCAATTCTAAGCCATCCAAAAACATCTAAGGCTAGCTTCCCGTCTGCATTTCTACAACTCGCTTTCCCTTTGTTGCTAGTTTTAGGAGTTAGATAACCCGTCTCTCGCTCGAAAGTCGGGTTCTTTCCGCGTGTTTAAGCTTTAATTTTTTCTAAAATTAATTTGGAACGCTTGACATTTTCTGGAATGGGAATCGGATAGTCTCCCGTAAAACAAGCCGAACAAAAACTATTGGGATCTTCGCCAGTGACTTCTAACATTCCTTTCCAGCTAAGATAGGCAAGCGAATCAACCCCTAGTTGTTGAGCGATCTCTTCTACCGATTTAGTTGCCGCAATCAGTTGATCTTGCGTGTCGGTATCGATGCCATAAAAGCAGGGGTGAGTCACTGGAGGAGAAGAAATTCGCATATGGACTTCTTTGGCTCCTGCTTCCCTTAATGCTTTGACGATTTTGCGGCTAGTCGTTCCTCGCACGATCGAATCATCGACGATAATAACCCGTTTTCCGGCTAAAACATCTTTGAGAGGATTGAGTTTCATGCGAATGCCGGATTCTCTCATGTGCTGCGTCGGTTGAATAAACGTGCGGCCGACATAGCGGTTTTTAATCAAGCCTTCGCCGTAGGGAATTCCAGAAACCTGAGAAAACCCAATCGCCGCAGGAACTCCGGAATCGGGCACTCCCATAACTAGATCGGCTTCTACATAAGATTCTCTGGCTAGTTGTTGACCCAATCGCGACCGATAGGTGTAGAGAGTTTCGTCGTGCATAATGCTATCGGGTCTGGCAAAATAAATCATTTCAAAGATACATAGCTTTCTCTCCGGTTTTGGCGACCAGTGGAAAGAAGCCAATCCCTTTTCGGTAATCCAAACCAATTCCCCAGGTTCTACATCCCGCAGGTAGTCTGCCCCGATAATATCTAAGCCGCAGGTTTCTGAGGACAAAACGTAACGCACCGGATCTTCGCCGATGGTTCCGATGACCAAGGGACGAATGCCGTTGGGATCGCGCGCGCCCATTAACCCGACAGGCGTGCCAATTACCAAACTATACGCGCCCGAACACAATTGAAACGCACTAATTGCCGCTTCTAGCCACTCTTTACCGCGATCGACTTCTTGAGCGATCGCGACGGCAATCATCTCTGAATCTGTGGTTGTATTAAAATTACCCCCGCGCTTTTCTAACTCCTGGCGCAGTTCTGGGGTATTGACAAGATTGCCATTGTGTGCTAGAGCGAGCGAACCCAAGCGCGTCTCAATGACGGCGGGTTGTGCGTTTGCCCTGCGGCTCGAACCCGTAGTTGAATAACGAGTATGTCCCACTGCCAGGGTTCCAGGCATTTCGTTTAAGATAGATTCCTTAAAGACTTGAGAGACAAGCCCCATGTCTTTATAGAGATGAACTTTGTCTTCCTCAAAAGTAGTGATGCCTGCCGATTCTTGTCCTCGGTGCTGTAGCGCATATAAACCAAAATAAGTTAACTTAGCAACCTCTTCTTCTGGCGCATAGACACCGAATACTCCGCAGGCTTCCTCGGGTTTATCGGTGGGCTGACTTTCGGAAGAATGAGCGCCAGAAAGAGATTCGTCAGGGTTAGGAAGTTCTTGAGCGATCATCTGATAGTTTAGCTCCTGGTAATGGCAGTCAATCGTTAGGCAATTGGAATAGAGAGCAACTGGCAAGCCATCGATAAATGATTCAGCTCGCTTAACATTTTTTTAACCCTACCTTAGCAGGAATATAGTCAAGATTTTGAGGGATTTAGTATCAGTTTTTTTAATAAATCGCTGTTGGCTTAAATCTGTTTTAAGCGACGCTCTATAGCAGTAGTCCAACATTCTATCATGTTACTAATTGTAACGTCGATCGCCTGATGATTATCATCTGTAGTGACCGTAAAATTACGATCTTGGCTTGTTACCGCGCCAATTTGCCGCCAATTATTGCCCAACTGTTCGTTCAGATAAGACTCCCATCCGTCCTTACATTGGGGATTGACCGAAACCACAATTCTACTAGCCGCTTCTCCAAATAAAATTTCATCAAATCGGCGATCGCTTTCTGGGAGACGAATGTCTGCCCCCAATCGACCGCTAATACAACATTCCGCCAGCGCCACGGCCAGACCGCCTTCGGCACAATCATGCGCCGAATTTATCCATCCTTGACGAATTCCATAACGACAAGCTTCCTGGACGCGACGTTCTAGCTCAAAATCCACCACGGGCGGCTGGCCAGCGACGATTCCATGAACGGTTGCTAAATATTCCGATCCTCCTAGCGATGGACCCCGAACTCCTAATAAATAGATCGAATCTCCTTGTGCCTTCCACCCTTGCCCGCAGACCTTGGTAATGTCAGGGATGAGTCCTACCATGCCAATAACGGGAGTAGGATAGATCGGTTGGGGTTTTCCGTCTGAATCCAAGGTTTCGTTGTAGAGAGAGACATTTCCCCCTGTAACTGGCGTTTTTAGTTCTCGACAAGCTTCAGAAATTCCCCGACAAGCAGAGGCTAACTGCCAGTATCCGATGGGATTTTCTGGGCTGCCGAAATTGAGGTTATCCGTAACTGCTAGCGGTTCGGCACCGACGCAGCTTAAATTCCGAGCGGCTTCGGCTACAGCCGCTTTTGCTCCTTCGTAGGGGTCGAGATAGACGTAGCGAGCATTACAATCTGTAGTTGCTGCCACGCCAATTCTTGACACATCCGGTTTCCCATCGACGGGACGAACTCGGATAACTGCTGCATCAGCACCGCCAGGAACGATAACGGTATTATTCTGGACTTGATGGTCGTATTGGCGATAGACCCAGCGTTTTGAGGCAATGGTAGGAGTATCTAGCAGTTGCAATAAAATCTCGTTCCAAGATTTTTGTGTACAATTGTACACAATTCCTTGGGCGTTACAGGGAGGGAGAGAATCCGCCGTCCACTCCCAAGCTTTTCTGGCATATTCTGGCGGTTCTTGTAGAAGTTCCCGATGGTAGATGGGGGTATTTTCTGCCAAAGCGGTTGCGGGGATTTCGGCAGCAATTTCTCCTTTAAAAAGAATGCGGACAATCGGTTCTTCAATCACGGTTCCAGCGACGACAGCATGCAGCCCCCAACGGTGGAAAATATCGATTAACTCCCCCTCTCGTCCTTTGCGGGCAACGAACAGCATTCTTTCCTGGGATTCCGAGAGGAGATATTCGTAAGGAATCATACCCGTTTCGCGGACGGGAATTTTATCCAAATCCAGTTCGATGCCTACGCCGCCTTTAGCTGCCATTTCCGAGGTAGAACAGGTAATTCCCGCCGCACCCATATCCTGTGCGGCAACGACTGCACCTGTTTTAAAAGCTTCCAGACAAGCTTCGATGAGAGATTTTTCTAGGAAAGGATCGCCGACTTGTACCGCAGGGCGATCGTCGATAGACTGGTCTGATAGTTCCGCACTGGCAAAGCTAGCCCCTCCCATGCCGTCCCTACCCGTAGTAGAACCGACGTATAAAACCGGATTGCCAATACCCGACGCGCCCGATTTGATGATTTCTGGCGTTTCCATCAATCCCAGTGCCATGGCGTTGACGAGGGGATTGCCAGAATAAACGGGATCGAAATAAACTTCGCCGCCAACGGTGGGCACGCCAACGCAGTTACCATAGTGTGCTATCCCTTCAACTACGCCAGCAAATAGTCTGCGAGTTTTTGCATCGTCTAGGGAACCAAAGCGTAAGGAGTTCAAAATCGCAATGGGACGCGCCCCCATGGTAAAGATATCTCTGAGAATGCCGCCGACTCCGGTTGCTGCGCCTTGGAAGGGTTCGACAGCGGAGGGGTGATTGTGCGATTCAATCTTGAAAGCTAATCTGAGTCCGTCTCCTAAGTCTACTACGCCTGCATTTTCTCCGGGTCCGACGAGAATGCGTTCGCCCGTTGTGGGAAATTGCTTCAATAGGGGTCGGGAATTTTTGTAGCAACAGTGTTCCGACCACATTACGCCAAACATTCCCAATTCAGCTTTATTAGGATGGCGACCTAAGCGTCTGACAATTTCTTTGTATTCTTCGGGCTTAATACCTTCGTCGGCGATTTCTCGATCGGAAAAGGGAGCGGACATGAGAGATTTTGACTGACGGAACAGATTTAATTGTATCTATTTTGAAGTTTAACAAGATAAGACCGAGGTACTTGTCCCGTCGCCTTTTGTCGTTAGATAGGCGACGGGAGGAGGAAATGGTGAGGGGTTTAAGAATTTCCTTGTGTCATTATTCTCAAACGTACCGCGCGATCGCCGGCTTCGTCTAATGAGACTTCAATGACTTCGCTAGTGAGAACTTCTAGAGTAGTAAGGAGCGATCGCAAATTGGGATTGCTTGCTCCCGTATCTACGTATAATCGGTCTGAGAGGCTGCCGAGACGCTTCCAAGTCGTGTAGAGTTTGGCTACCGTTTGTTCGAGTTGGGTTGCCTGTTTGACTAAGTCGGCTGTCGCATTCAAACAATCTAGCCGCAACGCCTCTTCTAGTGCCATTTCCAAATCGATAGGAGAGTTTTTCAGGGTTTGGACTTGTGCCGCTGCATCGAGATATTTGGCTAAACTTCTTGCCGATGAAGTCATATGCTTGACTGTATCGAGATCGGGACTCTCGGCAATTTCTTTTTGAATTGGTTCGAGATGAATATCGGGTAACTTTTCCATCTCTTTGACGAGAGGGGCAAGGTATCGGGGGGGAAGCGATCCTTGTGCCGCTTTCTCCTTGATTTCCTCTGGTAATAATTCCGAACTCATCGCCGTCCATTCATCGGAAAGTTGCTTCACTTCTCGACGAGTAATGCGATCGCCCTTTTGCGCTGCTTCGCCGATCAGTCTTTGTACCTCTGGGGCAGATTTCGCCGTTTCTAAAAAGGCACGCTTGCTAAAGTTATTAATTGACTTGGGATCTAGCGTTCCTTCTGCCAAGAGAGTATCGGCACTATTCGCCAGTTGAATTAAGGCATATGCCTGACTTTTGGTAATTTCTCGCACCTTTAACCAATTGAGAAACCCCGTCCCTCGTCCGTCGCCGCCTTTTTTCTCGCGATCGCGCACTGCCCGTAAAATCCGCCCTCGCCAAATGTCGGTTTGCAGATCGAAGCGATCGCAGAGTTTCCAAATCGCATCCAACTGCTGTTGAAACTCAGCTTCTTGTATCTCCTCATCCTCTGGATCGGGTAGCTGAAAGTCAAAATCTACCGGAGTCTCTAAGGCAGCAACAATTTCGTCGGGAGAAGGAGGAGTCGCAATCATGACAGAATGAGTTTAATCGAACAGATGAAAAAAATCGGCTCATTAATCATACCATTCGGGTTTTACGTTCATGGTGGTTGTGCCTGGGAGCTACTTCGTAAGGGACAAGCCGATTGTTAATCGCCCAAACAAATGCCTAAGCCTCTCGCTGTTTTAACTAAAGTATCTTCGGGATCGACAACCCGGTAATTTTGAATGGCTTGTGCGATTGGCACGCTTATGATTTGTCGGTTTTGCCAAGTCACGATATGGTCGTACTTGCCCTCGGCGATGAGTTCTACAGCAGCAACCCCAAAAGAAGAGGCTAAGATTCTATCGAGGGGAGAAGCGATGCCGCCTCGCTGGGTATGCCCTAAAACGGTGACTCTGGTTTCCGCACCCGTTCCTTTGGCAATGCGATCGGCGAGATACTGACCGATTCCTCCCAAGCGACATTCGCCCAATGACTTGGTCTGCTCGATCGTCTCTCCCGCCTCCGTACAAACTGCTTCTGAAACGACGACAATGGAGTAATCTAGTCCTTGGGCTTGGCGTTTTTTGACATAGCGGCAGACATTTTCTATCTTATAAGCAATTTCTGGGATCAGAATAATGTGAGCGCCGCCCGCGATGCCTGCGTTGAGAGCAATATGTCCGGCATCGCGTCCCATGACTTCGACGATCATGACGCGATCGTGACTGGCCGCTGTGAAGTGCAGGCGGTCGATCGCTTCTGTGGCAATATTGACGGCGGTATCAAAGCCAATGGAACGTTCGGTTATGTCGACGTCGTTGTCGATGGTTTTGGGAATGCCGATGAGGTTGATGCCTCCTTGTTGTGCTAGTTTGCGAAGAATGGCTAAACTGCCATCGCCGCCAATGCCAATGAGAGCGTCTAAGTCCAGCAAGTGATAGCCTTCGATAATCTCTGAAGAGCGATCGCGCATGCTTCCGTCGGGCATGGAAAAGGCAAAGGGATCTCCTTTGTTAGTCGTGCCCAAGATCGTGCCTCCCATCATCAGTATGGGATCGACTTTGTGTGGTTCTAGGCGCATCACCTGCGGGGGACGGCTCATCAAGCCTTGAGTTGCCCTGCAAATCCCTAGCACTTCCCATCCGTGAATGTCAACAGCACAGCGGGTAACGGCTCTAATAACGGCATTTAAACCAGCGCAATCGCCTCCACTGGTAAGAATCCCTATTCGTTTTCGCTCGCCCATATCATTGCTTCTTGTGACTGACTAATCTATTGTTAGGCTCGCCGGGCGCGATCGAGTCATAGTTAAGAAATTCTCTAGAAATTTACGAGAAATAAATATAGTGAGATGAAGGATCGTTTAGACGAGTAAAAGATTGAGATAGCGGTCAGTATGTCGAACGGTTTTCCTCAAGATTTTACACGAGCTTTATAAAGAAGATCTGATTTTTTTACCGGAGCTTCATACTAAGGTAACTCCGAGTATCTAAGATCGTATTAACTATAAAGAAAAAGATATGAAGAGTTGCTTGGCAATTAAAAAAAAATTATTGTTGTTTTTTGCTTCAATTGTAACTGGCTCTACTGCCGCTATATTGCCCAGTTATGCTGCTATTTTTAGCGCTTCTCAAACTTATTTGAAACTCGATAATTTTAATAAAATTCCTCAAGATGTTGGAGTTTTTTATGAGGATTTTAACTCAAAAACTATTTCTGATAAGGGGAAGGGAGCAGTCCAAGCTAAGCTTGATGTCGATAGTATTTTTAAGGCGGAGGATTCCCTAGTTTTTGCACAATCGAATATTCAATCTCAAGTTTTGGGACAAGGTAGTGATTACTTGGGAGATTTAAAAATCTCATCCAGACTTGTCAGTAAATTCTTTATAGAAGCAGAGCAGCAATTTAGCTTTGATTTTACTGCGTTCTTAGGCTTGGTTAACGCGATCGAGCGAGGACAAGATGAAGCTGCTAGTACATATGCAGCTGTGTCTATTCTTTTAATTGACAGCATCAACCGGACAGCTTTTGACTCTTTTAACCTTTTTGCTAATTTAAATACCGATTTAACTGAAATTAGCGATTCTGATTTTTTTAGCTTCACACCGGGAAATAACTTCAGATTGAATCAAGTATCCGAATTGCCTCTTTTAGGAGGAACTCAAGAATCTTATCAAGTTTTAGTTCAAGGGTCATTTCAACGTTACTTTCCAGAAAATACCCAACTCACTTTAGTGGCTGTAACGAGAAACAAATCCTGTGGTGAGTCTTCTAAAAAGTTAAATATTTGCGTGAAAGTGTCCGAACCTTCAAATCGGTTTGCTTTAATAGGCTTATTGGGCTTGAGTAGCGTATTGTTGCTCAGAAGAATTATGAAGCAGATAGTTTAATTCGCTTGCCAACCATTCCGCAAACATCTTGTCGATTATTTCTTGATAGATTTCAGGTGTTAATTCGGCAGGAATGAATTCTTCCACTAAAAGTAAATGATATCCCTGCTCGGTTTTTATGGGGTTAATTACTTCTCTGGCGCGAGCGTTAAATATGACAGCAGCCAGATCGGGTTTGAGGCTCCAACGATAGAGCTTTCCTTCATAACCGCACTGATGTCTGCGTCTTTCGTCAATATCATAGAGATGGGCGGCTTGATAAAAGCTCATCTCTTCCTCTTCAATTTGATAAAAGATTTCCCAGGCAAGTCGTTCGTAGGGAACGACAAGCTGATAGAGTAAAACCTGCTCGAAATTCAGACGATTTTGGGCAAAAAGTTTCTCGACTTCCTTTGAGAAAAGAGATTCTGCTAACTTTTTAGTAAGAATGCGATCGCGGATTCCGGCTTCCCAATCTTCGGGGGTAATTTTCTCTTCCGTCAGCCAAGCAAAGGTGTCAGCAGCTTTCTCCAAACGCTTTTCGCGGCGCAGGCGGTTCGCCTCGGCTTGAATCTCTTCTGGCGTAACCACTAGATTTCGCTCTCGTGCAGCCCGATTAACGATTCTCTGATGAAGAATTTTATTGCAGGCTTCTTTGAGCTGGATATTTTTTTTGAGGTGATCGACAATCTCTGCAAGTTCGATTGATGCTGTCAGATCGCTAGCCATAATAAGCACAAAATCTCCCCGATTCGATCGTACCTAAAAAAGTAGACAAACTTCTGGGAAGCCTAAATTAGTGGATGAATTTTTATTTTTTACCCTTACTAATCAGCATCTGCCAATGAGTTTACTTTTCACCACTAAGTCCACCCTGAATTATCTCCCCTAATTCATTCCCTCCCATGCTTTTGAGTAACGGACTCTTAAATAAAATTTTCCCTTACAATTGGGGATGGTGAAAAACTAGCTGGGTGTCTCCTTATTATTTTCTTTTGACAGAAGACACCACAACTAAATGTTAGTTTAGCGGGTGCGTCTCTGCTTGAGTCTAGCTCGATGCAGTTCCAGTGCCCACTCCTATGTTGAATGAGTGACCGCCAATAGCTAAGGCGATTGCTATGGCCGAACCAGCAGCAGCTTCCCCAGATGGCTTAAAAGCAAAATCCTTAGCGAAATCAAAAGCAAACCCAAAGAAAGAGGCACTATTAATACCGCTCCCTTGAATGTGTTCTTGTTCGGGCAATTCCCTTTGGCAGAAATTGAGATCTTCAATAATTAAATGACTCATTAGCTGTCTCCTTATTGTTACGAATTATGTTAAGATCCAAAACCAAATGCTGGGAAGCTGGGTGCTAGAGCGATCGCCACAGTCTTAACATTAACGATACTTCCAGCAAAGCTCTGCCCTTGAGCGAGACTAAAACCGAATGCGGCTATCTGAATCAAGCCACCGTTAACTTGGTTGAGTTCGTCAGGCTCGGCTTTTTGTGAGACAACTTCTAAATGTTCTAAATCGGAAATAATCATGCTTTGTTTACCTACCTTCAACTTGCAAGAATAACTGAGGAAGCATACGTGCAGACTACCTCCTCAGGTTTAGTAACATTGCCTGGGTCTACATTCCAAACTTTACTCGGCTTGTGCCAAGAATGAGAATTTGAGACCAGCAATATTGCTTCCTGGCGAGCTAACGGCAAGAGGCTCAAACACTGGAAACACTATAGCAGCATTCTTAAATCCCAGGGCTAGACCTGTAAAACTCCCAATTCCTACGATTGCGGCTCCACCTTCAACTTCTTTTGTTTCGGCAACAACTTCTAAATGCTCTAAATCAGAAATAATCATTGTGGTTTCTCCGTGAATTTCAATAACAATCTATGTTTTTATAATATAAACAGGAAACTAGGGATAAGGTTGCCATTTTGGCATTAAATCAACTTTCGATTATTTACTTTCCTGAAAAATTTAAATCAACCAGCCAATGAGGAAGAAGATACAGCAACGCGAGAAATCTTAATTTCAGGAAATGAAAAGACAAAGGCTTGGCTTTCAACATTGCTAAGAGATAGGTTAGCTCCCCTAGCCAAAGCATTGACAGATATTTGAGCCATAGAAATTCCTCCTGATATATCGATCTGGCGATCGAGTTCTTCCCAATAGTCCAAGTTAGCAATTATCATTCTTTTTTCCTAAGTTTAATACCAGTCTATTTCATCTAGTATCCAGAGAATTTATTCTCTGGCTAAGAGGCTAAAGTCTATCTTATAGGATTGAATATTTGAATTCCAAGAAATTTATTTCTTGGTGAAATTAAGTCAGAATGAAATCACTCTGAGCTTAATATTTGGAAATACTAATTTGATTCAAAAAGAGAGCCTCTGCATCTGAGACAATAATTTGAAAATATTATTATTGTCATCTTTGCAGAGTCCTCTCTAAAATTTCTATCGAATAGAAACTATCGATCATCTAGCAATTGACATAGAAGTTGAAGATGAGCCAGATGCGCTCCCATCTTCACTGACAACTATATAGCTGTTGTTTGTACTCGTTGCTGAAGCAGCTTTACTACCTATCGCTGAGGCGCCATATAAGATACCAGAAGTACCTAAAATACTTCCTCCTAAGGCTTCGGTGTAAAGTAGCATACCTGCTGTGCTAGCAACTATCATTCCTCCCTGCAAATTGATATTTTTGGGAATGCTTTCTACGTATTCTAAATCGAAAATAATCACGGCTACCTCTCTAAGTGTCTAGAGTTTTAATTAGATTTAAAAAATGCTGGAAATCTTTTATCTCGTTAAGATTTCCAGCCTTTGCTTGGCTTTTGTCGAATAAACCTAGCGATATTTAATTGTGCAATAACCTCTAGGTTTAAGCAACTTTCTCGACTGGTTATACGGTGGCGCCGGCGATTCCGGCAACTTGAGAACCAGAGAATTTGTAGTTGGGGAGAGCGACGCTGTCGGTTTTCAACTTGATATCGGTGAAGCTCAACGCAGTTCCAAAAGCGGTTGAAGTGCCATTTCCAAGAGCTAGGGCAGTGAAGGTAGGAACAGTAGGAAGAGCGCCTCCTTGAACTTCGTTAGCTTCGACGGCTTCGATGTAGTTAATATCGTTGATAATCATCGTTTTTTCTCCTTCTATTTTTGGGTTTTGAGTTCGGAAAACTCTTTAGATTTGACAATATTTTTTGGGAATGAATCCAGTCACTAATTAGTTGCCAATTTGGCACAAGTATCCAGCTAACCTAGAGATTAATGTTCGAGAAATTCTCTAGTTTCATCTGTGCAATAACCTCTAGGTTTAAGCAACTTTCTCGACTGGTTATACGGTGGCGCCGGCGATTCCGGCAACTTGAGAACTAGAGAATTTGTAGTTGGGGAGAGCGACGCTGTCGGTTTTCAACTTGATATCGGTGAAGCTCAACGCAGTTCCAAAAGCGGTTGAAGTGCCATTTCCAAGAGCTAGGGCAGTGAAGGTAGGAACAGTAGGAAGAGCGCCTCCTTGAACTTCGTTAGCTTCGACGGCTTCGATGTAGTTAATATCGTTGATAATCATCGTTTTTTCTCCTTCTATTTTTGGGTTTTGAGTTCGGGCAACTCGTTTGTTTTCACAATATCTAATGTAATTAATCGGATTAATGGTTAGTTGCCAATTTGGCAGAAATATCTAGCTAACCTAGAGATTAACGTTCGAGAGATGCTTTAAGTTTCATCTGTGCAATAATCTCCAGGTTGAAGAAGATTTTTCGATTAGTTACACGATTACGCCTAAAACTGCCCCAATAATAGAAGCAGAATATTAAGTAGAGCATAGCTCTTGGTGACTTTTTGAATATTGGTATAGTCCCAAGCCGTTCCAAAAGCTGTTGACATACCCATACCAGTAGATAGTAAAGTAAAGATAGAAGCAGCAAGAAGAATCGAGTTTTGTTTAACTTCGTTGGCTTCAATTACTTCTATGTAGTTAAGGAAACTTTTTAGCTTTGGTAGTAGAGGCAACTAGCCCAATTAATGGTTAGTTGCCTTTTTGCTTAAGAATACCCAGCCAACCTAGAGATTAACGTTCGAGAAATTCTGCGTTTCATCCGTGCTCACCTCTAGGTTCGGGCAGCTTTCTCGACTGGTTATACGGTTGCGCCGGCGATCGCTACAACACTAGAAGCAGACATTTTGTGATTGGGCAGAGCAAGGCTATTAGTGAGTACTGCAACATTAGTAAAGCTTAAAGCAGTGCCAAAAGCTGTTGACGTACCCGCACCATTAGCCAGTGCGGTATAGAAAGGAGGCAGAATCAAAGAACCTCCTTGAACTTCGTTAGCTTCAACGGCTTCGATGTAGTTGATATCGGTAATAATCATTGTTTTTTCTCCTTTTGTATTTTTTGCTTTGGGTGCAAATCCCTTTTGTTTTGACAATATCTAATGTAAACTAACCAGATAAAGACTAGATGCCAAATTGGCAAAAAGTTTTGCTCAAGTCTATAAGAATAGTAAAAACTGCTAATTGAATTATTGATTATTGTTGATTAAATTTTTGATTTTTGTGTAAACTTTTGATGCTTAATAGAATGCAGCTAGCATCAAACTACATTTGATACAGTGTGAGGAATAGGTAAGGCGATCGCAGGCAGGTGATGCTGGCGAGTCGGGCGAAAACCCTCAATTGTCCGCCACAATAGAGGAGAGTAACGATATTATTGCTAGTATGCCCACGCTTAATCTGACTCAGGTTCTTGCTAGTGAGTGTTCTTACTCACCCCAACAGGTTGCCAATGTTCTTGACTTGTTAGCCGAAGGAGCAACCATTCCTTTTATTGCTCGCTATCGAAAAGAACGGACTGGTTCTCTCGATGAAGTGCAACTGCGAAATCTATGCGATCGCTTTAATTATTTAAGGGAGTTAGAAGAGCGCAAAGCGACTATATTAGACGCGATCGCAGCACAAAACCAGCTTACCGACGCGCTCAAGAGCAAGATAGAAGCCTGCTTGAATAAAACCGAACTAGAAGATCTCTATCTGCCCTACAAGCCGAAACGCAGAACCAGAGCAACGGTAGCGCGAGAACAAGGGTTAGAATCGCTAGCCGCCTTCATCGAATCGCTCAACCGTCCAGATGCTAGGATTAAAGCCCTAGAACCAGAAGCTACTCAATATTTATCTAAAGACAAAGGACTAGAGACAGTAGCAGATGTCCTCAGAGGCGCTGCCGATATCCTAGCCGAAAAAGTTGCCGAAAAAGCCGAATTACGCGCTTACTTGCGCGATTATATCTTCAAATCAGGGGTCTTTGTTTCGTGCATCAAAGCCGATTATCCCGAAGGTAGTACGAAGTTTGAGCTATACCGAAATTACCAAAATAGCGTTAGTAAAATTGCGCCTCACAATCTGCTGGCGCTGTTTCGGGGAGAAGCAGAAGGAATTCTCTCGCTAGACATTGCCTTCGATGAAGCGACAGCGTTGTCCTACTTGGAGACACAGGAAATCCGGACTAAAAATCCCGTTATTGGCGATTTTTACCAAATAATGCTCAAGGATGCCTTCAATCGCTTGCTAAAGCCGTCTCTCGTTCGAGAAGTGCGATCGGAACGCAAACAATGGGCAGATCTTGAATCGATTAAAACCTTTGAGGTGAATTTACGCCATCTCTTATTGTCTTCTCCTGCCGGAATGAAGCCAACGCTGGCGATCGATCCCGGATTCCGCACGGGTTGCAAAGTCGCCATTCTCTGCGCAACCGGACAATTTTTGGAATATCAAACCATCTTTCCCCATTCTAGCCCGGGCGAGCGAACTAAAGCCAGCGAAACCATCAAACAGCTTCTGAAAAAGTACCGCATCGAGTTAATCGCCATAGGCAATGGCACTGCTTCGCGGGAAACCGACGAGTTTGTTGCAGAAGTTTTGAAAACTATCGAAGAGAAACCGATTAAAGTCATCGTCAATGAGTCAGGAGCATCCGTCTATTCGGCGAGTGAAGTGGCAAGAGCAGAATTTCCCGATCTCGACGTAACCGTCCGAGGAGCCATTAGTATTGGCAGACGGTTGCAAGATCCCCTGGCCGAGTTGGTCAAAATCGAGCCGAAGTCAATCGGTGTCGGGCAGTACCAGCACGATGTCGAGCAAAAGCTCCTCAAGCAAAAATTAGCAGAGACGGTAGAAAGCTGCGTCAACTACGTAGGAGTCGATCTCAATACGGCTTCTAAAGAACTGCTGACCTACGTGTCTGGAATCACGCCAACCATTGCCAACAATATTATTGCTTATCGCGATCGCAATGGGGCATTTCGCGATCGCAAAGAACTTTTAAAAGTCTCGAAACTTGGACCCAAAGCCTTCGAGCAAGCGGCTGGTTTCTTGCGCATTCGCGATGGCGATAACCCCTTAGATAATACAGCCGTCCATCCCGAAAGTTACCCAGTTGTAGAAGCGATCGCAGCATCTCTAAAAGTTCCCCTCAAGCAAATTACCCAAGTGAGTGCGCGACTTAAATCTCTCGATCTCAAACAATTTATTACCGATACGGTTGGTTTACCCACCCTTCAAGATGTCATTAAGGAATTAGAAAAACCTGGCAGAGATCCGAGATCTGAGTTCAAATATGCCACTTTCAAAGAAGGGATTAAAGAAATCGGCGATCTTAAACCAGGAATGGAATTGGAGGGAATTGTCACCAATGTCGCCAATTTCGGCGCATTTGTCGATATCGGCGTTCATCAGGATGGATTAGTGCATATTTCTCAACTGGCGGATCGCTTTGTTAAAGATCCCAAAGAAATCGTCCAAGTGGGGCAGGTGGTGAAAGTGCGCGTCCTAGAAGTGAATGAGTCACTAAAACGGATTAGCTTATCGATGAAACAACCAAATCGTTCTTAATATTTCTTAAAATATTAGCTAGAGAAATCAAGCGATCGCACTTCCCCTATGCAACCCTTAGAAACTCAGCTTAATAAACCAATTGAAGCAGCAACACCATCATGGAAAATCAAGCTGCTCTATGATGGCGAGTGTCCCCTGTGCGTGCGAGAAGTTAATTTTCTCAAAAAACGAGATGTAGGTCGAGGGCTAATTGCATTTGTAAACATTGCCGACGACAACTATACTCCTCAAGAAAACGGCGGGATTGACTTTGAAACGGCGATGGGAAGAATCCACGCTTTGCTTCCCGACGGAACTATCATCAAAAACATAGAAGTCTTTCGCCAAGTTTATGAGATACTCGGCATGGGCTGGGTCTATTCTTTTACTAAATTACCCATCATCGGCGCGATCGCTGATATTATCTATGGAATTTGGGCTGACTGGCGACTTGCTCTTACCGGGCGATCGAATTTAGAGACAATTGTCGCTGAGCGTCAAAAGCGTCTTGAGTGCACAACACAAAGTCGCTGTCCCCTGTCTGAAACCGATTTTTAAATACCCCCTGGTTGACTGACAAAACTCAAATCGCCCTCACCCCAACCCCTCTCCCGCTCTGGGAGAGGGGCTTTCAACTCAAAACTTTGGCCTGAAGTCCCTTCGCTCCTTGTGGAAGAAGGAATTTAGGGATGAGGGGACAAAGATTTGTCAGCCAATCAGATTCCCCCTTTTTTAAGGGGGGTTAGGGGGGATCAAACTTCCAAGCTTCTCACATACAATCTCAAACTCTTTTAAAACCTGCTGATTCGTAAATCTCACGACCTGTAAACGTATTCCTCTAATTTTTGAGTTCGTGCTACATCATATTCTTGAGCATCATTTGTACAATGGTTCTCTCCGTCAATTTCTATAACCAACTTCAAGCTAGGACAATAAAAATCGACAATAAAATGGCTGATTGGTCTTTGTCGCAACACTCGAAATTTAAAAGTTCTCAAATACCCGTACCATAGTTTTTTCTCAGCAGCAGTCATGTTTTTGCGAAGTTGCTTCGCTCGCTCTACCAGATTTCGATTGTAGGGCAGATAAAAGTTACCATTATTGAACTTGGTCATAAAAGATTCCCTCTGCCCCCTTAAAAAAGGGGGTGAGTGATTGTAGTATTTTGACTTGAGTTGCGATCGTTGATGAATCATCAGAATAAATACTGATGACGGTAATGACTAAACCTAAGTATTTTAGATTTAAAAGAATTATGTAAAAAAAATATTCACATTGGAGATTGCGCTAAGCCAATGCGAAGAGCAGATCGCCGAACGCCTAATGATGACAACGCTCGCAACAATCCCCGCTCTCAGAAGAAAGAACCTACGCCTCCTCGCGAACTAGAACAGCTTTTGGCGAACGTTCGGGCACAGCGAGATGAGTGGAAGCAGAAAGCAAAAGAAAATGAAGAAGCTGCCACGCAACTCGTTACTTATCAATTAAAGGTTAATGAGTGGCAGGAACGTGTAACCCAGAATTATCAACTCTATATCGAGGAGAAACAAAAACATCAACAAACTCTCTGCCTCTACAACGAAGAAAAAGCCAAAGCCACTGAATGGCTAACTAAATACCAACAGGCAGACGCTCGAAGAGAGCATTACCTGACTCTGTACAACGAGGAGCAACAAAAGCATCAACAAACTCTCTGCCTTTACAACGAAGAAAAAGCCAAAGCCACTGAATGGCTAGCTAAATACCAACAGGCAGACGCTCAACGGCAACAGTATTTAACTCTGTACAATGAGGTTAAAGAAGAACTTAAGTACGAACGACGCTCAAAAGCAAGCATTAAGGGATGGGAAACTCGCCGCAAGCGTGAAAACGAACGCTTGAAGAGAGAAATAGGCGAAATGACTATTGTGTTGCGCGACTCCCTGGAAAGAAAAGAGGAAGCAGTAAATAATCTCTATATTCTTGCCGAGAGAATGGATCGAATTCAACAATTAGTCGATTCCGTTGAAGAAGAATCAACAAACACTCCGGTTGGTCTGCTACAAAAATTTCAACGTATCTGGTTGGCTATTAAAGAGATCCTTGCCGAATAGGGGATACGTCCATGAGTCAAGAACCAGCACCGATCGCACGTACACAACGCAAACAAAAGTTAAGCGATCGAGTTCGCAGCATTGCAGATCGACTCAAACAGGAAACCGAAGTGCAAATCAAAACAACTTCACGCATACTGAGTGCGGCAGCTAAAATTGCCGAAAATCATGACCGACTTATTGATGAGGTTGTCGATATGGTTGAGGAAGATATAGATCGGCAAACTCAGGTGCATCAGAAAAAAATTTATACCGTTGACTTACTCAAGCAACAGTTTAAAACATTACGTGAAGCGAAAGCTTACTTTAGACTGAAAGCGAGTAGCTGGGCAGAACTTGTCAAGAAACTCAACAGTTTATCTGCCCCAAACCCGTTGTCTGTCGATCGCTCCAAAATTTCAGTTCCAGAACGCCTCAATGCAATTGAAAGC
Organism: Pleurocapsa sp. PCC 7327; assembly: GCF_000317025.1. Taxonomy (NCBI): domain Bacteria; kingdom Bacillati; phylum Cyanobacteriota; class Cyanophyceae; order Pleurocapsales; family Pleurocapsaceae; genus Pleurocapsa; species Pleurocapsa sp. PCC 7327. The sequence continues at coordinate 2,216,224 of NC_019689.1, read as the reverse complement.
GAACTTAAGATTATGCGCACCGAAATTGGTGAGATACTATCCCTTTTGAAGAGACATGTTCTTAACAAAGAGTAATACTAATTTTTTTAGAAATGGTATGATTTCCAGTTCGGATAATTAGTTGTCATTCCGAACGAAGTGAAGAATCTACCAGGTACTTCGCTTCACTGCATTAGGCTTGGTATGAGACAAAGATCTTTTGATAAGTATTCAACCTAACCCGAGCTAAGGCGATCGCACGGCTCAACCCATTGAAGCAGTAAGGGCATGGGAGTTAGAAAGCAATGCCAAGATTGATGACTTGTTGGGGAACTGCCGCCAGCGAATTGCGATCGCAAAAGAGAGATTAGAATTATGCAAAAAAAATCGCTCAAGTTAAGGAAGTGATCGAGCCGATAAAATTGAGATTGTTTTCCTTAGAAAAGGTTTTTTATCGGTTGGCGATCGCGCTCGAATATCGCTATAAATGTGAATCTTTTTTTGCGATCGGACAACAACAATGAATCGATCGATAGAGATGTTACAAGGAGAAAACAAGAAAGAATTTGCCATTGGAGACGTTAGAGAATATTGAATTTTAAAAAAACTTTTTGGGAGCGATCGCCTATTTTTGTTGCATTGATACGGTAAAATTCAAACCTAACGCGGCATTCAACTGCTTTCATCCAGTAGATGCCAAAAATTGCAGAGTTAGACCGTACAGTTACAACGCGATCGATAGTTATGATGCATATTTTCGAGTTTCTTAAATCGCTATTGACGCAATACGTCCACCTCGATAACCCGATCGATTTGGCAGCGTACTAGATTATCTAAAAACACTGGAAATTCATTTTGACAAAAAAGTTTGAATCCAGACCGTTTTGTCCTTGTTGATAGCTATTTTTCCGAGAAAAAGCCATGTCTATTCAATCAGTTCGCCGAAAATTATTGAAGCTAATTCCAGCAGGTGCAGTAGGTGCTCTTGTAGCAGCGTGCAGTGGTGCCGTACAAAACGGGCAAAATAAACCTGCTCAAACCACTCAATCGACTACAAATAGTCCTGCAACCGGAGAAACTATTACTTTGAGGATGCAAAGTAGCTGGCCAACTAAAGATATCTTCCACGAAATCTTCCTCGATTGGGGCAAGAAAGTTGAGGTAATGTCTGGTGGACGGCTAAAAATTAACATCCTACCAGCAGGATCGGTTGCCAGTGCCACTCAGTTGATAGAAGCAGTAGATAAAGGAACCTTAGATGGCGGACATGCCTTCCCAGCCTATTGGTTTGGCTTAAATAAGGCGGCAAGCTTATTTGGAACGGGTCCCTCTTTTGGGATGGATGCCGAGATGATGCTGGGGTGGATTCACTATGGCGGCGGTCAAGAGCTGTACAACGAGCTGCTCCAGACAAAACTTAAAAAGAACGTTATTTCCTTTTTCCACGGGCCCGTACCAACTCAACCCTTGGGTTGGTTTAAGCAACAGGTTAAAGCACCAGAGGATTTCAAAGGCTTGAAGTATCGTACCGCTGGAATTGCTCTCGACGTTTTTAAGGATATGGGAGCCGCATCCCAGTTTATTCCAGGCGGTGAAATTGTTTCCAGCCTAGAGCGGGGAGTAATTGACGCAGCCGAGTTCAGCAATCCCTCTTCCGATGAAGGACTGGGATTTCCAGACGTTCGCAAAGTCTTGATGTTACAGTCCTATCACCAACCCGTTGAGATGCTGGAACTTCAGATGAACAAGAGCAAGTACGACAGCCTGCCGCCGGACTTACAAGCCATTATCAAGTATGCCACCATGGCTCAATCTGCCGACTTTACCTGGAAGATGATGGATCGCAATAGCAAAGACCTCGAAACAATTGAGAAGAATGGCGTTAAAGTCTTTATAACTCCTAAATCGGTTTTGGAGGCTCAACTCCAAGCCTGGGATAAAGTAATTGCAAAAGAATCAGCCGATCCCTTCTTCAAGAAAGTCATTGATTCTCAACGGGCTTGGGCTAAGCGAGTTGCATCCAGTCGCCTAGAAATTATGGTTGAGAACAAAACTGCTTACGATCATTTCTTTAAAGAAGCGCAAGCGTAGCAAGACTCCTTGCTATCAATAGAGTCAGTACCTAGGACAATCGCACGGGTTGAAGGCTTGAGACATCTTCTAGGAGGCATTCGTGAGACCCTTTTTATTTTGGATCGATCGCTTGAATACCTGGATTGGGAAAATCTTCTCTTGGTTGATTTTGACTTTGACAGTCGTGACTGCCTACAGTGTCATTGCCCGTTACGTCTTTAGGGTGCCGCTAGACTGGTCGGTAGATTCGAGCTACATCATGTACGGCACCTTTATCATGATGGGTGGAGCCTACACGTTGGCTCGCAACGGTCACGTCAGAGGAGATATGTTTCACCGCAGCCTGCCCGTGCGAGCGCAAGCCGCTTTGGATTTAGCGCTCTATTTCCTGTTCTTCATCCCCGGCGTTCTAGCGCTGGTCTGGTATGGATTCGACTTTGCCGCAGATTCCTGGAGCATTCAGGAAAAGTCTAGCGTCACGACGGTGGGAACGCCTATCTATCCCTTTAAGACGGTTATCCCGGTGGCTGGCATTTTACTGCTTCTTCAGGGCATTGCGGAAATTATTCGCTGCATTCAAGCTCTGAGGACGGGCGCTTGGCCCGAACGCCTCGCCGATGTTGAGGAAACGGAAAGCAAATTGACCAAGGAGAGCCAGCTATGAGTCAAGAAGTTCTCGGCGTTATCATGCTGATCGTAATGGTATTGGCGATTTTGCTGGGTTTTCCTACCGCTTTTACCCTCATGGGCTTAGGCGTGATTTTTGGCTTCATCGGCGCTGGACCGCTCGTGTTCGAGCTTTTGGTACAGCGTACCTATGGAGTTATGACCAACGATGTTTTGCTTGCGATCCCGCTGTTTATCTTCATGGGTTACATTATCGAGCGGGCTGGCATCTTGGATGACTTATTCAGAAGCATTCAGCTTGTGATGGGACCGATTCGGGGATCGCTTGCGATCGCAACCTTGCTGACTTGCACGATTTTTGCGACGGCGACTGGCATCGTCGGCGCTGCCGTTACTCTGATGGGCTTGCTGGCGCTACCCGCAATGCTGCGTGCCAACTATGAGGTTAAATTCTCCACGGGGATCATTGCCGCCGGGGGAACGTTGGGAATTTTGATTCCTCCTAGCGTCTTGTTGATTCTCTACGGAGCTACGGCGGGCGTTTCCGTGCCCAAACTCTATGCGGGAGCGTTCATTCCCGGTTTATTGTTGTCGCTATCTTACTTAATCTATCTATTGGTTCGAGTCTACACGAACCCCAACTTGGGACCAGCGCTCCCTAAAGAAGAGCGCACCGTTCCCCTGCCGAAGCTCTTGCGGATGTTAGCTACCTCCTTCTTGCCAATTACAGTCCTGATCTTGTCTGTTTTAGGGGCAATTCTCTTCGGGATCGCCACGCCCACCGAAGCGGCTGCCGTAGGTGCGATTGGTGGCTTAGTGCTAGCAGCTTTCCATCGCCAGCTAACCTTTCAAAATCTCAAAGAATCCGTCTATTTGAGCATGCGTTCTTCGGCAATGGTTTGCTGGTTATTTATCGGTTCTAGCATCTTTGCCGCCGTGTTTGCTTTGTTGGGCGGTTCGAGCGCGATCGAGCAGTTTGTAACGGGGTTGGGCTTACCGCCAACCTTATTTCTGATCGTCGTCTTGATTATTATTTTCCTACTAGGTTGGCCCCTGGAATGGACGGAAATTATTGTAATTTTCATGCCTATCTTTTTGCCCTTGCTAGATCGGTTCGATATCGATCCGCTGATGTTTGGGATTTTGAACGCACTGAATCTACAAACCTCTTTTTTATCCCCACCTGTGGCCATGTCAGCTTTTTATCTTAAGGGAGTTGCCCCGAAACACATTACGATTAATCAGATCTTTGCTGGCATGTATCCCTACATGGCTCTACAGTTGGCAGTCATGCTTCTAGTGATGATTTTTCCCAATTTAGTCTATTTTCTGCCAAATTTACTGTTTGAGTGAGGCTGCCATAGCAGTCCTAGATAAGGGAGTTAGGGAGTGCGAGCTTCTAGCTCGCTTTTAAGGAAATAGCGAGCTAGAAGCTCGCACTACTCGCCGATTTTGTCTTGCCCAAAAGCGTTAAAGTTATTAATTAAGATCGCTTTGAGACATGAGGGTTCATGAAATTTGTCGGGAAACTACTCAACCAGCCTAAGAGTCGCCAAGTCGCCGTTATCCTGGCACTATTAGCGACAGTTTTGCCAATACCGATCGCGGGAGTGCATAAATTTTATCTAGGACAGCCGCTATGGGGAGTAATTTATCTTCTGTTATGGAGTACGCCAATTCCGCGAATTGCCAGTGCGATCGATGCGGTATGGTATTTAGTGCAAGATTCAGAGCAATTTAATTGTCAGTTCAATAACCAGCCCATCGCTAGCACTAATTTAGGCGGATTCGCTCCTTCGCAAATCGGCGCAGTTGCCGAAGCGTTGCGGGAACTCGATCGCCTGCGCGAAGATGGATTAGTATCGGAATACGAATTTGAACAAAAACGCCGCCAACTGCTCGATCGCATTGCATGAAATGGCTGAACCCGAATTGGCAAAAAATCCGCGCTAAAATTTTGAGCGATCCCTACTATCGCTTTCAATCTCTCGAAGAAGTTGTGGTCGCGATCGAACTTGGCATTCAAATCGATGCTAACCATGCCAGCGTCGATGATTGGCTCAGATTGCCTGGTATTTCTATCCACCAAGCACGAACGTTAGCAGAACTGACGAGCATGGGAGTTCAGTTTCTCTGCCTAGAAGATATTGCCGCAGCTATTAACGTACCCGTACAACGTCTCCAACCCCTCAAACCTATCTTATACTTCGGCTATTGCGATCCGGAAAGTCTCTTAACTCCTAGGCGCATCAATCCCAATACTGCCTCGACAGAACAACTCGAGCAAATTCCCTGTCTCGAACCTTCTTTAGCTGAATTAATCATTCAAAATCGACAAGAAAATGGCGTTTATCGCAATTTAGCCGATCTACAGCGCCGACTTGTTTTAGATAGTCGATTAATCTCTCAATTAATGCACTACTTCCAGTTCTAACCAATTTTCATTAGTCGCGATCAACATTCTTCACCCCTCTCCCAAATTGGGAGAGGGGTTGGGGGTGAGGGCAATCAACTATCTCTGTCATTACTTTTGAAAAATGGTATGGTGTCCAAATTTCAACTGTCTTCTAGATAGCAGAGTTTTTGTTGGGATCGCAGGTCAATTCTCGCCTACAAAAAATGGTTCGCTATCGCCTTCATCGAGTCCCGACAACGGCGATGCACTCGATTTCTACCAAAACATCTTTAGGTAAGCGAGAAACCTCGACGCAGGCACGTGCGGGGGCATTGCCTTTGCTGAAGTACCCGCCATAAACTTGATTCATGGCGGCAAAATTCTGTAAGTCGGTCAGGAAGACGGTCGTTTTCACTACATCTTCCCAACTGGCACCCGCTGCTTTGAGAATGGCTTCCAGGTTTGCCATTACTTGTTGCGTTTGCTTGGCGACATCTCCCGCTCCTACAATGTCTCCAGTTTGAGGATCGAGGGGAATTTGTCCTGCTACAAACAGCATTTGACCGCTAGCTGCGATTGCCTGATTGTAGGGACCAACGGGTGCGGGTGCGTTATCGGTGCGAATAATTCTGCGATCGTTCATTTTCCGCTAATATGTACTACAACTTCTCTGTGATGGCTCCATTGACGATGCTCCCATAAATAAATTCCCTGCCAAGTCCCTAAAACTAATTTTCCTCTGGCGATGGGAATCTGTTCTGAAGTATGGGTTAGTGCCGAGCGAATATGCGCTGGCATGTCGTCGGGTCCCTCAGCATTATGAATGTAAAGCGTAGGGTCTTCAGGCACTAATCTAGCAAAAAAGTTGGCTAAATCTTTCAACACGTCGGGATCGGCATTTTCTTGAATCACTAGAGAAGCAGAAGTATGCCGGACAAAAAGCGTACACAATCCCGTTTTGATTCCCGATTGAGTGACAATCGCTTCTACTTTATGGGTGATTTTATGTAGAGATTTTCCCGTAGTTTGGATTGAGAGAATTTTTTGATAGTGATTCATTTAATTTTTGATTTTGGATTGGTGAGAGTTAGTAGTTAGTGATTAGTAGTATGTCTTCTTCCCAGTCTCCCACTCCCTCCACACTTCCCTCATCCCCCTACTCTCCTCACTCTCCTGCCTTCTGACTTCTTCAATCCACTTCGTCGGACTCAGTTTTATCCGTTACTGTGTTGCCTGTTTCTGTCTCGGTAGAATTTTTTAATGCCGCTCCCTCAGAAATTTCTGCTGCATTCTCAGGAGAATTCGATCCCGTTTCTTCTTCATTTACTGACTCTTCCCAAGGAGAATCATAGCGATTCCAAGGCAAAATTGGCTTATTTGGTAACTTATCAGTCAACACTGTTATATTTTCGGCATCGGGTTTGGGTAACTCGATGCGATTTTCCGGAGTTTCTGTTGGTGTCGATTTAACTGGTTCTACAGATACAACCTCCTCTACAGATGCAGAAGTTATCTCTTCCGATTCCTTACTGACATCTTTTTCCGAGTTGGTATGAGTAAATTTGGAAGTCATACTTGTAAGCTATTCCTATCGATTTATTCTCTTATATTCTTCAGGCAAAAGAAAATGACACCATATGCAATAAGATTATAAAAGCTATCGTCCAAGTTACATAAGCTGAATAAGTTAAAGACTGTGAAATATCATCGAGTCGCTGTTTATTAGTATTGTAGGTTGCTACCTGATTGACTATCATTTGCAATTTATATTCTTCAGGTGCTAAAGCAAGATATCTCTCCAAAAATTTTGTATCTCCTAAATTGGGACTAACTGCTACTTGGCGAGGCAGAAAAGCATTAATTAGCAACGAGAAATTAATAAAAAATCCCAGAATTTCTCCAAAACTAAATACACTGGGTTGTAAGACCAACCGAGTAATAGTTAAACAAGTTAGTAAAGCACCATTGACAACAAATAAAATATTTAGCTTAGTGGTCAAAAGATGGCTTTGCTGTTTTTGTTCTTCGATTACAGTGCGAACATCCTGAGCTGCTAATTCTAGGGTAGCAGAGGAACGAATTCCTTGAAGCTCTTCGGTTTTTTTGTGTTCTTTGGACTGTTGTATTTCGTCTAACTGTTGTGCCTTTTGGGCAAAAATATGATGGATGACCGTCATTGGTTCTCGATCGCTCTACTCTTTTAATAAACCTTGCTAAAAAAACTCCCATCTCTAGCTTAATCCCTATTCAGGCAAGATTAAATTAAAATAGTTGATAACGGCGCGGGCAATGACTTCCGTTCCATCAGTCGGGAGAGATGCAGATTGAAGGGGAGGATCGGGATCGCGACGGAGAAACTCCCAGCTACTGTGGAAGAATTCTTCTGGTGCAATAATTTGATGATGGGCGTAGTTTTGAATCCCGTCTAAGAGTAAAGGGGTTTCAGCAAAATCCTCTCTCGTTAAGGAAATGATAGGAACTTGCAGGCGTATAGCTTCGGCAAAGGTGCTATAGCCAGGTTTGGAGATGACTCGCCCGCAGATTGGCATAAAATCGACGGGCCGATAGTATTCTCCAGTAATTTTCAGTAAATTGGGCAAATCGGGAGCATTGCGCTCGAAGGTAATGAATTGCCAATCGGGAAATTGTTGTAGATTTTGATAGGGAATTTGTTGCAGTCCCAGTCCGCCAAAAGAAAGCAAAACGGTTTTCTTGCGAGGTGCTTTCAGATTAAATACTTCTCGCAGTTCGGTTTCGCTATAGTAAGGCATACCGCCCGTTAAGCCCGTATCGGTAATATTGTTAAAAGAAGTCATCGGTTCGCACATGGGAAGGCGAAAGGTGCGATCGCACTGTTGATAGCACTCGCTAATCCAATCGGCAATTTCTGTAAATTCCTCTCCCCAATTGCGATAAATAAAATCCCAGCCAAAATTGCCCATCATCCAACAGGGAATCCCTGCCGCTTTCGCCATTGGTGCAGCTAAAGCTGGAATATCTGCCAAAATTAACCCGACTCGATTGGTGCGCAGAAAGTTTACCTCGCTGGCAATAATCGACCTTTGTTCGGCGCGAATTTGCTTCATTTTCTCCAGGGTAGCAGCTTTATTCATGGTCAAACTATCCGATTGGATAACTCCCACGTCAAAGGCGCGTAGGCGATGGATAAAATCTCCCCGAATGTAAGAGTCTAGCAACCAACGAGGCGCAGTCGTCACCATAACTAGGAGGATGTCGGGATAAAGCTGTTTAATCTGGGCAGCAACAGAGGAGGCGCGGACGGCATGTCCAAAACCATGGCTAGTAATGGCGAAGTAAAGAACGGGTTGAATCATTGGGATAAGCTAAAAGAAACATACCCAAGCAATTTTAACTCCGTGAGCGGGAAGTCCTCCGCTCGAGCGGGGATGTAAAGAATCCCGACAGATGTTCGTTTCGCGGAGTTTACCCTCTCTCGAAGTGAAGGGCTGCACTCAGCATGACAAAATAAAATTCATCCCGCATTTAGGCAACGCCTAATATATATAAAAAGCCAATGCAGTTAATCTTATATAGCAAACCCAGTTGTCATCTATGTGAAGGGCTGCTGGAAAAGTTACAACAGGTAAAAGCGATCGCTTTTGAACTAGAGGTGCGAGATATTACCACTCGCCCAGAATGGTTCGAGGCATACCAATATGAAGTTCCCGTGTTGTGTCAAAATCTTTCAGGGGTCGAAAAACCGCTGCCCCGACCTTCTCCTCGCGCTTCCGTGCAACAATTGGAGCAATTGTTACAAAAATATTTATCGCCAGAGTCATAAAACTAGACGGAACTTGCACAATTCTTTAATAATCTAAAATCAAAAATCCTCACTCTGAGTCTTGCTATGATGAAGCTGCGCGATTTGTTAGCCAAGGTTTCCGGTATCTCTCAGATTCCCGAACACCCTGCACTAGATAAAGAAGTAAAAGGAATTAGTACCAACTCCCATGCTTGTCAGCTTGGAGATTTATTTATTGGCATGCCAGGAACGCGGGTAGATGGGGGAGAATTCTGGCAGAGTGCCTTAGAAGCCGGTGCGATCGCGGCATTAATTAGCCCTCAATCAGCCGCTAAATACCCGCCTACACCTAATGCTTGCGTCATCCAAGTCGCCGATCCGGTTTCTGCTTGTGCGGACCTATCGGCAGCTTTCTACGGTTATCCTTCCCAGCAATTAAGAATGGTTGGCGTGACGGGAACCAATGGCAAAACCACAATCACCCATCTCATCGAATTTTTCTTCAATCAGTCTCAATTGCCGACTGCTCTTCTGGGAACCCTATATACTCGGTGGGCGGGTTTTCAACAAACTGCGGTTCATACCACGCCTTTTGCTGCCCAACTGCAAGCACAACTTGCTGCCGCTAGGGATGCAGGAAATCAATATGCAGTCATGGAAGTCAGTTCTCACGCACTAGCACAAGGTCGCGTGAAAGGGTGTTCGTTTGACGTGGGCGTGTTTACCAACCTCACTCAAGATCATCTAGACTTCCATAAAGACATGGAAGATTATTTTTCTGCCAAAGCATTGTTATTTAGCCCCGATTATCTTAAAGGTCGAGCGATCGCTAACCTGGATGACTCCTATGGCAAGCGTTTGATAGAAGCGCTAGATTCGGACAAGGTTTGGAGTTATAGCGTTAGCAATCCTGCTGCTGATTTTTACACCGCACAACTCAATTATGAATCTACAGGTGTAAGCGGGGTCATGCATACCCCAGTAGGTCAAATCTCTTTTCGATCGCCCTTAGTCGGTCAATTTAATTTATCCAATCTTCTCGCTGCTGTCGCGGCAGTCCTGCACCTCGGTTTGAACTTAGAAATCGTTATCGAACAGTTACTCAAGTTTCCTGGCGTTCCCGGACGAATGGAGAGGGTACAAATTAGCGAGAACCAGGATATTGGCGTTATCGTCGATTATGCCCATACGCCCGATAGTTTGGAGAATTTACTCAAAGCAGCACGACCTTTTATTTCAGGAAAGATGATTTGCGTGTTCGGTTGTGGGGGCGATCGCGATCGCACTAAGCGTCCTATTATGGGGAAAATTGCCGCAGAACTTGCCGATGTCGCGGTTGTTACCTCAGATAATCCCCGTACCGAAGACCCGAAACGGATTTTGCAAGATATCGTGGCAGGCATTCCTGCATCGGTTAAACCGATAGTAATTTGCGATCGCGCTACGGCGATTCATCAAGCGATTCAGGATGCCAAACCAGGCGACGGAGTAGTTATTGCCGGAAAAGGTCACGAAGATTATCAAATTCTCGGCACGGAAAAAATTCATTTCGACGACCGAGAACAAGCAAGAGAAGCTTTGTCTATAAGATTGGGCTAGTCATATCAAATCTGTTTAATTAGTCATAATAGGTAGGTAGTGCGAGCTTCTAGCTCGCCTATCATTACTGAGTCTTATTATAATAACCCCCTAAACCATTTGGAAAATTGTTAATTTTGTCTAAATTTAGTCACTTTAACAAATTTAGAATTGGTAATTTTTAACTTTCCATTTAAATTTCTAACAGTATAGGTTCTTTGTTCTCGTTGTGTCGAACCGTCTGGATAAAAATAAGTGTTTTCGCCAATCAAATTAATCGAAGAATCCGTCCTTGAAATTATCTGTAGATTTTCTACGGTCACTCTTTCAAATTGAGTAAAAAAATTGGGATCGAATTGAGCAGCTAATGGAGGTCCATAGGCAAGTCTAGCTTCATCAAATTTTTTGTCTGAAAGCAGCGCATAAAGCTTCTCGACAAACTGAGCAGCTTGACTTTCCTCGATTGCATTAGTTAAATTTTCGTTGCGATCGCTTGACGACGGTTTGGGAGATAAATTACCTGTTTTTGAATTCTCGTTGCGATCGTTGGGCGATTGAACGGAAGGAGAATTAACAGTTTCTGATTCGCTTGGTTGTGTCGGTTGTGCGGCAGGAGAATTAACAGTTTCTGATTCGCTTGGTTGTGTCGGTTGAACGATCGGGGAAGTATTAATTTCTGGAGTGTTGTGTTCTTGCGGTTGAACTTCAGAATTATTAAGTGAATTTGAAGCAGATATTTGTAGTTCGGATTGACGACTGAAATAGCTATTTACCATCGAGGCTCCCATGACAAAAGAGCCGATTATACTACCAACAATAGTAGCTTTTTGCCAATCTTTCAAACCGCCAGAATTTGTATTAGTTACCCGTGAATTACTATTGCCTCTAGCAGGCGATATAACTGCTGTGGATACACCAGTAGGACTTGCAGAAGGTGCGCTAGTTGGAATTGCTCTAACTTCATTTTTAATCGCAGCGAGCATTTCCTTTGCACTTAAGAAGCGATCGCGCGGATGGGGTTGAATCGCTTTATCTAAAATAGTCGCTAAAGCTGAACTGGTGCTCAAAGCATGCTGTCGCCATAGAATCTCCCCTGTTGCTGGATTAGTGGCGAACTCTTGGGGATACTTCCCACTCAGTAAATAAATAGCCGTTAGGGCTAAACTATATAAATCGCTAGCATAAACGGGTCTACCTGCTATCTGTTCGCTTGGCATAAATCCAGGAGTCCCGATCGCAATTGAATAGGTACTGTGTCCAGAGGTCGTCATCACCGTTCCCATCGTTTCTTTTACCGCACCAAAATCAATCAGAAAGGGTTTATTATCTGATGCACGAATAATAATATTATCCGGTTTAATATCTCGGTGGACGATATGCTGAGTGTGAATGTAATCTAAAACTGACAAAATACTGATTAAAATTTCTTTAACTACACCCTCATTTAACTTTCCTTCCTGCCGAACTTTCTCTGATAAAGTAGTCCCTTTAATCCACTCTTGAACTAAATAAAATTGACCGGATTCTTCAAAGTAAGCATATAAGCTGGGAATTTGCGAATTGCCTTCGCCCAATTTTTCTAAGATAATACCTTCTCGCTGAAATCGTTCTTTAACCAACTGATAGATTTGAGGATCGTTAGCGATCGGGATAAGTTTTTTAATGACGCAGCGACGAGCAGAAGGCATATCCGTATCTTCTGCTAGAAATGTTTCCCCAAAGCCCCCACGACTCAAACTACAGAGAATTCGATAGCGATTTTTCAGAAGATCGACCATAATTTAAGTGTTAATACTTTATCAAAAAAAAACAATTAATTGTTGATATTAATCTCTATATTTACTATTTACAGCACAATTCATTTTATGAAAAGTTGTCTTGTTTTTAGTAAAATAAAACCAATTATAACCGATCGCTCATCAAACAAGGAACAATAGCGCGATCGGTTGACTCTTAAAAAACTATTTATCAAGCTTTAATATTAGTCATGGGCGATCGCAGTCTTGCTCGGTAAGCATCTGCTTTCAGAAACAATCCTAGAAGTTAGTTTCTCAAGAAATATCAATAGATTGATTATATGACTTGATAGCGATAAAATAAATATAGTAACTGTCGAGGTAGCGATCGTACCTCGGACAGTAATTAAGTGATGCAAATGGAGAAAGAGTCATTCTAATTTGCAACGAGCAATTATTCACTCATGACTAAAAGTCAATCCAATTGGCAATTATCCGACAAAGCTGTGCTTCAATCGCATGATTGCGATTCCGATTTTAGAACCAAAGTTTATAGTCGCGCTTCACTTATAGGCTACCCAATTGCCGATTGTGAATTGTTTTGGCGATCTGTTTAAATTCTACAGCTCATCCCTGCGTAGATTAAAGGAGGCAACTATGGAAAATGTCAAGCAGATTAACGACCAGCTCGCTATAGCCGGACAGATTACGCCAGAGCAGTTGCAACAAGCAGCCCAGGAAGGCTTCAAATCTGTCTTCAATTTGCGATCGCCTGCCGAACAGGGCTATTGGAGCGAAGAGGGACAACAAGCAGAAGCCTTGGGATTGCACTACGCTAACATTCCAGTACCCAAGGCAGAGGAATTGACGGAGGAAATAACAACTCAAGTACTCCAGCAAATTGACGCGCTGCCGAAACCCGCTTTAATTCACTGCGGCGTTTCCCTGCGGGCAGGTGCCATAACATTGATGTACCTGGCGACGCGGCAAGGGCTAACTCCAGAGCAAGCTTTTGAGAAAGCAGGCGAAATTGGCTTTGATTGCAGTGCTTATCCGCAAATGAAAGCGTTTTTCAAGTCTTATGTGGAAAAATACTCACAAGCGGCTTGAATTTTCAAAAAAGGAGGAGACAAAGATGTTATTTCGACAGTTATACGACCAAGAAACCAGTACTTACACTTATTTAATCGCAGATCCCGATACTAAAGAAGCCATTCTCATCGATCCGGTGCTGGAGCAAGTGGAGCGCGATCGCAAACTTCTCCAAGAACTAGGACTAACCCTGCGCTACTGCCTGGAAACTCATATCCATGCGGATCATATTACAGGAACCGATAAATTACGTCAGATGACAGGATGTTTGGGAATCGTTCCCGAACATGCACAGGCTAGCTGTGCGGATCGTCATATTAAAGATGGGGAAACCCTGCAACTAGGAGCGATAACGATTCAAGCGATTGCAACCCCAGGACACACCGATAGCCACATGGCTTATTTAGTAAACAGCGATCGCGTGTTGACGGGAGATGCCTTGTTCATTCGCGGCTGCGGGCGCACGGATTTCCAGAGTGGCGATGCGGGTACGCTCTATGACTCGGTGACGCAACGATTGTTTGCATTGCCAGATGATACTTTAGTTTATCCGGCTCACGATTACCGAGGTCATACAGTATCCACAATCGGGGAGGAAAAGCAATGGAATCCCCGATTTGTAGGGCGCACTCGCGAAGGTTTTATCGAATTTATGGGCAACCTAAACTTGCCCGATCCTAAGAAAATGATGGAAGCCGTTCCTGCTAATGAGATGTGCGGTCGCTTGGCGAGCCTTGCTACTTAATAAACAAAACGTTATGAATTTTATCTTCTCTGAGAACCGACCAGCTCGAGGGAAGTAAGCAGGAGGTAAGCATGTGATTGGCTGGATTTTCGGTCATATTCTGGCAGCGGCAATTGGGATTAGCTTGGGCTTAATCGGTGGGGGCGGCTCGATTTTGGCAGTTCCTACCCTGGTATACGTGATGGGAGTACCTCCTAAATCAGCGATCGCGATGAGTTTGGCAGTTGTGGGAACGGTTAGCCTCTTAGGCGCAATTCCTCACTGGAAGCTGGGCAATATCAATTTACGGACGGCTGCTACCTTCGGGTTGTCTACCATGCTAGGAGCTTACGGCGGGGCGCGGCTAGCCACCCTGCCGTTCGTGACTGGCACCATGCAAATGGTGCTCTTTGCCACCATGATGTTGCTGGCAGCCGTTTTCATGATTCGTAAGCGTCCCCAAGCAGAAGCGCCTCCCCCAACAACAGGTCCCGATTTAGCCCTCTATCCCAAACCTGTTTGCAAATATTGCTGGCTGTGGCTGATTACCGAAGGGTTGGGCGTAGGAGCCTTAACTGGCTTGGTGGGCGTGGGGGGGGGATTTGCGATCGTGCCTGCATTGGTATTGCTAGCAAATATCCCGATGAAACAGGCGATCGGCACTTCTTTGGTCGTGATCACCCTCAATTCTGCGGCTGGATTTCTAGGCTATCTGGGACACGTCGCCCTAAATTGGAATTTGATGGCATCGTTTGCCGTGGCTGCTAGCTTGGGAATTGTCGCCGGAGCCTATCTAGTGCGGTTTGTCCAAGCTCGACACCTACAAAAAGCCTTTGGTTACTTTCTGTTGGCAATGGCTGCCTTTATCCTTTGGCAAAACCGAACCGCCTTTCGTCCGTCCCGGACTTCCCGCTCCGTGCCGACAACCCAGTCTTCTGCATCACCTGCTAAACGCTCGGATACAAACAGGTCGGGCATTGCTGAATAAGCATATGATTCACTGAGGGACAGGCACCTCTCCAAATTTCAGGTAGTGCAGTAACAATTTGAGCGAGTGCTTTAGCATTGCTACGGACTTCGAGTAGCACAACGTCTTGCGGTGCAATCGAGCCAGGTAGTGACGTAATCGGGTATTTTCGCCTTCCACCCGCGTCATGTAAGTCTTGCTGATAATGTGGTTGCCATCGGGAATGAAACCAGGATAGACCTTCCAACCATCGGTGACATAGAAATAGCACTTCCAAGCGGCCACGATGGCCCACAAGGGACGGAACGTTTCCGCGCTATGAGCCCCTAAAACCCACCCTAAAATCCCCGCTTTAAAGTGGTCAACGGCAGTCCACAGCCAAATCTTGTTTTTTTGTGCCCACAAAGGTCTCCAACTCATCCAATTCCCCCACTTCCGGCGTGACTTCTGGTTCGTAAGCATCGGGTAACAATTCCCCAATTTGCTTGACCCAAGTAATCACCGTTGTATGGTGAACGCCTTTGACTCGTTCAATGGCTCGAAATCCCATGCCGTTGACATCCAGTTTGAGACAGTCCCGCTTAAACTCATCACCATAGCCTGCAGGGGGATCATAGGTTTCAATGAACTGCCGCCGACAAGCTTTACAAAGGTAATTTTGTTTACCTCTTTGCTTACCGTTCTTACCGAGCGCAGTAGAGCCACATTCAGGACATTGCATTGGTTTTACCCTCGTTTCATATCCTCATTATGTAATGCCGACTAAAGTTCTAGGCTCAAAGCTCAACTCGATTAAAATCGACTGAAATTCCTATCGGGTCTTCTTTAGTCTTCTTTAAAAGACTTTTTCGCTCGGCCAGGAAATTAATGACAACGGCAGTTGTTGAGAAGGGTGTAAGCTCTGGGTCGTGCCAAAACGCCGAGGCGTTCTGGCTTAATTAGGCATGAGGGCAATGATTGCCGGATCGTTAGCGTGTTTTATGACGGCTTGCATCGCTAGATTATTGCTATAGTCTATCCGATACACTGGTAACTGATACGGGCGAAGCATCATTCGCTTTTACGGTTAATTGATAACAAACCACTTAATAAAAAATGATAAATATTCGTATTGGTAATGGTTACGATATTCACCGACTCGTAGAAGGACGACCGTTAATTCTCGGCGGCGTGGAAATCTCTCATACAGTCGGACTACTAGGACACAGCGATGCTGACGTGCTAACCCATGCAATTATGGATGCCATGCTGGGAGCATTGAGTTTGGGAGATATCGGGCACTATTTTCCCCCCACCGATCCCAAATGGGCAGGGGCAAATAGTTTAATGCTCCTCGAACAAGTCAATCAGTTGGTGCGATCGCGGGGTTGGCAAATCGGGAACGTAGACTCGGTAATCGTTGCCGAACGTCCCAAGCTAAAACCCCACATTAAAGATATGCAGGATAAATTAGCGCAAACGCTATCTATCGATCGCGATCGCATTGGCATCAAAGCGACAACTAACGAACAACTAGGCCCCGTAGGACGAGAAGAAGGAATCGCCGCTTATAGCGTTGTTTTGTTAGTTGCCGAAGAAAGATAAGTAATTTTGCTGGCGATCGCTTTTCTTAACATCGCGATCGTCCCAGAACTCCCAAAATATAAGAACGAAAGACTCGGTGACATGAGATTCTAGAGATAGTGAACTCGATCGATGGAGTCAGAACGGTATGGAACCCAATCAAAAAACGGTTGTAATCACGGGCGCTTCTTCAGGGGTCGGTTTGTACGCTGCGAAAGCGCTTGTCAATAGGGGCTGGCATGTAGTGATGGCTTGTCGGGATTTACCGAAGACGGAGAAAGCTGCCCAAACTCTTGGAATGCCGAAGGACAGCTACACGATAATCCGTCTCGACTTAGCCGACTTGGTGAGCGTGCGTCAGTTTGTCAAGGATTTCAGGGCAACTGGCAGATCCCTAGAAGCTTTGGTGTGCAATGCTGCAATTTATATGCCTTTATTAAAGGAGCCATTGCGATCCGCAGAAGGATATGAATTGAGCATGGCTACGAATCACCTCGGACATTTCCTCTTGTGTAACCTCATGCTTGAGGATCTGAAAAACTCACCCGCCTCGGATCGAAGGCTCGTCATTTTGGGAACCGTGACCCACAATCCAGACGAACTTGGTGGGAAGGTTTATCCGCGTCCGGACTTAGGCAATTTAGAAGGCTTTGCAGCCGGATTTCAGGCGCCGATCTCGATGATTGACGGCAAGAAGTTTGAACCCGTCAAAGCTTATAAGGACAGCAAGGTTTGCAACGTGCTGACCATGCGGGAACTGCATCGCCGCTATCATGAGTCCACCGGGATTGTCTTCAGCTCTCTCTATCCTGGGTGCGTAGCGGATACGCCGCTATTCCGAAACCACTATCCTCTGTTTCAGAAACTCTTCCCGTTGTTCCAGAAGTACATCACGGGGGGGTATGTGTCTCAGGAGTTAGCTGGGGAGCGAGTCGCGGCGGTGGTTGCCGATCCCGAATACAAACAATCCGGTGCCTATTGGAGTTGGGGAAATCGACAGAAGAAAGATCGCAAGGAGGCGTTTGTTCAAAGGGTTTCTCCCCAAGCCCGCGATGATACTAAAGCCGAGCGCCTGTGGGAGTTAAGCTCCAAGTTGGTTGGACTGGTGTGACGGTACGCAACCGTGCGTTATCATCGAGTCATTTTTTAGGAGCGATCGCGAAAACCTGAAAATTCCTTCCCAGGACTTCCCGATTGCTGCCATCTGCGCCAGCCACTCCAGACGGGAAAGCCATTGTCATCGCGCAGGGTCAAAACGCGATCGCCCTTCCTGACTCGGGCAGCAATAATGGTGGGTTGTCCTGAAAACGTCACTCTGGAGCCTTTTACCTCAATCCTATCTCCGACTTCAATCTGGACATCCTGGCGATCTAAATACCAAGCTGGACCGAGGTGAACGGAAACCTCTCGATTATTTTGGGTGCGTACTCTTAAATGCACGCCACCAGACATCCTCCTCATCGGCGTAATGGTGTCTATGGCAACCACTTCTCCAGTAAGAGTTTCAACTGTTTTGGGGTTATACATGCGCTGATACTGTCCCCCCCCAACCCTCGCTGCCTCGACCCATTCGAGGTTGAGCGAGGACGGTTGGAGCTACAAGCAGGCTAATCAGCGAAAGCGTTGCAATTAGAGTTGCAATCCTTTTCATAAATTTGTCCCTCACTAAGATCTACTGACAATAGAAACTCGGAAAAATGAGGAATTTGTGAAGTTGTCGGGCGAGATTGAGGATTGATAGCAGTTACTGTTCCCTAAATAAGCTCAATTCCACGCCAAAGTTTAAGGATCGATGTTATCTATTTTTATTTTATTCTTATATAGTTATCTATTCTATGCGATTAATGTTTCTGGCAATAATTCGTGACTTCGACCTGTGGCATTGCATAATGAGGATATGAAACGAGGGTAAAACCAATGCAATGTCCTGAATGTGGCTCTACTGCGCTCGGTAAGAACGGTAAGCAAAGAGGTAAACAAAATTACCTTTGTAAAGCTTGTCGGCGGCAGTTCATTGAAACCTATGATCCCCCTGCAGGCTATGGTGATGAGTTTAAGCGGGACTGTCTCAAACTGGATGTCAACGGCATGGGATTTCGAGCCATTGAACGAGTCAAAGGCGTTCACCATACAACGGTGATTACTTGGGTCAAGCAAATTGGGGAATTGTTACCCGATGCTTACGAACCAGAAGTCACGCCGGAAGTGGGGGAATTGGATGAGTTGGAGACCTTTGTGGGCACAAAAAAACAAGATTTGGCTGTGGACTGCCGTTGACCACTTTAAAGCGGGGATTTTAGGGTGGGTTTTAGGGGCTCATAGCGCGGAAACGTTCCGTCCCTTGTGGGCCATCGTGGCCGCTTGGAAGTGCTATTTCTATGTCACCGATGGTTGGAAGGTCTATCCTGGTTTCATTCCCGATGGCAACCACATTATCAGCAAGACTTACATGACGCGGGTGGAAGGCGAAAATACCCGATTACGTCACTACCTGGCTCGATTGCACCGCAAGACGTTGTGCTACTCGAAGTCCGTAGCAATGCTAAAGCACTCGCTCAAATTGTTACTGCACTACCTGAAATTTGGAGAGGTGCCTGTCCCTCAGTGAATCATATGCTTATTCAGCAATGCCCTTTAGTCCTAGGCGTTGATGCCAAAGGTACAAGATCTCAGTACGATCCACTTACGGCAAAATCCCATAGCGGTCAGGAATAGTAATAACTGAGGAGAAAAAATAATCGTCGGTAAAACTTTAACCGGACTTGATATCAGTCTAAAAACATTGATTTTTCGAGCTATTGGTGAAAAGGTTTATAGAAAGAGTATGACTTTTCAAACCACAATTTGCGTTCGACATATATCTTTGCATCAGGAAACAATTGTCTCATCGAACTTTTAGATACAACCCTTAATTCTTCAATCATTTTTGTCCAGGCGGGCAATTTTGTCTTCCACGATCGGATTAAGCGATCGCGTATCCAATGAGGCAGCTGCCAATAAAAGGGAACGCCAGTATGCACCTCGATAGGAAAGTTATCGCTCGGTGTTTGCACCCAATAAGCGTTAGCCAATCTATGAACTTCTGCCGCGAAAGCCGCTTGTTTTTTTTCATCGCCAACATGTTCGATGACGGAGTTGCTGAATACGATATCGAAAGATTTGTCGTCAAACAGACTGATAAGATTGGTTGCATCGCTTTCAACATAAGTATAACCCCGTACCTTATCAGTTTGCCGAATCGCACCAGGTAAGTTGACGAGAGTAACATTGAAGCTGCGATCGATTAACTCCCACATGTAAGGAGTTCCTCCTAAGTCGATAATCCGAGCGCGATTAGGCGGTTTGACCAGTGACAAGAATTGCTTTAAACGCCTATAGCGCCACTCTTTGACAAACGAATTATTGCTGTACAACCACGACGAAGTTTGTCGGAACAGGATTTGCAATTGTGACATTGCAGTTAAACAAACTTAAGTTACTGACATACTTAGGTTACTAACGTGCTATTTTATTACCATTTCTAAAAATATTTACCATTTCTAAAAAAGAACGCTACAGATGCTCAGGGAAAAAGCCTTATACCCAGAGCGGCTGACTAATTGATAAGTCGCAATTGATAATTCGCAATTCGCCATTAAAATCTAAAAACATTGAATTTCTAGCTAGAATCCATCTCTATTTCCCAATTGCGAATTGCTATAAGATGTTTCGCTTCGCGATCGCGACGCTCAACATGACATACTATACTTTTGGGACAACCTGTTAGTTAACTGGTTCGACCTGTCCGTAAACTTTTTGGTAATAGGCTTGGTATTCTTGAGAGAGCAGGGGTTGCCACCAATTGCGGTTATTTAAATACCATTTAATAGTTTTTCGCAAACCGCTTGAAAGCGTTTCTTGGGGAGTCCAACCCAATTCTTGTCTCATCTTAGTTGCATTGATCGCGTAGCGGCGATCGTGTCCGGGACGATCTTTAACAAAGGTAATCAATTGTTTAGAAGGTCGCACGGGCAATTCGGGGGCGAGTTCGTCCATCAGTTCGCACAAGCGATCGACGAGATCGATATTTTTGACTTCATTGTTTCCCCCAATATTGTAAGTTTTGCCCGGTCTACCTCGGTGTAAGACTGTATCTAGGGCGCGGCAGTGATCGCCTACATACAGCCAATCGCGAATATTCTGTCCGTCGCCGTATACGGGTAGGGGTTTGCCTAATAGAATATTGATGCACATTAGGGGAATTAATTTTTCTGGGAAGTGGTAGGGGCCGTAGTTGTTAGAACAATTGGTAATAATCGTCGGCAAACTGTAAGTATGATAGTAGGCGCGAGCGAGGTGATCGCTTCCGGCTTTCGAGGCAGAATAGGGACTATTGGGCGCGTAGGGCGTAGTTTCTCTGAAGGGCGGATCGTCGGGTTTGAGACTGCCGTAGACTTCATCGGTGGAAACGTGAAGAAAGCGGTAGGTTGCTGGTTGTCCCTCTTCGATCCAATGGTGGCGAAAACTTTCCAGTAGGGTAAAAGTTCCGACGACATTGGTTTGAATAAAAGCATCGGGTCCTAAAATCGAGCGATCTACGTGGGATTCCGCCGCCAAATGAGCAACCGTATCGATCTTTTCTTCTCGAAGTAGGGAATCGATTAGGGCGCGATCGCAGATATTGCCGCAAACGAAGCGAAAGTTGGCTTTTCCTTCTAAGGAGGCTAGATTCTGGCGATTGCCCGCATAGGTGAGGGCATCGAGAACGACGACGCGATCGCCTCCGTAATTGGCACACCAGTGATGGACGAAATTAGAACCAATAAAACCCGCCCCACCTGTAATTAAAATTCGACGAGGTTTTCTAGATTGAGTTCGTTCCTGTTGAGAATCAGTCATTGTTTAATATCTTGGCGATCGCTATTTTGTAGCCACTTTAACAATTTTCCAGTCGCAATCCCAATAAAATTGAGCTAGAGATAGCTTTGATTTTCATTATTTCAAAGTTTTAGAAAATCATCAAACGATTTGAAGGCGATGGACTTTTGATAAATTTCTAATACTTTATCTACCTTAATCTCCCAATCGAAGCAGTCAACGATTTTTTGTTTTCCCACCCGACCCATTTGTCGCGCTAATTCCGGATTAGTTGCTAATTTAACCATTGCTGTTGCCAAGCCATCGATAAATCCTTCGCGCGAGCTAGGTTCGACCAGGATCCCGCAAGATTCGTCGAGATAGTCTGTCGGTCCTCCCCAGTTAGTAGCAATGACTGGGATCCCCATTGCCATCGCTTCTAAAATCACCGCTCCCCCACACTCGCATAGGCTTGGCAGAACTAGGGCATCAGCCGATTTAAGCCGTTTGGCACAATCGACCTGAGACAGCCAACCCAGAAAATGAACCGAACCCGATTGTAGCAAACCCAGTTTTTTAGCTTGTTCTTGCAAAGCGGTTTTTTGATTCCCATCGCCAATAATTTCTATTTCTACTGGGACTTGCTTAAGTACTTGCTTGACAGCGATGAAGAGGAGATCGACGGCTTTCCAGTCCACCAATCTGCCGATATAAATAAATTTTGTCGGTCGTGGTTGACTGGGATGGGAATCGATCGCTTCGTTGTCTGCTAACGAACGAGTCGGGTATTGATTCTGCCAAATCGACAGATCTACTCCATTTTCGACTAATTCAACGATTTTGTGCTCGCCGAACACGCTCTTTGGCAATGCCCTCTTGGTACGAGCGTTAGCCACCAGTAGAATAGTAGCTTGGCGCTTGCCGGGAATCAAAATGTTAAAAAAATTAGAGAGAAAACGACCAACGACAAAAATCAGAGATTCTAGAGGATTTTGCCGTCTCTGAAAAGCGGGGGGATAATCCATACCTCCATTCATCGGTCCGATGACAACTGGTACGCCCATGCCGAAAATCGTCGATGGTTCTCTAGGGGAAACGGGAATGGGCTGGTGAACGAGATCGATATTTTTTTCTTTGACAATTTGCTTAGCAAGGCGACGCTGAAGGATCTGGGTGAGAAATCGCATGACGAACCCCGTAGTGAAGTTACCCAGTTGACCTGGAAGCAGTTGACAGACTTGCCATAGAAATTTGTGCCAAATCGTATCGGCGATAAAGTAAATGCGATCGCATTCTTGGGGAAAGAGGGATTTCAGTTCGTCGCGAGTTCGTTCGTGAACGACTAACCAAGTTTCAATACCGCGTCGGCGCAAAATTCGGAAGTAATGCAAAGGGAGTGCAGCTTCGCCCCCTAGCTTGAAAGAGGCATGTTCGGCTACGATGAGGACTCTCAGGTTAGCAGTGGACATAGATTTTTTTGATACAGCCGCCAATCCAAAATAATTATCAAACTAACTCGATATGGGAATCATCCCCGATGAGGAAACGTAAAGCTTTCGGTCGTTGCGGCGCGATTTCTAGCTTGGCACGCTGTCCGATGGCGCTGTCCACAATTCTTTGGTGAATGCCACTCACTTTAGCCTCTTGCAGGATAACGCTATGCTCTATGTCTGCCTCGATTAGCGTAACGCGATCGGCGATGCTGGTATAAGGACCGATAAAGCAATTTTCTATATGACAGTCGTTGCCAATAATGACCGGTCCTCGAATCGTGCTGTTGATGATTTTGGAGTTAGCCCCGATCTGAACGCGCCCGCTTACTTGACTTTGAGCATCTACCTGTCCGTCAACGGCAATCTGCAAGCAGGTATCGAGAATAATGCGATTGGCTTCTAGCAGGTCGTCTTTCTTGCCAGTATCGAGCCACCATCCCTGAAGTTGCAGGGCTTCTACGGGTTTCTCGCGATCGATGAGGGCTTGAATGGCATCGGTAATTTCCAACTCCCCTCTAGCAGAGGGTTGGATAGATGCGATCGCGCCGTGAATGGCGCTAGAGAAAAAGTAAATTCCTACCAAAGCTAGATTAGACGGGGGATTTTTGGGCTTTTCTACCAACTGCAAGACGCGCCCTTTCTCGTCTACTTCAGCTACGCCAAAGGCAGTGGGATTGCTGACTGTGCGCAAGAGAATCAGTGCATCTAAATGTTCCTTGGCAAATTCGGCTAGAAAAATATCGAGACTGTCTTGAATCAAGTTATCTCCCAAATACATAATAAAGGGAAAATTTTCTAAAAAGGGTTGGGCGACTTTGACCGCATGAGCTAAGCCTAGCGGTTGCTCTTGCAGGATATAGGTAATCTTGGCTCCAAAGCGTTCGCCATTGCCAGTTATAGCCTGGATTTCTTTTCCAGTCTCCGGGCTGATAATAATGCCGATATCCGTGATTCCTGCGGCGACAATCGCTTCAATACCGTACCAGAGAATGGGTTTGTTTGCCACGGGAACTAATTGCTTTGCCCCAGTATGCGTTAGGGGACGCAATCTCGTTCCTTTCCCGCCTGAGAGAATCAGTGCTTTCATAAATTCAGTATTGGGAGTCGATGAAAGTATTCTATTAGTGAAGCATACTCGATTCGAGAGCCATCTTCCTCATTGCCACCCGTTTTAGATGAGAAATCCGTGCTTCCCAGGTCTTTTCAAAGGTATGCTGGCGGGCAAACTCTAAGGCTTTTAGGGACATCGCTTTAATCGAATGGCGATTTTGACTCAAAGCTGCCAATTGCTGCGCTATTAGCTTGGGTCGATCCATGGGAATCAGCCATCCTGCTTGCGAATATTTCACCACTCCCTCAAAAGCTTCGTTAGCATATCCCACAATCGGCACGCCACACGACATCGTTTCTAGATAGGTGCAAGAGGGATCGCCTTGTGGGTGACAACAAACAAACAGATCTACATTGGCTTTAGCAAACGGAATTAACTCTGTCTTAAAATCGAGCACTCCCATCATTTTGACGCGATCCTTTAGTCGGGCAGCAACGATCTCGCGTTGCATTTTCTCTCTCAAATCGCCATCTCCACAGATAAACATCTCAAACTGAATTCCCGAGTGCTTAAGTTCTCGCGCTACATCCAGCAAGCGATCGGCTCCTTTCATTTTGATAAGCCGTCCCGAAAAAAGCAATCGCAACGGCCTATCTTCCTTGCAGTTGAGGAAGCGCTTTTCGATCTCCTCCTTTGTGGCTAGCATCGCTTCGGTCACGCGACCATCAAAATAGAGGAGTGGATTGCGATTGATGGTACGATAGGCTTCATAGGTTGGCGTTCCATTACACTGCACTCCCTCTGCCAGTGCTATTGCCTTGCGCTGCTTCCGTTCCTGATTTTCTTCCCATAGATTTCTGCGCAAGCGAAGTAATGGATTATTGGTGTTGGCAGCGATTATCTGTTTCCTAGTTTGTAGGCTGTACTCAGTGATGTAGATACACGGGAGATTGGCTGAGTGACAAACTTGACTGAGGTGGTTTTTTCGATAATCTGCACTAGCTAGAACGACAGAAATCTTATTTTCCAACAATTTTTGCGGAGTTATTTCTTTGGAAGAAATAATTTCCAACTTGAATGGCAATTCGTCTCGTTTGAAGATTTTTTTATGAAAATTTTTATCCCGGTCGGGGTTTTTCTCCATCAAAACTGTAACAGAGCCAGACCACAAACCATCGTACTTGAGGATTCCCTCTAAAAATTTTTGCTCGATCGCAACTCGCCCGTCGGGCAATAGTTCGACTTTAAGGTTTGGAATTACAGCTAAATTAAACTGTTTAGACATAAAATTTTGCTTGGGTTTTGGACTTCAGAAGCTTAACTTTTCTACAAGGCTGAAGGCTTCCATTCCCGATAAATGACTTTAGCCGTTTTGATGGGCGAGTAGCTTCGCCATAAAGAGCGATAATAAGATTGGATTGGCATGGCTCGGCATTTATCAAGCTTGAGAAGCAAGTTGTTCGAGCATCTGTCTGAGAGAGTCTCGCCAGTAAAGGGGATGAGTTCCCAAGATGGCTGAGATTTTTTGACCCGAAAGGACTGAATAGGCAGGACGTTTGGCAGGCGTGGGATATTCAGCAGTCGTAATCGGGACGACTTGTCGGATTTTGAGCGGAAAACCGAGTTGTCTTGCTTGCTCAAAAATAGCGATCGCAAAATCGTACCAACTGGCAACGCCGCTATTGGTAAAGTGATAAATCCCCCTCGTCGCTTCCCCCATTTTGTCTGAATCGATGGCAAGTTTAGCAATCGCTCGGGCAATATCTGGCGCCCAGGTGGGACTGCCAACTTGGTCGGCAACGACTCGGATTTCTTCTCGTTCTTTGCCGAGGCGCAGCATGGTTTTGACAAAGTTACTTTTGCCACAAGTCCCGTAAACCCAAGCCGTTCTCAAAATGATATGGGATTGGCAAGCTTGCGCGATCGCCGCTTCTCCTGCTAGCTTGGATTTGCCATAAACACTGAGAGGATTGGGACTATCTTCTTCGAGATAGGGCGTATTTTTCTTGCCGTCAAAGACATAATCGGTAGAAACGTGAAGCAGAGTGGCTCCTAGCTGCTGGCATTCTTGTGCCATAATTGCAGGCGCGATCGCATTGATAGCGTTAGCTAATTCTACTTCGGTTTCTGCTTTATCCACTGCTGTATAGGCAGCCGCATTGACGATGAGATCGGGTTTTGCTTGGGCAATAGCTTGACGAATCGCATTCGGTTGAGTCAAGTCCATCGTTTCGCGTCCCACCCCAATCACCTCTCCTAATGGGGCTAGGGTTTGTTTTAACTCTTGCCCTAATTGTCCGTGAATTCCCGTCACTAAAATGCGCTTGGTCATTTGTCATTCGATAAGAGGATTTTGGATTGGTCATTGAGGAGTAGTTAGTAGTTAGTAGTTAGTTGTCTCCCGGTTCTCTCCACCCTCCCACTTCCTCCCACACTCCCCCTTGTCCCCCATCTCCCAGTCTCAGAAGTCTCCCCATCTTTAAAGTTACAGAAAAACCGCAGCTTGCTTAAGAGGTTTACCTGCTTTATCTTTGGTCGATAGGATGGGTTCGGTTTTTAGGCGCCAGTCGATCGCGAGATCGGGATCGTTCCACAGTAAAGTTCGCTCGTATTGAGGTGCGTAGTAATTGGTGGTTTTATACAAAAATTCTGCCACTTCCGAGAGGACTAGAAAGCCGTGGGCAAATCCTTCTGGAATCCAAAATTGCCGCTTATTTTCTGCACTTAGAAGGCAGCCTACCCATCGTCCGAAGGTGGGTGAAGTTTTTCTGAGATCGACGGCAACGTCAAACACTTCTCCTACAACAACTCGGACTAACTTACCTTGCGGCTGTTGAATTTGATAGTGCAACCCCCGCAAGACGTTTTTGAGAGAACGAGAATGATTATCTTGGACAAAATGTGCCGTTACGCCAGTTTTTTCAGCGAACTCCCGTTCGTTATAACTCTCGTAGAAAAAACCGCGTTCGTCTCCAAAAACGCGGGGTTCTAGGATTAAAACTTCAGGAATTTCTGTGGGAATGATATTCATCAGAGTTATTATCTATGGCGCTCGCCCCAACAGATAAGAGAGTTTCGTAAGTTAGTGTAGCTTTAAATGGACTTTTTCTCCTAGTTTTTGCAACTATAACAAACAAGCCCAAGCGCGATCTCGCCAATCCCTCTGTGCCAGAACCTATTCCCAGGCAAACACATCTGCTAAAACTCCGGCAGGTTCGATAATTCTTTTCGAGTCGGGCGAATCGTAGACGACCAAGACAGCTTTAGCTGCATTGGCATGAGGAAATAAGGTTAACCCTTCAGCGCGATCGCTGCCGCTAGTATAAGGAATATCAAATAAAGTTGCTAACGTGCCTTCTTTTTGTACTGAAAAACTCTTATCGGGTAAACCAAAAGCGCCTTGCCAGCGAAAAACTCGCAACGTTCCATCTAAATCCATGGTTGGACCTGCGAGAATTAGAACATCTTCTCCATCTAGACAGAGATCGCGCACGCCCAATCCATCTAAATCTAAAAAGTGTTTTTTGTAGCGTTGCCCTTCATTATTAATAGATTTTAACGAGAGAATTCCTGCTTCTTTTTCTTCAACAGAAATTTCCAAGATAATTGCAATTCCTCGCAAAACAGGCCCTCGCAAGCCAATTAAAATTGTTTCCTCGCGAACGAGCAAACCCTCAATATCAAAACCATTATCTTTTCCTGGTAAATTAATAGAGAGAATGTCTCCAATGTACGGATCGTTTTTAAGAACTTCTATTAGTTGATTGGTTCCAAATGGGTTACGTTCTAAGTAAGCGGCTTGTCGGTTATTAGCTTCTTTTTCTAACTTATCTCCAACCAAAGGAATGCGAGCGAGAAGATAGCGATTTTTATCTTGTTTAATTGTCTGAAGTCTGTTAATATTATCTAGTTTCGCTTTTTTTCGTTTGGTACTGTGAGATCCGATTAACCAAAGATAGTTTCCATCATAATCCATTCCTTCGATATCGACCTCTTTTTCCTCATCATTAAAATTATTTAGCAATTGCGATAAATGAAAAGATTGATGCTCTCCAAAAGTTTTCCCATCAACCTTTTTTAGTCGTTCGATCGCATTGATTTCATCGGAGGCAACCCAAAGCGTATCTGGCGAGGTAAATACGGCTGTAGATAAGTCTTGATGGATAGATTTTGAAGGATTTACGTTGTTAAAGTCGAGTTTAACTTGCTCGATTAATTTAGTAGGTATCATTGGTTTGAGGGGTTTTGTCAGTCAGTTCGATAATGGCACGATTTTGCCATTAAAGCTTCAAACCTAGATTTTTGGCGCAAATCGTCAAAAATTCCGTTGGAATGAGCTAATTCGATATAAATTTCCGGATAAAGGTCGATTGCTTTTTCTAAGCTATCGAGAGACTCATTGACCTTACCTAATGCCGCCTGACAGCAAGCTTGGTTATAGTGGGTATAGTCATCTTCTGGTTCGACTTTTAAGGCATGCTGGTAACATGAAATCGCTTCGCCGTAGCGCTGTAGCTGCTGTAGAATAACGCCTTGCTGATACCAAGCCCAATAATCTTGGGGTTTGCTTTCTACGGCTTTTTGATAGTTCGTCAAGGACTCTTCCAATTTGCCCCTACTGCGAAAGGCATCGCCACGACGATACCAACTCCAGTAGTCGTTTGGTCGTTTTTCTAATGCTCTATCGTAACAAGCGATCGCGCTTTCATAGTTGCCTGCAAAGCGATAGGCTTCTCCTTGGCGATAGTGCGCCCAGTAGTCGTTGGGATAGGCTTCTAGTACTTTGTCGAAACAGGAGATCGCGCCTTCGTAATCCCCTAGCTTTTCTAGGCACAGACACCCTCGATCGTACCAAGACCAGTAATTATTTGGTTGTACTATTGAGGCGATTTCGTAGCTAGCAGCTGCCTCTTCGTAGCGTCCTAATTCTTCTAGCGTCATACCGCGCTTATACCAAGCCCAGTAATCTCTGGGATAATATTCTATTGCCTTTTCATAGCTAAGTAACGCTTCTCGATGATTCCCTTGCAAGCGTAAGGCATCGCCCATGCGATACCAGTCTTGATAGTTATCTGGACGACATTCTAAGGCTTTATAAACTGTAAAAAGCTGTTTCTTTTGCATATTTTTTAAATTATAATCCAAACTAAGTTGCCAAGCTATCGGTATCGGCAAAGAAAACTCAAACGCCAACTTTGAGAAGCCTATCGCGTCAAGCAGCGCTCTGCTTCCTCCTTTAAGCATAATTTTTCAACTTTTGAGATCGTTAATTATGAATTATAAATTATTAATTATTCAGTCACCTGGATGAGGAACGCGATCGAGAATGCTTATCTAATGACCTAATTGATTTGTAGCGATTTGTTGCAACTGTTGGTAGTTTACTTTACCTTGCTGGTTGCGAGGAATGTTTTCTACTGGAATCCAATATTTAGGTTGTTTAAATTTAGCGATCTTATCCGCGATCGCAATTTTAAGTTCTTTGGAAGATAAACTCTTCTGTTTGGGAACATAGATAGCGGTTACTACTTGCCCCCATTGGCAGTCAGATAAACCGATTACGGCAACATCGGTTACTAATTGAGTTGCTAAAATAGCGGCTTCTACTTCTTTTGGAAAGACATTCTCTCCACCCGTAATAATTTTCTGACTGCTACGTCCGATGATATACAAGTTTCCTTTTTCATCAAAATATCCTAAATCGTCTGTTTGAAAAGATTTGCGATCGCGAGCGATCTCTGGATAATAACCTAGAAAAAGAGACTCTGCTTCTACAGTAATAATACCCGTCTGCTTGGGTTCTAATCGCTCATTGCAATCGCTACAAATAGTCACTTTTGCGTGAGGTAAAACTTGACCGCTACTATGATTGTCACTTAGAAATGCTTCGGGCTTAAGCGTAACGATTTGGGAAGCGGTTTCTGTCATTCCGTAGGTTGGCGCTAGTTTAATTCGATACTTTCTAGCAGTTTCTAAAAGAGATTGCCATGCAGGAGCACCTCCTAGTAGTACAGTATAGAATTGTGAGAGCCAATCTGGCTGCGATCGCAAGAGAAATTGTAACTGTGTTGGCACTAATGAAATAAAAAAATCTGAGAAATTTATATTAACTTTTTCTCCCGCTCTCAAGGCTTTATATGGCAAAATAGCTAGGTTTCCTTTTGTTAGAAAAGAACGAATGAATTGCATTAAACCACTAACATGATAAAGTGGTAAAATACAAAAAGAATTGACACTATCGATATTAAAGTATTGGCAAAACCCTTTTACTGAAGCTGTCAGTGTTTCCCAGGTATGAATAGTAAAACGAATTTTTCCTGATGACCCTCCGGTTGGAATCATAATTTTTTGTCCTCGATCATCAGTCATTTGTCTTTTGTGAAGATTTAGTGATGAACTGCTAGGAATAAATAACGATTTTCCTAAAATTGAATTGGGTTGAACTAGATCGAAAACTTGTTGCCATTCTTGTTGTTGCCAATCTCGATTGCAGAGAAAAACGTGACAGTTAGCAGCAACAGCAGCAAGTAAGGCAGCAAGAAATTGGTAGGGGTCTTCTTCTGCTATAAGAATATTCGGCGATTTTTTTTCTTTTGAAAGTTGAGTTAATTGAATCAAGAATTGTTCTACAAGTAAATAAAAATTTTGACTATCATAACCAATCAGCCAATCTTCTTTAGTGCGCTGTTTTAGATATTCTAATAAATGCTCAGGAGTAAGGAGATTTCCATGCATGGTTAGTCAGAGGACATCTGAGTCATTCTGAGTGCAGGAGAACGTAACGAAGCATCTCTGTTGGGAGTTAGTATACTAGATGGATTTTTGAGTGAGTGGAATACAGGATTTTTTCCCTTTTCCCTCGATGCTCAAAGAAGCTTCGCTATCCCCCAATCGACCAATTGGGTCTCTCATCTAACTGAAAAGTGCTATAAGACCATCTCTAAACAAGAACGCTACAAACGATCGAGGAAAAAGCCTGACACCCAGAGCTGCTGGCTAATTGCGAACTGATAATTACCAATTGCGAATTGCTATAAGATGTTTCGCTTCGCGATCGCTCCGCTCAATATGACATACTATACTTTTGGGATAACCTGTCAGAGAAGTAAGTACGTAGTCTTGTCGCTTACTATGAATTAGCTAGTAATCTCTAGCATATCCTTCAACAACCAAAGATTATTAGATAAGACTTTCAGTCCATTTTAACTGAGATCTTGCACCATTCTCAACAACTGCTGTTGTCATTAATTTCCCGGTTGAGCGAAAAAGTCTTCTAAAGAATACCTGATAGGAGGAATTTCAGTCGATTTTAATCGAGCTGAGCTTTGAGCCTAGAACTTTAGTTCTAGGCGTTGATTGATGCTTATGCTGTTAGCCAAGAAATTTATTGCTTGGAGAGATTTTAATGTTTACTTCTTCATCGGTCTCAGAATCCATCATCTTTTTCAAACCAATGACCTACCCCAAAACCTATAGCGCGATTTGGGTTAGAAAGTTCTGCTGCTAGACGCAATACTGCTTCTCTACCAATTTTAGTTTCAAAAACTGAAGAAAATACGGCATCAATTTTATGCCGCTGACAAAACTGACGCAGGCGTTGAGGAGAACCCGCGATCGCAGCTTTAATAATATATATCCCTCGCCATCCTTTTTGATAGCAATCCTCCAATTGTTGTAGATTAGCAACAGATTCATCCAATGCGATCGCAGTAGAATAATTGGTACTTAAATCTAACATTAGATCGAACTCTTGAGGCGATAAAGGTTGTTCGATAAACTCAACAATCTGCATCTCATCAGCTACTTCTAACCAAGCTTTTGCTTCTTCTGTACTCAATCCCCCATTAGCATCTAATCGTAACTTTGCTCCTGCTGGTAATGTGCGAACTAGCTTCTTAAATATTTTAATTTCCTCTGCGATTGCGAGCGCGCCAATTTTCCATTTGAAGGTAGTTGATGACTGAAGAATTTCCCACGCCTGTAAAGCATCTTCCCCAGCAGGTAATAGATAACTAAAAGAAAGTCTTCCTCTCTCCCCCTCTGCACGAAATAAATCCTCCAACGCCGATTCAAACCCAAACTGACAAGCAGGTAAATCCTCTGGAATCGCTTGTATTGTTGCTTGTGTGAATTTTCCCTTCAATTGCTCGCAAAATGCTAACGCCTGTGCTAGAGTTTCCGAACCGAACCAAGGCAAAGGGGCAATCTCGCCGCAACCCATTCTACCGATTTCATCAGTCAAACGTAGAATAATACCTTCTCTTATTTCCCAAATTCTGCGACTGGTTTTCAAAGGTTGACGGAAACGGCGTTGATAGGGACGAAATTCAAAATGATAGTACATCTTCTATGAAAGTCTGGCATGAGGCATAATTGTAAAAAATTATGTAGAATAACAAACCCTCTGTCATCCTCCTGACCAATTCGATCGCAAATAATGGCAAAACAGCGAGTTTTATCTGGGGTTCAACCCACGGGCAACTTACATTTAGGCAACTATCTAGGGGCAATTCGTAACTGGGTCGAAATTCAGAGCAATTATGACAATTACTTTTGCGTAGTAGATCTACACGCCATTACAGTACCGCACAATCCCAAAACCCTAGCCCACGATACCTATACCATCGCCGCACTCTATTTAGCTTGCGGCATCGACTTACAGTACTCCACTATTTTCGTCCAATCCCACGTTAGCGCGCACAGCGAACTTACATGGCTGCTTAACTGTGTCACGCCTCTAAACTGGTTGGAGAGGATGATCCAGTTCAAAGAAAAAGCCGTCAAACAAGGCGAAAACGTTAGCGTTGGTTTATTGGATTATCCCGTCTTAATGGCAGCCGATATTTTACTTTATGATGCCGATAAAGTTCCTGTCGGCGAAGATCAAAAGCAACACTTGGAACTGACGCGCGATATTGCCATACGAATCAACGATAAATACGGAAGCAAAGAGAAACCCGTCTTGAAACTTCCCGAACCGCTAATTCGTCAAGAAGGGGCTAGAGTGATGAGTCTGACGGATGGCACAAGCAAGATGTCTAAGTCAGATCCTTCAGATATGAGTCGGATCAATCTTCTCGATCCGCCAGAATTAGTTGAGAAGAAAATTAAGCGCTGTAAAACCGATCCTATCAAAGGTTTGACTTTTGACGATCCAGAACGCCCCGAATGCAATAATTTATTAACTCTTTACACGATCTTGTCAGGAAAGACGAAACAAGAAGTGGCAGTAGAATGTCGGGATATGGGTTGGGGACAGTTTAAGCCCTTGCTTGCTGAAGTTACCATCGAAGCTCTTAGACCAATCCAAGACAAATATAAAGAAATTATGGATAATAGGGACTATTTAGACTCTATATTGCGAGAAGGTCGCCAAAAAGCCGAGGCGGTTGCCAATAAAACCCTAGAGCGAGTTAAAAATGCCCTTGGTTATCTACCACCTCTCTAGTTATAAGACGGGGAGTGTGGGAGGAAGTGAGAGGGTGAGAAGACAAGGGAGAAAACTAACCACCAACCACTAACTACTAACTAATCTCCAATCCTTTCATTCAAAATCCTTTCATCGAATCACTAATGACAACTAGATTTCGTCGTGCCGTTCAAGATAGAGAATTTCTGATCACTGCTGAGGTGACTCCTCCGAAAGGGGGCAATCCAGTACGAATGCTAGAAATGGCAAAACTTCTCAAAGATCGAGTTCATGCCTTGAACATCACCGATGGAAGTCGCGCTGTCGTGCGAATGTCTTCGATCGCAGCATCAGTAATTTTATTACAGCACGGCATCGAACCTATCTGTCAGATTGCCTGTCGCGATCGCAACTGCATTGGACTAGAAGCAGATTTAATGGGCGCACATGCTCTGGGAATCCGCACTATTTTAGCGCTAACAGGCGATCCGGTTAAAGCAGGCGATCGCAAAGAATCGAGGTCTGTGTTTGAATTGGAATCGGTTAGACTCCTCAAATTAATTGCCAACCTCAACAGTGGCTTAGATTTCAAAAATCAACCCCTGCCCGACGAACCGCTAGATTTATTTGCGGGCGCTGCCGTCGATCCGCAGTTAAAGAGTTGGTCGAGTTTGCAGCAACGATTCGATCGCAAAGTAGAAGCTGGGGCGCAGTTTTTCCAAAGCCAATTGATTACGGATTTCGAGCGACTGGATAAGTTTATGAATCAAATCGCTGCCGGAAGCAATAAACCTATTTTAGCAGGAATTTTCTTGCTTAAATCGGCTAAAAATGCTCAATTTATCAACAAAAATGTTCCAGGCGTTCAGATTCCAGAAGACATCATCAAACGCTTAGCCGATGCGCCCGATCCTCTTCAAGAAGGCGTAAACATTGCCGCCGAACAAGTGCGCTTAGCCAAGCAAGTCTGCCAAGGCGTTCATCTGATGGCAGTTAAGCGAGAAGATTTAATTCCTCAAATCCTCGATCTTGCTGGAATTCCTCCTATAGAAAAGCCTGAGTTAAATTGCGTTTAAGTTTCCCCGATCGAGTAGAGAACACGACACATAATAGCCAATCTTAGCGTAGATGTCGGGAGCGCGATCGCAAAATTAAAATCAAAGATTCAAGAGTAGGATTCAATCCTTCTTTGTCGTTGAGCTTCGTACAATAATAAAGCGGCCGCGATCGCAACATTCAACGATTCTACTCCTTCACCCAGAGGAATTTTTATTTGCAAGTTGGATAGAGAAACCAATTCTTGTGTCAGTCCTGCCCCTTCATTGCCCAATAAAATTAAAGTCGGGCCGGTAAAATCAATTTCCCAATACAGTTTCTTGGCTTTAGGCAGCGTCGCGACTATTTGTACTCCCCGCGATCGATAGTCTGCTACGATTTCGGTTAAATTGGAACTGATGATAATTGGCAAGCGAAACCACGCCCCGGCAGACGAGCGCAAAACTTTTGGATTATCGACATCGACGCTATCGTCGCTCAGCCATAACCCATCTGCCCCAGCAGCAACGGCGGTACGAATAATCGTTCCCAAATTTCCAGGATCTTGCAATCGCTCTAAAACTAATCCCAATTTTAGATGAGCTAGCTTTGCGGGTCGATCTATTATGCGTAAAGCAGTGGCAACTACTCCATCGGGATGAACCGTCGTTGTGATCGCGCCTAAAACTTCTGGGGAGACTATCTCCACTCTTTGAGCTTGCTTAGACGCTTTTTCCCATAATTGTGGGTAGCGATCTCGCCATTGCTCGGTGCAACAAACTGTTGCTAAGGAACAATTGCTCTCGCAAGCCGTCTCTAGCAAATGAGTTCCCTCTAATAAAAACAGATGTTGCTCGCGCCTACCTTTAGAGGAGTGTAGCTTGCGCATCTGTTTGACGAGAGGATTCTGAAGACTCGTAATCATGCCTTGAGTACTAAGGAAGCAAAAATAAAAAGTTAAAAAGTTGCACTTTTGCCTTTTACCTTTTTACTTTTACCTTGCAAATGCGGAACCCGGGACTTGAACCCGGAAGTCTTTGCAGACACTAGAACCTGAATCTAGCGCGTCTACCAATTCCGCCAGTTCCGCAAATATAACGCCCAATCTCTTATTATGATTCACCGAATAAGATTCGTCAACCATTGACTGGAAACATTATTAATGGTCTGTGTCCTTAATTTGAAAGCCAATTAATTAATCGGGATCTTTACAATCTTTTCGGTAAAATCTAGTAGGCAAAATGTACGTCCAAAAAAACATTAAGATTTCCCAATATTTGGAGGATAAAGCCATAAACTCCCTGCATAGTTCCAATCATCCCCTCTCCCAGCCCGAAGACGAGCAACCCATTTTACAGATCTGGGGTAGAGCGTCTCTCGAAGGAGAAGTCCGAATTAGCGGCGCCAAAAATTCTGCCCTAGCGATCATGGCAGGGGTACTCCTATGTTCCGATGAATGTCGGCTTCAGAACGTGCCGATCTTAGTAGATGTGACGCGGATGGAGCAAATTCTGGAAGCTCTAGGAGTCAAGCTCAACAGGCAGGGCAACATTTTAGATGTGGATGCTAGCAATATTGGGAAATCCCAAGCGCCTTACGATCTTGTCTCTCAAATGAGAGCTAGTTTTTTTGTCATTGGTCCTTTGTTGACTAGACTAGGCGTTGCTAGCGTTCCTCTGCCAGGGGGATGCGCGATCGGAGCGAGACCTGTCGATCTCCACGTTCGCGGTTTGCAAGCGATGGGAGCAGACGTTCGCATCGAACACGGCATGGTTCATGCTTGCGTCAGGGGAAGAAGAAGCAGATTGCAGGGAGCAAAAATTTACTTAGACTATCCCAGCGTTGGCGCTACAGAAACGCTGATGATGGCAGCCACTTTAGCGGAAGGCGAAACTATCATTGAAAATGCCGCTCAAGAGCCAGAAGTCGAAGATTTGGCTAATTTCTGTCGAGCAATGGGAGCGCAAATTAGCGGCGCTGGCACCAATACGATTCTTATTTCTGGAGTCGATCGCCTGCACGAAACGGATTATTCTATCATCCCGGATCGCATTGAAGCGGGAACTTTTCTCGTAGCTGGAGCGATTACTGACTCAGAAATTAGCCTATATCCCGTCATTCCCGAACACTTGGCTCCCGTAATTGCCAAATTGCAAGAGATCGGCACTCAAGTCGTTACAGATGCCCCCAATCGCTTGCGCGTCGTACCTGGCGCCCTGCGGGCGACTGATATCGAAACGCTTCCCTATCCAGGATTTCCCACGGATATGCAAGCACAGTTTATGGCACTTCTCGCCATTGCCGAAGGAAACAGCGTCATTAGCGAGACGGTGTTTGAAAACCGCCTGCGCCACGTGGCAGAATTAAATCGCATGGGAGCCGACATTCGCGTTAAAGGAAATCACGCGATCGTCAAAGGCGTGCCCAGGTTATTGGGCGCTCCCGTCATGGCAACCGATTTACGCGCTTCAGCCGCTTTGGTACTGGCAGGTTTAACCGCCGAAGGCAAGACAATCGTTCAAGGATTGCATCATTTAGACCGAGGGTACGACAATCTAGAAGGAAAGCTGAGTCAGTTGGGAGCCAAACTTCGCAGAGTTACGCCTCAGACGCAGACTTCAGCCAATATTTCGCCAATTGGTCAACCCAATTCGCAATTATCGGTTTGCACTTCGCAATTATCACCTCATCAATAAATTGTTTAGCACTCCGACAACAAATTTAGAACTAAATGAATTAGACTTACTAAAACAGTTTGAATTCCTGCTTCAAGCTGTTTTTTGCTATGTTAATGCGAGTTCGATTAGATATAAACTGTATTTGGATTTTTTTGTTTTTATCTCTTTTAGGATTTTTATAATTAATTTTAATCAAAATCAAAAAGGATCGCTGATATGTTTGATAGATGATTTTTACATTAGATCGGGAAAATTTACCTAATGATGAAAGACTATATAAAACATGTTTTGATTGGCACGCCTCTCGAAAAACCTGCAAAAACCTTACAATTTTTACTCAATTACAATCGGCGACTCCGGCATCCCGAACTAGAAGAAATTTATCTAGAGTCAAAAAGAATCGAACAGGTAATGAAATGTGAAATCGGGATCTCTTCTAATTGTATAGATATTGGCGCTCATTTGGGTTCAATGCTGAGTGAAATTTTACGATTGTCACCCAATGGTCGTCATATGGCTTTTGAACCAACCCCACAAAAAGCTTGTTGGCTGAAACAGAAATTTTCTGGGGTCCGATATTAGAGATATTGCCTTAAGCGATAGGACAGGCAAAGTTTCTTTTTATATTGATAAGCATCGGTCTGGCTTTAGCGGACTGAGGAAGCATAGAAAAAGAGACGATCTAGTTACAAAAGTAGAAGTTCAATGCGATAGCCTTGACAATATTTTAGACCCCGATCGCCAGGTCGATTTCATAAAAATTGATGTAGAAGGAGGAGAATTAGCCATTCTTCGCGGCGCTGCAAATACTTTATCTAAGTATCATCCTTTGTTGCTCTTTGAGTGTTGTCGATCGGGACTTTCTGCCTTCGGTTTTACCTCTAAACAAGCCTTCGAGTTTTTAACTCAACATTCATACTCAATCTATTTACTTAAAGATTTTTTTGCCGATGGCAAAGCTTTAAGTTTTGAATGATTCGATCGCGCTTTACACTATCCTTTTCAAGGTTTTAATTTCATTATTTCATTGTTTATCGAGCATCATTTTGACCGTACCACGCAGCCAAAGCCATTTGGTGAATCACGTGCCAAGGCTGATTAGAATTCCTGGCTAATTCGGCACAATCTTCGTATTCCGGTTGCACGTTTAAAATCGTTTTCTCTGGTTCGGTTCCTTGAGTGGCGACTTTGATTCTTACCGTGCCAAAAATTGTTTTTACCTCGTGAATTTCTCGCTGTAAGATCGATCGCTGTTGCGTTAGATGTCGAATTCCCAGAGTAGTCGTTTCTCTAAAGAGTACCGCTTCGCAAGCGGAAACCTTTTCGGGATGACAAATAACCGTTAATAAAATCCCCGGACGGGATTTTTTCATGCCAATAGCAACTGTAAAAACATCTAAGGCACCCACCTTAAATAATTCCTCAAAAACATAGCCGATCGCCTGGGGGCTGAGGTCATCAATTTGCGTTTCTAATACCGAAATCGTTTCTTGGTTAGTGGATAGCGTTCCTAGCGAGCGACCGAGCCAAAGTCTGAGAATATTGGGAATGGGTAAATCTCGCGAACCCGCTCCCAAGCCAATGCGTTCGAGACTCATCGCCGGGGGAGCGCCAAAATGAGTAGCCAGAGTCGCCGCGATCGCAGCGCCAGTTGGCGTGACTAATTCCTTATCGATGCCGTTGCTGTAAACTGGAACTTGACGAGCTTCCCACAATCTCATCACAGCGGGAACGGGAACGGGTAAAATCCCATGAGCAGCTTTTACCGTACCACCGCCCGTGGGCATAGCAGAGCAATGCAATTCATCAATTCCCAACCAATCCAAGCCTAAACAAGTTCCGACAATATCGACAATGGCATCGGTTGCCCCAACTTCATGAAAGTGAACTTTCTGTGGCGCAATCCCGTGAACGGCTCCCTCGGCGATCGCGAGTTGGCGAAACACCTTAAGACTCCATTCGGCTGCCCTTGGGGGTAGCGAAGCAGCTTGAATGAGTTGTTCGATTTCAGGTAAATGTCTTGCTCGGTGGCGATGGTCGTGGTGACGTTCGTGGTTATAATGTTTGTGGCTGTCGCTTGGTTCGGCATAGACATCGACATGAACTTTTGTGGCTACCTGTCCGTTGCGACGAACTTTTTCTGCCCACAAACTATATTCTCGCTCTATTCCTAACTTCTTGAGCTGTTCGCTTAGATATTCTAACGGCACGCCCGCATCGACGAGAGCGCCCAAACACATATCGCCAGCAATTCCTGTTTGGCATTCAAGATAGGCTAACTTTTTCATAAATTTTTTTAATTTCGCGATCGATTGTTCATCTGTGATTGGCTATTAGGCGAGCGTTAGTTGTATTATTTCATTTTTCATTAAAAGATAATGGCTACTATCTACTCCCTTCATCCCCAAAATCCCCAGCAACGTACCATTGACGAAATTTGCAATGCGCTTAGGCGTGGCTCGGTCATGCTCTACCCTACCGATACCGTCTATGCAATTGGCTGCGATCTTAACTCCAAATCGGCAGTCGAACGGGTTAGGCAACTGAAACAGCTATCCAACGATAAGCCGCTAACTTTCCTGTGTTCGTCACTCTCAAATATTTCTGAATATGCCATCGTCAGCGATTCGGCTTATCGAATTATGAAGCATTTAATTCCGGGGCCTTATACCTTTCTACTTCCTGCGACTAAATTAGTCCCCAAACTGGTGATGAACCCCAAGCGCAAAACCACCGGCATTCGCGTTCCCGATCATGCCGTATGTCAAGCGATTTTACAGACGCTGGGCAATCCGATTATTTCCAGTTCGGCTCATTTGCCCGACGAAGAAGGGGAGTTTCCCACCCTCAAACTAGAGAAAGCAAAACTATTTGATGCGCTTGATAAGTCGGTGGATATTATTATCGACGATGATTCCGATCCTGGCGTTGAGGTTTCTACGATTTTGGATTTGACCGAGGAAGAACCTGTCGTTGTTAGAAAAGGCTTGGGATGGGAAGAGGTGGAGCATTGGCTGACTCCGCTAAGCTGACTTGAGTTGGGAGTTGAATGAATTCGGTGCGATCGCGTTTTGGCAGGTAGCTAGGAAATACGATTTAACGTGAGTTCAAAATTTGCTGGCGCGATCGCGCAGTCATATTTCCTGAATAAGGAGGCTAAGAAAGGAAATATAATAAAAATAACTGCCTCGATAATTAATCCCAGACTATCTCATGACTAAAACCGTCGCCGATGTCATGACCCCCAACCCGATCGCGGTCAAGCCGCAAACTCCACTCAATGAAGCAATTAAGCTTCTGTGTGAGAAACATATTAGCGGTATGCCCGTCGTGGACGATGCTGGAAAATTGGTCGGCGTTATTTCGGAATCAGACTTAATGTGGCAGGAAACTGGCGTGGAACCGCCGCCCTATATTATGATTCTCGATAGCGTCATCTATCTGCAAAATCCCGCCCGTTACGAAAAAGAAATTCATAAAGCCTTGGGACAAACGGTTGGCGAGGTGATGACCGATAAACCCATTAGCATTACCCCCGATCGCTCTCTCAAAGAAGCCGCCCGCATTATGCACGAAAAGAAAATCCGACGCTTGGTCGTGGTTGACGGAGAGGATGGCAAAGCGATCGGCATTTTAACTCAGGGCGATATCATTCGCGCGATGGCGGATAGCTAGGGGAAGATTTGCTTTAATCTGACGATAATCTTGGCTAGTTACTGTCAAGATAGTATCGATGCTAGCCTTCATCGTTGCCAACTACTGCTATGTCGAAAACCAAAACCACTTCCCCGGAGATCGATCTCAAAGATCCGCAATACTATATCAATCGAGAAATAAGCTGGCTAGAGTTCAATCGTCGCGTTTTACACGAAGCCCTCGACCCGCGCACCCCTCTCCTAGAACGCCTCAAATTTTCTGCAATTTTTAGCTCGAATCTGGATGAATTTTTTATGGTGCGAGTGGCAGGGTTAAAACAGCAGGTAGAAGCTGGGGTAACGAAACTAACGCCGGACGGCCTGACTCCCAGCGAACAACTAGAAGCGATTAGCGATCGCCTGCGTCCTTTGGTCAGGCAACAAGACCAGCATTTTGAGCACGAACTCAGAGAGCAGTTAAACGCCGAGGGCATTCATATTATTAATTACGTCGATCTCAATCAAGAACAGCGCACCTATCTCCAGCAGTACTTTGAAGAATATATTTTTCCCGTCCTCACGCCACTGGCGATCGACCCCAGCCATCCCTTTCCCTACATTTCCAACTTAAGCCTCAATTTAGCAGTCATCGTTAGAGATCCCGATACCGATGAGGAATTATTCGCCCGCGTCAAAGTCCCCAACGTTCTGCCTCGTTTCATTTCTCTGCCGAAAGAATTGCGACAGCAGTCTGCCAACAAACAGTCGATTTGGTCGGGCGTTCCCTTAGAACAAGCGATCGCTCACAATCTCGAAGCCCTGTTTCCCGGCACGATCGTTCAGGAATGCCATCCGTTCCGAGTCACTCGCAACGCCGATCTATCGGTAGAAGAAGACGAAGCTGACGATTTAATGCTGGCGATCGAACAGGAACTGCGCAAGCGACGAGTGGGAAAATCTGCCGTTCGCCTGGAAATTCAAACCTCAATGCCAGAAAACCTCCGAAACCGACTCATGCACGATCTGAGGTTAGAAGAGATCGATGTCTACGACGTAGAAGGGTTGCTCGGACTCAAAGATTTAATGTTTTTTGTGTCCATGCCCTGCCCGGAATTGAAAGATCCGCCCTGGTCGCCCGTCGTTCCCGCTTGGCTGTCGCGCACTCAAGATATTAGCAGTCGCGATCGCGGTGACGACACTCAAGAAGGCGAAGATATTTTTACCCTCATTCGCAACTCGGATCGATTGCTTCACCACCCTTATCAGTCTTTTAGCGCTACGGTCGAGGAATTTATTACCCAAGCGGCATACGATCCCAAGGTACTGGCAATCAAAATGACGCTGTATCGGACTTCTGGGGATTCGCCCATCGTTAATGCCTTGATCGCCGCCGCCGAAAATGGAAAACAGGTAGCCGTCCTAGTGGAACTGAAAGCTCGTTTTGATGAAGAAAATAATATTACCTGGGCTAGGAAGCTAGAGCAAGCTGGCGTTCACGTCGTCTACGGGTTGGTTGGTTTGAAAACCCACACCAAAATCGTTTTGGTAGTTCGTCAGGAGAGCAACAAAATTCGCCGCTACGTTCACATCGGCACGGGTAACTACAATTCCAAAACGGCGAAGCTGTACACGGATTTAGGACTGTTAAGCTGTCGAGAAGAATTGGGTGCCGATTTAACCGATTTATTTAATTTCCTAACGGGATATTCTCGGCAAAAATCCTATCGCAAGTTGTTGGTTGCTCCGGTTAACATGCGCGATCGCATGGTTGCAATGATTCGTCGCGAGGCAGAACACTGTCGCAAAGGGAAAAGCGGACGCATCGTCGCCAAAATGAATGCATTAGTCGATGCTCAAATTATCGAAACGCTCTACGAAGCTTCCCAAGCCGGAGTACAAATTGACCTCATTATTAGAGGAATTTGCTGCCTGCGTCCCGGTATTGAAGGAGTCAGCGAAAATATCCGCGTTATCAGCATTATCGGTCGCTTTTTGGAGCATTCTCGCATTTTTTACTTCCAAAATGGCGGCGAAGAAGAAGTTTATATCGGCAGTGCAGACTGGATGACGCGCAACTTGAGTCGCCGAGTAGAAGCCGTTACTCCTATAGACGATCCGGAGATTGCCAAGGAGTTAGAAGAAATCCTGGGAATTATGCTCTCAGACAACCGCCAAGCCTGGGAATTGCAACCCGATGGCAGCTATATTCAACGCCATCCAACAGACAGCGAACGCGAGCAAAGTTCTCATAAGATCTTGATGGAAATGGCAATGCGATCGGCAGGAATTTAGGAATTGACATCATTCATGATTTTTTTGTCCTGGATAGTCCAGGACAAAATTCTTCCCCCTATTTCACTGTCTGCTGACTATGAGGATTTCACCAGACTTTGTGCCAGTTGGGATTGAGATGATGCGGTAACATACTCGTTCTCGCCGATATAAATACCTAGATCTCGCGCCGTTTGCACTAAACAGCCGTTGGGATCGACCAAAGCAGGACTCTGAGCGATGACCGCTTCGAGGGGAACGCTGACGACTTCGCCGTTTTGCCAAGCCACCATGCGATCGAATTGTTCTCGCGCCACCAAATCGACAGCAGCCGTGCCAAAAATAGCCGCTAGAGCGCGATCGCCTGCCGAAGGAATGCCGCCGCGCTGGACGTGACCCAAAATCGTCAAGCGAGTTTCAATCGGGGTACTGCTACAAGCAGGAATTTGCTCGGTAATGTATTGACCGATGCCGCGCAAGCGGACTTCGCCGAGGGAGTCAGTATAGCAACTGAGCGCTCCTTCTGCGGTTTTCGCGCCTTCGGCGACGACGACGAGGGCAAATTTCCGTCCCCACTTATCGCGCAATTCTTGGAGTTTTTGACACAGTTTTGGCACTGAGTAGGGAATCTCCGGAATTAAGATGGCATCGGCACCGCCTGCAATACCGGAATACAAGGCCAGATGTCCCGCCATGCGCCCCATGACTTCGACGACCATAACCCGATCGTGGCTGGCTGCGGTGTAGGTCAAGCGAGTCAGAGCATCCGTTACCGTATTGACTGCCGTATCAAATCCGATCGCGCGTTCGGTTAATGCCACGTCGTTATCAATGGTTTTGGGGATGCCAACGAGATTCCAGCCTCCTTTGCGGGCGACTTCTCTAAGAATCGTCAAGCTGCCGTCGCCGCCAATGACAATTAGAGCATCCAACCCAAGCGCCCGATAGCTGGCATCTAGTTCGTCTCTCCTTGCCAGCGTATCTCCTTTATTGGTCGAACCCAGAATCGTTCCCCCCATGCTCAACAAGGGATCGATGCCGTGCAAATCCAAGCCATGTAAATTTAAAGAAATCGCTTTTTTCTCCAGCAACCCCTGAGTAGCATAGGGAATGCCGAGGACTTCCCACCCATAAGCACTCGTAGCATGACAGACGACGGCTCGAATCGCCATATTTAAACCCGGACAGTCCCCACCACTGGTCAGAATACCGATGCGTTTGGTCATAGTTTTCTCCTCTTAATGGGACTTACATAGAGAATGTGTAAGTCCGATGAATCATAGAGTGCCCCCCGATTTGCCAGCCTGATGTTTCAGACTCAAATAAGCAATCGCTCTGGATTATACGTTTGAAC
Source organism: Pleurocapsa sp. PCC 7327 (assembly GCF_000317025.1). NCBI lineage: Bacteria > Bacillati > Cyanobacteriota > Cyanophyceae > Pleurocapsales > Pleurocapsaceae > Pleurocapsa > Pleurocapsa sp. PCC 7327. The sequence continues at coordinate 2,171,965 of NC_019689.1, read as the reverse complement.
GGCTTTCATATATTGGGCGCGTTCAAAAGCACTCTCGTCGGGACAATTGATTTGGCTCATACTGCCCTGCATTTGTTTGACCGACTCATATTCGTGTTCTTCCATCCAATGACGCATTCCCTCTTCAATCGACGCAATCTCCCGGATTCCGTGACGCAGCAACACGCTGACTAACATCGTGATACTCGCGCCAGCCATTAGCATTTTCAACACGTCATGCGCTTTGTGGATGCCGCTAGTTGCGGCTAGATCGGCTTGAATGCGACCGTAGAGAATGGCAATCCAGCGCATGGGCAAGCGCATTGCTTGGGGCGTACTTAACAGGACGTTGGCTTGCACTTCCAAGTTTTCGATATCGATGTCGGGTTGGTAAAAGCGGTTAAACAAAACCAGCGCGTCTGCTCCTGTTTCGACGAGCTGTTTTGCCATATTTGCCGTGTTGCTGAAGAAAGGACTCAATTTGATGGCAACAGGAATATTGACTACCGATTTGACGGCACGCAGAATAGACAGATAAGTTTGCTCGACTTGAGAACCGGGCAGATCCAGATCGGTCGGCACGTAATAGATGTTTAATTCCAGTGCATCTGCGCCCGCCTGTTCGATTTGCTTGGCATAGTCAGTCCAGCCGCCAGGGGTCAAACCGTTGAGGCTGGCGATAATGGGAATGTTGGTCGTTTCCTTTGCCTTGCGAATGTGCTTGAGATATTCCTCCGGTCCGACGTGAAAGACTTCTTGTTCGGGGTAAAAGGTTAGGGATTCGGCATAGCTATAGGTTTTGTATTCGAGGTGGTGGTGTAATTCAAGCTGTTCTTGCCTAAGTTGTTCCTCGAATAACGAATGCAATACGACCGCTGCCGCTCCCGCATCCTCCATTCGCTTGATGTTGTCGATATCTTCGGTTAGCGGGGCTGCCGCGCCAACGACGAGGGGCGATCGCAGCTTCAATCCCATATAAGTGGTCGTTAAATCCATTGATGATTTCTCCTCAGCCTCAATCGATCTGAATTTAGGAATTACAGGGTAGTGCGGGCAAGATGCCCGCTACCGATTAGCTATGCTTTCCCGCTCAGCTTTGTCGTGTCCTCGTCCGTTTCTTGGGCATGTCCGTTGTGTCCGTTATGTCCGTTATGTCCGTTCTTGCTATGGGGAACTTCTAACGGACGAGCAGCGAGATACTCGTACATGTGCCAGCGATTGTCTACGTCTTGTTGAGCTTCCTTGAGCAAGCGTTTGGCATCTTCCGGCTTGCTCTTGGCGAGCATCTTGAAGCGGTTTTCTTTATACATAGACTCGCCTACTGGCAGCTTGGGCGATCGCATATCCAACTGCAATGGATTCTTGCCTTCCTTCTTCAGGTCGGGATTGTAACGGTACAGCAACCAGCGACCGCTTTCGACGATAGTTTTCTGGTGGTTCATCGCCGTTGTCATGTCAATGCCGTGAGCTATACAGTGCGAGTAAGCAATAATGATGGATGGTCCGTCGTAGGCTTCTGCCTCTAGGAATGCTCGCAGCGTATGCTCGTCTCGCGCCCCCATGGCGACGCTGGCGACGTAGACGTTGCCGTAGGTCATGGCAATCAGACCCAAGTCTTTCTTGGGCACGGGTTTACCGCCTGCGGCAAACTTGGCTACTGCGCCGCGCGGAGTCGCTTTAGAAGATTGACCGCCCGTGTTAGAGTACACTTCGGTATCCAGTACCAAGAGGTTGACGTTGCGACCGCTGGCAATAACGTGATCGAGACCGCCGAAACCAATGTCATACGCCCAGCCGTCGCCGCCGACGATCCAGACGCTCTTTTTGACCAAATAATCGGCAACCGATTTTAGATTTTGGATTTTGGATTTTAGATTGGAGTCTAATTCGCAAGCAAGTAACTCATCTAACTTCTGTTTGAGCAGGGTAACTCGCTCGCGTTGTTCCCAAATATCCGCTTCGGATTTCTGGTCGGCGTTGAGAATTTCCGCAACGAGATTATCTCCAATCCGATCGCTCAATTTCTGCAACAGTTCGGCAGCATATTGCGCTTGCTTGTCGATGGAAAGGCGGAAACCCATACCGAATTCGGCGTTGTCTTCAAAGAGGCTGTTCGACCAGGTGGGACCGCGACCTTCGGCGTTGGTCGTCCAAGGTGTAGTGGGCAAGTTGCCGCCGTAGATGGAGGAGCAACCCGTCGCGTTGGCAACCAAAGCGCGATCGCCGAATAATTGCGACAATAACTTAACGTAAGGCGTTTCGCCGCAACCGGCACAGGCGCCAGAGAACTCAAATAAAGGTTCTTGCATCTGTTGCTGGCGGATTTGATTCAGTTTTAGATGACGGCGATCGGGATTGGGGATTTTGAGGAAGAAATCCCAGTTTTCTCGCTCTTGCTCGCGCAGAGGTAGCTGTGGTTCCATGTTAATCGCTTTGCGCGACGGCATGGATTTATTCTTGGCAGGACAAACGTCTACGCAGATCCCGCAACCCGTGCAGTCTTCCGGCGCGACTTGGATGGTGAATTTTTCGCCGGCAAGGTCTTTATCTTTGGTATCGGTAAACTTAAAGGTAGCTGGCGCGTTGGCTAATGCGGCTGGAGCGTAACTCTTCCCTCGAATAACCGCGTGGGGACAAACCATGACGCATTTGCCGCACTGAACGCAGACATCAGGATCCCAAACTGGAATAAATTCAGCAATATTGCGTTTTTCCCATTTAGACGTGCCCGTCGGATAAGTGCCGTCGCAGGGTAGGGCGCTGACAGGAAGCTCGTCGCCTCGCCGCGCTACCATCATGCCGAGAACGTCGCGTACAAAGGCGGGAGCCTCATCGGGAAGTCCTGTTTTCAGGTGTGCGGTGCTGGTGACTCGATCGGGAATTGACACTTCGTGTAGATTGGCAAGGGTATTGTCTACTGCTTGCAGGTTCATGCGGACGATCTCGTCGCCTTTCTTGCCGTAGGTTTTTTGAATCGCTTTTTTGATCTGCGCGATCGCTTCATCTCTAGGCAATACGTTAGCTAGGGCAAAGAAACATACCTGCATGATCGTGTTGATTCGTCCGCTCATGCCGCTTTCGCGAGCGACTTTGTTGGCATTGATGGCGTACACTTTTAGCTTTTTACCAATAATCTGCTCTTGTACCTCGATGGGCAGATGTCCCCAGACTTCCTCGGCACTGTAGGGACTATTCAATAGGAAGGTCGCGCCAGGGGCAGCCGATGTCAGCATATCGAGTTTTTCGATAAAATTCCACTGGTGACAGCCAATGAAGTTTGCCTTGTCGATGAGGTAGGTCGAGCGAATCGGTTGGGGACCAAAGCGCAGGTGCGAGACTGTTACCGCGCCAGATTTTTTGGAGTCATAGACGAAGTAACCCTGGGCGTAGTTGTCGGTTTCTTCCCCGATAATCTTAATTGAGTTCTTATTAGCTCCGACGGTTCCATCAGCGCCCAACCCGTAGAATAGCGCCCGCACAACGCTATCGGGTTCGATCGAGAAGCTGGGATCGTAGGGGAGCGAAGTGTGGCTCAGATCGTCATCGATCCCGATAGTGAAATGATTTTTGGGTTTTTCTTGCGCTAGATTGTCGAAAATGCCCTTAATCATTGCCGGGTTGAATTCTTTGGAGGATAGACCGTAACGTCCTCCAACTACCTTGGGCATTTGTCGGGTCCATTCTTCGTTGAGGGCAGTGATGATATCGAGATAAAGAGGTTCGCCGGCACTGCCGGGTTCTTTGGTGCGATCGAGGACGGCGATGGTCTTGACGGTTTTGGGCAAAGCAGCAACCAACCGCGTTGCATCGAAGGGACGATACAAGCGTACCTTGAGAACGCCAACTTTCTCGCCCTGCTGGTTGAGATAATCGACGGTTTCGTGTACCGCTTCGCAACCGGAACCCATCAGGATAATGACGCGCTCTGCTGCTGGGTCGCCGTGATATTCGTAGAGATAGTATTGCCGCCCCGTTAGCTTGGCGAATTCGTCCATTGCCTCTTGAACGATGTTGGGGCAGTCTTGATAGAAGGGATTGACTGTTTCTCTTGCCTGGAAGTAAACGTCGGGATTTTGAGCGGTGCCGCGCAAGACGGGACGGTCGGGAGTCATGGCGCGACTGCGGTGTGCTAGGACTAAATCGTCGTCGATAAGCGCCCTTAAGTCCTCATCCTCTAGCAGTTCGATCTTCTGGACTTCATGGGAGGTGCGGAAACCATCAAAGAAATGAATAAAG